>JBFKMV010000170.1:0-11019 GCA_041629655.1 Candidatus Polarisedimenticolaceae bacterium
ACGCGCTGGACTACTACGACCGCGAAGCCGAGCTGCTGCGCGCGCGCGGCGCCGCGTTCGACGAAGCCGTGCCGCGACGCAACATCGCCTTCATCGCGGGCCGGCTGGGGCTGGACCGCGAGCGGCGGAAGGAGCTGGCGCGCGCGGCGCTCGACGTCGCCGTCGCGGGCGGAAACCGGGTCATCGAGAGCAGCGCGTGCTACGACCTGTCCTTCGTCACCGAGGGCGAGGAGCGGATCGAGCACGCCCGGCGGTCGCTCGAGATCGCCCGCGAGCTGAAGACGTTCGCCAACCTGCAGATGGGGCTGCGCGGTGTTGCGGCCAGCCTGATCGAGGTCGATCCCGTGCAAGCCTTCGAGCGCATCGAAGAGGCGATTGCGCTGGCACGCCGCCACGGAAGTTCCGGCGATGTCGCGCGCGACTCCCTGATACGCGCGCGGATGCGCTGGACCAGCGGCCCCCGAGACGAGGCCATCGCGGATTCGCTTGCCGCGCTGAACGCGATCGAGGCGGTGCGGAACCTGCAGCCCGACTCGAACGTGCGCGCGCGGACCTTCAGCACGTGGCGTGGCTTCTACTACGAGCTGGCCTCGCGCCTGCTGTCGCTCGACGGCACGTCGTGGACGCCCGCGAGCGACGATCTCGACCGGGCGCTGCGGGTCATCGAACGGCAGCGCGCGCGGACGCTGCTCGACGCGCTGGACGGCGCGCGGGCCGCCGGCGTGCTGGCGCCCGTGGGTCCCGTCGCGCAGCGGCGCGCCGCGGTGATCCTGGAGATCGTCGACGTGCAGCGTCGCCTGCTGGGTCCGGGGCTCGTGGATGCGGCTCGCGACGCGACCCTGCTCGAGCTGGAGCGATTGGAGACCGAGGAGGCCGAGTTGCGGGACGAGCTGGCGCGGTCGGATGCTTCCTTCGCGGCCTTGCGGCAGCCCGGCTTTCCGTCGCTGGAGCGGCTGCGAGCGGCGCTCGATACGGACCAGGCGCTGCTGTCGTTCCAGCTTCCCGCCGGCATGGGGTCCGACGAGGCGGAGCCTTGGCTGCTGGTCCTGACGCGAGACGACGCCCGCGTCTATCCGGTGCCTGACGCCGCGACGCTGGATCACGCGATCCGGTTGTTCCGCGGCCTGTTCGACCGCCGAGACGGCACGGAGACCGGCGCCGCGATGCAGCTGCACCGGGACCTGGTGGGGACGGCGCTGTCCGATCTGCCGCAGCAGGTCGACCGGCTCGTCGTGGTGCCGGACGGACCGCTGCACTTCCTGCCCTTCGGCGCCCTGAGAGCTGCGCCGACCGGCGACCCCCTCGCGCTGCTCTACCGGATCTCGATCGTACCGTCGGCCACGGCCTGGCTGCGCTGGAGCGAGGGCGCGCCGCCGGCGACGGAGCGGCCTGCCCTGGTCATCGCGGATCCCCGGTTCGTCGGCGGCGAACCGCGCGACGCGCCGGAGGGACCGAGGGAACGCTCCTCGTCGCTGGCCAGGTCGTTGCGGCTGGGACCGCTTCCGCACGCGCGGGAGGAGGGACGATCGATCCTACGGTCTCTCGGCAGCGGCAGTCGGCTGCTGGCCGGGGAGCAGGCGACCGAACGCCGGATCAAGCAAACGCCCCTGGCCCGGTTCGGCGTGCTGCACTTCGCCGCGCACGCGCTGGTCGACGACGTGCACCCCGACCGCTCGGCGATCCTGCTGGCCCCGGGTGCCGACGACGAGGACGGGCTGCTCCAGATCCGCGAGATCGTGGAGCTGGACCTGGCCGCCGACCAGGCCGTGGTGCTGTCGGCGTGCCGCAGCGCCTCCGGAGTGGTGATCGGCGGCGAGGGGGTGCTGGGACTGGCCAGGGCGTTCTTCCAGGCCGGCGCGGGGACCGTCGTGGGCAGCCTGTGGCCGCTGCGCGACGACGAGGCCGCCGCGCTGTTCGAGAGCTTCTATCGCCACCTTGGCCGCGGGGCGACCCTCGGGGCGGCGCTCCGCGAGGCCCAGCGGGAGCGTATCCGGACCGGCGCGCCGGCGGCTTCGTGGGCCGGACTGGTGGTGCTGGGCAACGGCGACGTCGCCCCGGTCCGCGGCGCCCCGCGGCGGTGGCTCCCCTTGGCTGCGGCAGCGCTGCTGCTCGCGCTCGGCGTCGTCGCGGTGCGACGGTGGCGCCGCCGGCGCTCCCGCGACGCCTACTCCGCCGCCCGCGTATAGGTCTGCTTCGACGCCAGGAACCCGTTCTCCCCGCCGTACGACACGCCGGGGCCCCTCGCACCGCAGGAGACACGGAACGACTCAGGGGCAGGCCCCGGTCAGCTGTACCGCCTGGCAGACCGCCGCCCCGGCCGGCCGCTCCGCCGCCGCCGAGTCGGTCCCGTACGAGCCCTCGTTGCCCGCACCGTCGTGGGGCACCACCAGGTAATAGCGGTCGCCGGCCGCCGTGGTCACGTCCTCGCTCAGGTCGGCGCCGTCGTCGGTGCAGTCGATCTGGGCGTGGCTGTACCAGTTGCCGATCTGGCCTTCGTAGATGCCGTAGTCCGTGGCGCCAGGGGCGCAGCTGACCTGCCAGCTCAGGTTGATCACGCCGGGCGCGACCTTGGCCACGAGCAGCGTCGCCGGAACGGTGCCGGGACCGCCGCCGGCCGCCTGCTGTAGCGCAAAGCCGCCGAGCACGCTGCCCGGCGGCCAGGCCGCATCGGAGTGGGTCCGCGTGAACGTCACGCCGTCCCACGCCACCAGCTCGCCCGGGAGGATCGTCGTTCCGCCGAGATCGGTGGGCACGTCAAGCGCCAGCACCACGTCGGCGCCGTCGAGATCGGCGCCGACGACGTTGCTGCCCTGCGGGATGCCGGCCGCGTCCCCGTCGAAGAACGACGAGAACGCGCCGCTTGCGAACCGCACCAGGTCGTTCGGCCCGTAGTCCGCGCCGGCGATGCTCGTGGTGACGTCGAAGCTGACCACGAGGTCCCCACCGTCGCCACCGTCGAGCAGTAGCGCATCGATTGCCGAGCCGTCCGGAACCCCGTTGGCCGCGCCGTCGAAGAACGACGAGTACACGGCCCCGTCGAAGCGCGCCACGTCACGCGGGCCGTAGGTCGCCCCGCCAAGATCGGTCGGCACCTCCACGGCCAGCAGCCAGTCGCCGGACTGCATGCGGTGGAGCGCCGCGACCGGTGGATCGCCCGGCAGCACCAGGGTCGAGGCGTACGTTCCGCCGCCCGCATCGTGGAACACGACTTCCCAGGGCAGGAACGTCGAGCCGCCCACGTCGGTCGGCACGTCGGGGACGAAGTGGAACGAGGCCGACTGCGCCAGCGCCGGTGCGGTGGCGATCAGCAGCAGCAGCGTCAACAGCGGCGAGCGGTTCATGGTGTCACCTCCGCGCCCGATCACGTATCGAGGCAGTTGTGCTCGGACCATGTGTCGAAGCCCAAGTCGTCGAGCCCCGGGCCGCCGTTGCCCCGCCCGGTCGAGTTCTGGATGCTCAGCTGGCTGCCGTCGTTGCGCACGCCGCCCGATGGGTTGCCGCTGAAGTTGCCCTCGTTGACGTGGGTCTGGCTGCCGTGGTTGACCAGCCCGTAGCCGGTGGTGGAGAAGTGCAGGCCGGCGCCGATGACCGTAGCGCCCTGCGACAACGCATCGATGAACATCCCGTTCACTGCGCGGACCACCTGCAAGTTGGCCAGGAAGACCGCGATCGAGTTCTCCACCCGCACCCCGTCGCCGCCCGCGTCCTGCACGGCGCCGTCTTCGGCCTTGCACGCGTCGCAGCCCTGGAACAGCACCCCGTGGCTGGCCGCCTCGTCGATGTTGAAGTCTTTGACACTGAAGCCGCTGGCGTTGATGACGTTGAACGCCACACCATCGGCATCGTGGATGTTGATCTTTTCCGCGCTGCCGGTGGTCGGACCGGTCAGGTTGCCCACCAGCTCGATCGCGGGATTGCCGCCGTCGATGTTGAGGTTGCTGAGATGGGCCTTGCGGGCGTTGGTGATCCGGATCGCGGCATTCATCGCCGCGGCCACCATCTTTGCCGAGACTCCGCCGATCATGACCTCTTTGATGTTCTCGCTCTTGATCGCATGTTCATCCGGCAGCAAGTGAATCAGATCTTCCCCCCTGAAGGTCTTGATGTTAAAACTCGAGATGTTGGCGGCGTCGACTCCGGTGCCGCCGCTCAGCGTGCCGGATCCCGAGATCGAGACCCCGCCGTCGTTCCGCATGTCGACCGGGCTCGGCCGCAGCCGGATCACGGCCGCCGTGGGGTCGGTCGTCTCCAGCACGAAGCCGTTGAGGTCGATCGTCACGCCCTCGGTCTCGACGTCGATGATCGTGCCGGGCCCCGTGATGTTACGGGTCACCACGTAGCTGCCGGGATCGGTGATCAGGGTCGGCTGCCAGATCGGGATGCGTCCCTCGGCGGCGAGCGCCGGAGCGGCGACGATGCAAGCCGACAGCAGCAGTAACCCCGTGATGGTTCGATGTCTCATGGTGTTCTCCTCGTGCGGGTCCTGGAACCCGGGCGTCTGTACCCACCCATGCGTCGTCGCGGCGGGGACGGGGCCACGCGGAGGAGAAAAAGAGGCTCAGGGGCTCTCGGCCGCGGACTTTTCGCGGATTTGCAGGACCCGCCGCTCCAGCGCTTCCGCCTCCGCGGCGTTGCCGCGGGCGCGCTGGAGCTTCGCGTAGCCCTCCAGCGTGTCGGCCAGCCGGGGGTGCTCCGGGCCCAGCCGCGTCTCGCGGATCCGGATCGCGCGGCGGTACAGCCGCTCGGCAGCCGCGAGATCGCCCGTGTCACGAAGCAGGCTCCCGAGGTTGGCCAGCGTGAAGGCGAGGTCGGGGTGATCGGGGCCGAGCAGCTTCTGCTGGCCCCGCAGCGTGGTCTCGTACAACGGCCGTGCGGCCTCGAGGTCGCCCATGTCCTGGAGCAGCCGGGCCAGGTTGCCGCGCAGGCCCAGCGTCAGGGGATGCTCGGCCGTGTAGGTGGCTTCGAGGATCGAGATCGAGCGCTCCAGCAGGGGGCGCGCGGCGGCGTAGTTCTCTTCCTGCCAGTGCGCGATCGACAGGCCGTTGAGCACGTAGGCCACCTGCGTGTCGTCGGGCCCACGGGTGCGCTCGAGGATCGAGAGGGCGCGCTCCAGGGCGGCGCGGGCGGCGGGGAGGTTCTTGGCGTCGACGTGGATCAGCCCCAGATCACGCGCGGCGACGGCGACGCGCGCGTCGTCGGGCCCGTAGGTGGCCTCGAAAACCGACAGCACGCGCTCCTGGATCCGCGCCGCCTCGCGGTACCGGCCGAGACGTTTCAGCGCGTTGGCCAGGGCGGACAGCGTCTCCACGGCCTGCGGGTCGTCCGGCGGCAGCAACCGGTCCTGGATCGCCAGGGCGCGCTCGTACAGCCCGCGCGCCTGCTCGAACTCGCCCAGCGAGCTGCGGGCAGCCCCGAGCTGGTGCAGCGCCCGGGCGACCTCGAGGTGCTCCTCGCCGTGCAGCTCGAGCCGCAGCGCCAGCGCCTTTTCGAACATCGCCGCGGAGCGCGGGTAGAGCCCGAGGTTGCCGTAGACCACGCCGATCGTGGCCAGCATCAGCGCCTTGACCTCCGGCTCGTCGTCGAGCTGCTGCTCCAGCGACTTCGCGCCGAGGTCGAAGATCTCGCGCGCCGTCATGGTGTCGCGCCGTCCGGTGGTCGGGTCCGCGACCTTGAACAGGCTGACCAGGAACTCGGACACCCGCTGGGCCGTGCGGGCCTCGCGGCTCGCGCGTTCCGCCTCCTGATTGGCGCGGTCGCGCTCCCGTGCGATACGCGTGGCCTGAACCGCCGCCGTGGAGGCGAACAGGATCAGCACCGCCAGCCCCGCGGCCGCGACGGCGACGCCGAAACGATGACGCCGCACGAACTTCCTCAGGCGGTAGCCCGTCCCCGGCGGGCCGGCCAGCACCGGCTCGTCGGCGAGGTGGCGGCGGATGTCGCCGGTCAGCTCGGTGACCGAGGCATAGCGCCGCGCGCGCTCCTTCTCCAGCGCCTTGAGCACGATCCAGTCCAGATCGCCGGCGAGCCGTTTGACCAGCGCGCCGCGGTCGGTGCCGCGCCGCTCCGCGACGGCCCGCGCCTCGGCGTCTTCGAGCGCCGCCAGCCGCGCGCTGGGGCGGGGCAGCGCCTGCTCGCGGATCCGCCGCCGCATCTCCTCGATGCCCGAGGAGCGGAACTCGCGCGGGTCGAACGGGAGCACGCCGGCCAGCAGCTCGTACAGCAGCATGCCCAGGGCGTAGATGTCGCTGCGGGTGTCGACGTCGCGCGCCGCCGGCCCGGCCTGCTCGGGGCTCATGTACTCCGGCGTGCCGATCCAGGTCCCGACGGTCGTGACCCCGGCCTCCGGAGCGGCCTGGTCCATCGCCTTGGCGACGCCGAAGTCGATGATCTTGACGGCGTGCCCCCCGTCGCGGGCCGAGACCAGCAGGTTCGACGGCTTGAGATCGCGATGGATGATCCCGCGCTGGTGCGCGTGCTGGACGCCGTCGCAGATCTCGAGGAACAGCGCCAGCCGCTCGTCGACGCCGAGCCGGTGCTCGTCGCAGTAGTCGGTCACCGGGCTCCCGTCGACGTACTCCATCACGACGTAGGGGCGGCCCCAGTCGGTCGCGCCGGCGTCGAACATCCGGGCGATCGAGGGATGGTCCATCAGCGCCAGGGTCTGCCGCTCGGTGTGGAAGCGCGCCACGATCTCGCGGGTGTCCATGCCCGGGCGGATCAGCTTCAGCGCCACGCGACGCTCGACGGGTTGCTCCTGGCGGGCGTCGTAGACGATCCCCATCCCGCCTTCGCCGATCGCGTCCACGATGCGGTAGCGTCCGATGCGCTGACCGACCAGCGGATCGCTCCAGTCCCGCGGAGTCGCGCGGTCGACGTCCTCCAGCACGCCGTCGGACCGTTCGTGGGCCGCCAGCAGGCGCTCGAGGCGTCGGCGCAGCTCGACGTCGTCACCGCAGCGTCGGTCCAGGAATGCGGCGCGCTCGTCGGGGGGTTGTTCGAGGGCCCGGTGGAACAGGTCCCACAGGCCGTCCCACGGCTGATCGTTCATGGCGTCTGGCGCGAGTGTACTATGGACCCCGTGGCCGACGATGCTCCCCGTGAGGTGACGCGACTGCTGCGGGAGATCGGCGCCGGCAAGGCCGGGGCGACCGAGGAATTGCTGCCGCTGGTCTACGACGAGCTGCGGCGGCTGGCCCGGGCCCGCGTCGCCCGCGAGGGGCGCGGTGCGCCGCACCAGCCGACGTCGCTGGTCCACGAGGCCTACCTGCGCCTGGTCGGCGACGCCGAGCTGCGCTGGGACAACCGCGGCCACTTCTTCGCCGCGGCCGCCGAGGCGATGCGGCGCATCGTGATCGACCGCGCCCGACAGCGCGGGCGGCTCAAGCACGGCGGCGGCCGGCGCCCGGTGACGCTGGAGGACGACGTCGCGACGCGCGAGCCGGTGGCCGAGGAGGTGCTCGCGCTCGACGAGGCGCTGACGCGGCTGGAGCGGCACGACCGGCGGATGAGCGACGTGGTCAAGCTGCGCTACTTCGCCGAGCTGACCGTCGAGGAGACCGCCGAGGCGCTGGAGCTGTCACCGCGCACCGTCAAGCGGACCTGGGCCGCCGCGCGGGCGTGGCTCTACGACGCGATGGAATCGTGACCGAAACCGCAGGCTAACGGGCGGCGGTGACGCCGGCGACGAGCGCCTCGAACCCGGGATGTCGGCGCAGGGTGTCGAAGTCGTCCTCGCCACCGATCGGGTCGCCGCGGTAGCCACACGCCAGCGCCTCGCGCAGCAGCTCCAGCGCCCGCTCGGGCTCACCCTCGCGGGCCGCGAGGCGCGCCCGTTGATACAGTGGCTCCACCAGTCGTCGGTGCCCGTCGCTGAACACGTTGCGCAGGATCGAGATCTGCCGGTCGCGCAGACGCCGCGCCTCGGCCCAGTTGCCGACGCGTTGCTCCGCCCAGGCCAGAAAGCCGTAGACCCGCGACACCTCGTAGTGTTCGGGTCCGAAGGCGCGCTCCTGGATCTCGAGGGCGCGCCGGTGCAGGCGCTGCCCGGCCTCGAGGTTTCCCGTTTCGATCTCGAGGTACGCCAGTGCCGTGAGGCTCCACGCCAGGTCGGGATGGTCCGGTCCGAGCGTCTTCTCGCGGATCGTCTTCGCGCGCTCGATCAGCGCCCGCGCCCGTTCGTACTCGCCCTCGCCGGTCAGCAGCACGCCCAGCTCGTTCAACGGGAACGCGGTCGCCGGGTTGTCGGGTCCGATTCCCCGCTCGTGGATCGCGAGCGCGCGTTCCAGCTTTTCCCGGGCGGCGTCCCGCTCGCCCATCCTCCAGTACAGCAGCCCGATCTGGAAGGCGGCGTTGGCGACCTCGGGATGGTCCGGTCCGAGCTCCCGCTCACCGATCTGCGCCGCCCGCTCCATGTGCGATCGAGCGGCCCCGTAGTCCATGGTGTCCATCTCGACCGTCCCCAGCCAGAACAGGTCGTAGGCGACCGCGAGGTGGTCGGGCCCGAGGGCGGCCTCGTGCAGGACCAGCGATCGCTCGAACAGCGCATGGGCCTGCTCGAACTCGGACAGTTTCCAGTGCAGCCGGCCGAGACTTTGCAGGTTGGCGCTGATCGCCAGCTCGCCCGGGACCGGGTTCCGCTCGCGGATCGCCAGGATCCGCTCGTGCAGCTCGCGCGAGGCCGGATAGTCGCCGGTGACCCAGTACAGATTGCCGAGGTGGGTCATGCTGCCGAGGGTCAAAGCGTGCTCGGCGCCCAGGTGCTCCCGGCGCAGCGCGACGGCCCGCTCCAGCAGTTCGCGCGAGCGGTCGTAGCGGCCGTAGGCCGCGAGGGCGTTCCCCATGACGTCGAACAGGCGCGCCTGGACCAGCGGCTCGTCCGCCAGCTCGGCCTCGATCCGCTCGGTCCCGCGCTCGAGCATCGCTTCCGGCGTGGCGACCACCGCCCCGGCCTGAAACGGATTCAGCTCCGTGAAGGTGCCGGCCAGGATGTCGGCGACGCGCCGGGCGGTTTGCGCCTCCCGCTTGGCGCGCAGCATCCCGATCGACGTTCCGGCGATGCCGACGAGCAGGGTCGCGACGACGACGGCGCCCGCGATCACGCCGAACCGGTGCCGGCGGACGAACTTGCGGGCGCGGTAAACGGCCCCGGGGCGGCCGGCCTCGACCGGCGCGTGGGCGAGGTGGCGGCGGATGTCGGCTGCCAGGTCCATCGGCGAGCCGTAGCGGCGGGAACGCTCCTTCGCCAGCGCCTTCATCGTGATCCAGTCCAGGTCGCCTCGCAGCAGCCGCCGCAACGAGGACGGATCGGTCTTGCGCCGGGACGCGGTCTCCGCGGAGCCCTCGCCGAGCGTGGTCACGCGGGTGCTCGGCTTCACGGGTTCGTCCTCGCGGATCCGGCGGCGGATCTCGTCGAAGCCGGCTTCGCGCAGCGTCTCGGAGTCGAACGGCAACGCTCCGACCAGCAGCTCGTACAGCACCACGCCCAGCGAGTAGACGTCGGTGCGGGTGTCGATGTCGTGAACTGCCGGGTCGGCCTGCTCGGGGCTCATGTACTCCGGCGTGCCGATCAACACGCCGAGCGCGGTGAACATCGTCTTTTCGGTCAACTGCTGCTGGGTCGCCTTGGCCACGCCGAAGTCGATGATCTTGGGCACCGGACGGTCATCGACCACCTCGACCAGCACGTTGGAGGACTTGATGTCGCGGTGGATGATTCCCTTGTGGTGCGCGTGCTGCACGCCCTCGCAAACCTGGAGCATCAGCTCCAGTCGCTCCGGCACGCTGAGGTTGTGGCGATCGCAGTAGACGTGGATCGGTTCGCCGCGCACGTACTCCATCACGAAGTAGGGCCGCCCGGACTCCGTCGCGCCGGCGTCGAAGACCCGCGCGATGTTGGGGTGGTCCATCAGCGCCAGTGCCTGGCGCTCGGATTCGAAGCGCGCCACGACCTGCGCCGTGTCCATGCCGGCCTTGATCAGCTTCAGCGCGACGCGGCGCCGGATCGGTTCGCGCTGCTCGGCTTCCCAGACCTCGCCCATACCGCCCTCGCCGAGCCGGCCGAGCAGGCGGTAGGGGCCGATCCGCGCCCCGGGATCTGCGGAGGGCAGCTCGAGTGTGCCCGGCAGGAGATCCGACCGTTCGGGCGATCCACGGAAGCGCAGCAACGACTCCACCTCGCGGCGCAGCGGCGGATCGTCGCCGCATGCGGTGTCGAGGAACCGGCGCAGGTCCTCGGGCGACCGCTCGCAGGCCTCCAGGAACAGCTCCTTGGCCCGCTCGTGGCGATCGAGCGGGCTCACGATCCACCCTCCCGCGACAGCTCGCGTCGCAGCCAGGCGCGCCCGTGCAACAGATCGCCCTCGACCGTGCGCGTCGAGACGCCGACCGCCTCGGCGATCTCCCGGGTCATCAGCCCACCGAAGAATCGCAGCTCGAGACAGCGTGCCTGTCGCGGGTCGCGCTCCGCCAGCCGGCGCAACGCAACGTCGACCCCGATCAGCTCCGCCAGATCCAGCTCGGGATCCGCCGGACCCGCCAGCGAGTCGCCCAGCGTGACGCGCCGCCAGCCGGCTCCGCGCTTCGCTCCCGCGCGGTGCCGCGCGTGGTCGATCAGCACTCGCCGCATCATCCGCGCCGCGATCGCGCGAAAGTGGGTGCGTCCGCGCCAGTCGACGCGCGTCTGATCGATCAGGCGCAGGTAGGCCTCGTGGACCAGCGCCGTCGCCTGCAGGGTGTGGTCGGGGCGCTCGCGGGCGAGGAATCCGCGGGCCAGTCCACGCAGCTCGTCGTAGACCAGCGGGATCAGCTCGTCCGGCGTCGCCCGGGGCGCTTGCGCTTCGCCCCCGAGGCTGGCGACGATCGCCGTCGCCCGGCTGCGCGCATCGCTCATGGCCGTCCTCCGTCCACGCTCCGGAGGTCGTCTCGAAAAGAACCTGGCTCAGTCTCCTATTCCGGATCGCCGCGTGCCAGGACCATTGCGGACCGAACCGGGTTCTTTCGCGTTACCCGACAGAGGCAGTC
>JBFKMV010000171.1:0-11014 GCA_041629655.1 Candidatus Polarisedimenticolaceae bacterium
AAGAGGCGATACAGGTGGAGGCCACGGTGATCGAGCCGCTGCCGAATGCCATGTTCCGGGTGGAGCTCGAGAACAAGCACCGTGTCCTGGCCCACATTTCGGGAAAGATGCGCAAGCACTTCATCCGCATCCTTCCCGGAGACCGGGTCCTGGTGGAGCTGTCGCCGTACGATCTGACTCGCGGCCGGATCGTCTACCGCTACAAGTAGCGGCCGGCGCGGAGAGGATACGGAGAGATCATGAAGGTACGGGCTTCCGTCAAGAAGATGTGCGACAAGTGCAAGATCGTGAAACGCCGGGGCGTGGTGCGCGTGCTGTGCCCGAACCCGAAGCACAAGCAGCGCCAGGGTTGACGGGCGCCCGAGAAGGAGCTTAGCCGTGGCACGTATCACAGGTGTGGACCTTCCCCCGAGCAAGCGGGTGGAGATCGGACTGACCTACATCTTCGGCATCGGGCGGGCGCGGGCGACGCGGCTGCTCGAGAAAGCCAAGGTCGATCCGGCGACCAAGGTCAAGGATCTCAGCGAGGACGAGGTCCTGCGCATCACGCGAACGATCAACCAGGAAGGCCAGGTGGAGGGTGACCTGCGCAAGGCGGTGTCGCTCGACATCAAGCGCCTGATCGAGATCGGTTCGTACCGCGGCATGCGCCACCGGCGCAATCTGCCGTGCCGCGGCCAACGGACTCATACCAACGCGCGGACGCGTCGCGGACCCCGACGTGCGATCCAGGGCAAGAAGCGCACCACGGGCAAGAAGGGCTGATCGAGGTAACGACTGATGGCGAAAGCAGGCAAGGCTACGGGCAAGAAGGGCGGCCGCAAGGAAAAGAAGAACGTGCCGCACGGGATCGTGCACGTTCACGCCACCTTCAACAACACGATCGTGACGATCTCCGACCCGTCGGGCAACGTCGTATGCTGGGCGTCGGCCGGCGGGCAGGGGTTCAAGGGCTCTCGCAAGGGGACGCCCTTTGCGGCCCAGACCGCGGCCCAGAACGCCGGCTCCCAGGCCCGCGACCACGGCATGCGCAGCGTGGACGTGCGGGTCAAGGGACCCGGCGCGGGACGGGAATCCGCGGTGCGGGCGCTGCAGGCGACCGGCCTCGACGTGAGGTCGATCAAGGACGTCACCCCGATCCCGCACAACGGCTGCCGCCCGCCGAAGCGCCGGCGCGTCTGACGAGCACGAGGAGACTGGACCATGGCCAGACACACCGCATCGGTCTGCCGGCTTTGCCGCCGCGAGGGCATGAAGCTGTTCCTCAAGGGCGACCGCTGCTTCAAGGAGAAGTGCTCCTTCGAGCGGCGCGGCTACGCCCCGGGGCAGCACGGCAGGCGGAGAACGAAGATCCAGGGGTACGGCATCCAGCTGCGCGAGAAGCAGAAGGTCAAGCGGATGTACGGCGTTCTGGAACGGCAGTTCCGTAACTACTTCGCCAAGGCGGCGAAGAAAAAGGGCATCACCGGTGAGAACCTGCTGCAGATGCTCGAGCGCCGCCTGGACAACGTCGTCTACCGGCTGGGCTTCGCTTCGTCGCGCATGATGGCGCGGCAGCTCGTGGCCCACGGGCATTTCCAGATCGCCGGACGCAAGGTCGACATCCCGTCCAGCCTGGTCACCCCGGGCGACGTGATCACGCTGCGCGAGTCGAGCCGCAAGAACGAGGAGATCAAGATCTGCCTCGACACGGCCTCCGGCCGTGGGATCCCGCCGTGGCTCGAGCTGAGCCCCGAGCAGTTCCAGGGTACGGTCAAGCACCTGCCGACGCGGGAAGACATCACGATGCCGATCCAGGAGCAGCTCATCGTCGAGCTGTATTCGAAATAGCGGACAGAGGAGGAGCGCGGATGCTCTGGAAGGGATTTCAAAAGCCCAAGCGGCTCGAGGTCGACAAAGCGACCCTGACCGAGAACTACGGTCGCTTCCACGCCCAGCCGTTCGAACGCGGCTTCGGCACCACGATCGGCAACGCGCTGCGGCGGATCCTGCTGTCCTCGATCGAGGGCGCGGCGATCACCGCGGTCAAGATCGACGGCGTGCTGCACGAGTTCTCGTCGATCCCGGGCGTGGTCGAGGACACCACGGACATCATCCTCAACCTCAAGCAGGTCCCGCTGCGGGTCCACAGCGACCACGCCGAGACGATGACGCTGAGCGTCGAGGGGCCGCGCGACGTCAAGGCCGGCGACCTGCAGACCAGCGCCAACGTCGAGGTGCTCGACCCCGACGTGCACATCGCGACGCTCTCCGAGGAGGGCAAGCTGGTGATCGAGATGCGGGTCCGGCGGGGGCGCGGCTACGTCAGCGCCGACCGCAACTTCGACGACGACCTGGGGATCGGCTTCATCCCGGTGGACTCGGTCCACTCGCCGGTGCGCAAGGTCAACTACACCGTCGAGGACGCCCGGCTGGGCCAGACCACCGACTACGACAAGCTGACGCTGGAGTGCTGGACCAACGGCGAGATCCGGCCCCAGGACGCGATCGCCCAGGCGGCGAAGCTGTTCAAGGACCACATGGCGATCTTCATCAACTTCGAGGAGGCGCCGGAGGAGGAGCTCGACTTCCCGACCACCGAGGACGAGCGGCTGCTCGACCAGCTCGGGCGTTCGGTGGACGAGCTGGAACTGTCGGTCCGCTCCTACAACTGCCTGAAGAACGCCGACATCAAGACCATCGGCGACCTGGTCACGAAGAGCGAGGGCGAGATGCTGAAGACCAAGAACTTCGGCCGCAAGTCGCTCAACGAGATCAAGGACATCCTGGCCGAGATGGGACTGTCGCTCGGCATGGACATCGACCTGAAGAAGCTCAAGACGCGCTCCACGTAAACGGGGCGCCCGGCGAGAGGCGTTTGGCATGAGACACCGCGTTGCGGGCAGGAAGCTGGGGCGAACGACCGCGCACAGGGTTGCGATGCTGCGGAACATGTCGACCAGCCTGTTCGACAAGGAACAGATCACGACGACCCTGAGCAAGGCCAAGGAGCTGCGCCCGTTCGCCGAGCGGCTGCTCACGCTGGCCAAGCGCGAGACCCTGCACGCACGGCGCCAGGTGCTGCGGCACATCCACGACCGCAAGGTGGTGGCCAAGCTGTTCGATACGCTGTCGGCGCGCTACGCCCAGCGGCCGGGCGGTTACACGCGGATCCTCAAGCTCGGGCCGCGGCGCGGCGACGCCGCCGAGATGGCGATCATCGAGCTGGTCGGCGGCGAGCACGACACGCTCGAGCAGCCGGCCGAGCCGAAGGCCAAGAAGGGCCGCCGGGCCAAGGCCGCCGCGGCGACGGCGCCGGCCCCGAAGAAGAAGAGCTCCAAGAAGAAGAAGACCAAGGCCAAGACGGCCGCAGCCACGACGACCAAGCAGGCCACCGCCAAGACGACCAAGAAGAAGCAGAGCAAGAGCGCGAAGAAGGCGGGCAGCAAGAAGGCCGGGTCCAAGTCGAGCTGATGCGGGTGCTACGGCGCGGGATGACAGGGGAGCCCCCGGGGCTCCCTTTTTCATAGGGAAACGGTGTAGCGGGTGCCCAAACGCAAGGATATCCAGAAGATCCTGGTGATCGGCTCCGGTCCGATCGTGATCGGCCAGGCCTGCGAGTTCGACTACTCGGGAACCCAGGCCTGCAAGGCGCTGCGCGAGGAAGGCTTCGACGTCGTGCTGGTCAACTCCAACCCGGCGACGATCATGACCGACCCGGCGACCGCCCGCCGAACCTACGTCGAGCCGCTGGCGCCGGAGGTCCTCGAGCGGATCCTGGAACGCGAGCGGCCCGACGCGATCCTGCCCACGGTGGGCGGCCAGACCGCGCTCAACCTGACCATGGAGCTCGGCCGCCGCGGCGCGCTGGAGCGCTACGGCGTCAAGCTGATCGGGGCCAGCCTGGACGCGATCCGGATCGCCGAGGATCGCGAGGACTTCAAGGCCGCGATGGCCGAGATCGGCCTGGCCACGCCGCGCAGCGGGACCGCACACGACGCCCGGGAGGCCCGCGCGATCCTCGAGGAGCTCGGCTTCCCGGTGATCCTGCGGCCCTCGTTCACGCTCGGGGGCAGCGGCGGCGGAACGGCCTACAACATCGAGGAGTTCGAGCAGATCCTCGCGGCCGGCCTCGACGCCAGCCCGATCCACGAGGTGCTGATCGAGGAGTCGGTGATCGGCTGGAAGGAGTTCGAGCTGGAGCTGATGCGCGACCTGGCGGACAACGTCGTCGTGATCTGCTCGATCGAGAACTTCGACCCGATGGGCGTCCACACCGGAGATTCGATCACGGTCGCCCCGGCGCAGACGCTGACCGACAAGGAATACCAGGAGATGCGCAACGCCGCGATCCAGGTCATCCGCAAGGTCGGCGTGGAGACCGGCGGCTCGAACATCCAGTTCGCGGTCGACCCGGCGACCGGCCGGATGGTCGTGATCGAGATGAACCCGCGCGTGTCGCGCTCGTCGGCGCTGGCCTCCAAGGCCACCGGCTTCCCGATCGCCAAGATCGCCGCCAAGCTCGCCGTCGGCTACACGCTCGAGGAGATCCCCAACGACATCACCAAGTCGACGCCGTCCTCGTTCGAGCCGGTGCTGGACTACGTGGTGGTCAAGATCCCGCGCTGGGCGTTCGAGAAGTTCCCGGGGGCCAACGCGACGCTGGGGACGCAGATGAAGTCGGTCGGCGAGGCGATGTCGATCGGCCGGACGTTCAAGGAGGCGCTCCAGAAGGGGCTGCGCTCGCTGGAGATCGGCCGCTCGGGCCTCGGCGCGGACGGCAAGGACTCGATCGAGCCGACGCGGCTCCGCGAGCGGCTGATCACCCCCAACGTCGACCGGATCTTCTACATCCGCTACGCGCTGCAGTGCGGGATGTCGGTCGAGTCGATCGCCGAGCTGACCGGCGTGGACCCGTGGTTCTTGTCCCAGATCGAGGAGATCGTCGAGGTCGAGGGGCGGCTGCGCTCGTTCGACCTGCCCGGCCTGCCGCTGGAGCTGCTGCGTCGCGCCAAGCGCTACGGCTACTCGGACCGCCAGCTGGCCCACCTGCTGGACACGACCGAGGAACAGGTCCGCGAACGGCGCAAGCGGGACGGCGTGGTCCCGGTGTTCAAGCGCGTCGACACCTGCGCGGCCGAGTTCGAGGCGCTGACGCCCTACCTCTACTCGACCTACGAGGAGGAGTGCGAGGCCGATCCGACCGACCGGCGCAAGGTGATGATCCTGGGCGGCGGCCCGAACCGCATCGGGCAGGGGATCGAGTTCGACTACTGCTGCTGCCACGCCGCGTTCGCCCTCGAGGAGGAGGGCATCGAGTCGATCATGGTCAACTGCAACCCCGAGACCGTGTCGACCGACTACGACACCTCCGACCGCCTGTACTTCGAGCCGTTGACGCTGGAGGACGTGCTGGCGATCGTGGACCGCGAGCAACCGGAGGGGCTGATCGTGCAGTTCGGGGGCCAGACCCCGCTGGGCCTGGCGGTACCGCTGCAACGGGCCGGGGTGCGGATCCTGGGCACCTCGCCCGACTCGATCGACCTGGCCGAGGACCGTGACCGCTTCGGCAAGCTGCTGCGGGAGCTCGACATTCCCGCTCCCGACTGGGGCACCGCGCGCTCGCTGGAGGAGGCCCGCGCGGTGGCCAACCGGATCGGCTACCCGGTGCTGGTACGGCCCTCGTACGTGCTGGGCGGCCGCGCGATGTTCCTGACCCACGGCGAGCACCAGCTCGAGGAGACGATGCGGCAGGCGGTGGACGCCTCGCCGGAACACCCGGTGCTGCTCGACCGGTTCCTCGAGGACGCGTTCGAGGTCGACGTCGACGCGCTGTGCGACGGTCAGGACGTCGTCGTGGCGGGCATCATGCAGCACATCGAGGAGGCCGGGATCCACTCCGGCGACTCGGCCTGCGTGATCCCGCCGTTCCATCCGCGGGTGATCGAGGTGCTCGACACGCTGCGCGAGTACACGCGGCGCCTGGCCCGGGCGCTCGAGGTGCGCGGCCTGATGAACGTGCAGTTCGCGCTGAAAGACGACGTGGTCTACGTGCTGGAGGTCAACCCGCGGGCCAGCCGCACCGTGCCGTTCGTGGCCAAGGCCACCGGCGTGCCGCTGGCCGCGATCGCGGCCAAGCTGATGGTCGGGCGCACGCTGGCCGACCTGGGGCTGCGCGAGGAGCCCGAGGTCCGCGGGCGGTTCGTCAAGGAGTCGGTGTTCCCGTTCCTCAAGTTCCCCGGCGTGGACCCGGTGCTGGGTCCGGAGATGCGCTCCACCGGCGAGGTGATGGGCGTGGCCCCGGACTTCGGGCTGGCCTTCGCCAAGTCGCAGATGAGCGCCGGGGCGCACCTGCCGCTCGAGGGGACGGTGTTCCTGTCGGTCAACGACAACGACAAGCGCAACGTGGTCCCGATCGCACGCGGGCTGTCCGAGCTCGGGTTCCGGCTGGTCGCGACCCGCGGCACGGCGGCGGCGCTGCAGGCCGAGGGCATCGAGTGCAAGCTGGTCTACAAGGTGCTCGAAGGGCGGCCGAACGGGGTCGACCTGATGAAGAACGGCGAGATCCAGCTGATCATCAACACGCCCTACGGCGGCGAGTCGTACTACGACGAGAAGGCGTTGCGGGCGGCGGCGACGCAGCGCGGCGTGCCGCTGATCACGACGCTGTCGGGGGGGCATGCGGCGGTGGAGGCGATCCGGGCGCTGAGGACGGGGAAGCTGGACGTGATGAGCTTGCAGGAGATCTACGGCTGATCTCGGAGCCGCGCGGGCCGGGCGCGCGGACGTTGCGACCCTCGCCGGGGACGCTCGTCGCGCGACGTCGTGTTGCGCTCCTCGCTCCCGCGCGGCCTCCTCGCTCGTCGCGGGAGCTCATCGGCCGCTTGGAGGCCCCGGCGAGGGTCGCAACGTCCGCCCGCCCGGCTGCGGGGGACCTCAGTCGGGGAGGGAGCGGACGCGGGCGATCAGGTCGGTGGTGGCGTGGTCCTTGGGGTCGCCGACGATGGCGATGCGGATGCCCAGCTCGCGGGCCACGGCGGCCTCGGGAAGCTCGTCGGGCGTGTAGTCGGTGCCCTTGCAGTGGACGTCGGGACGCAGGGCGCGCAGCAGGGGCTCGACGGTCGGCTCGTCGAAGATCGTGACCAGGTCGACGCACCCGAGGCCCGCCACCAGCTCGGCGCGCTCGCGCTCGGGGACGATCGGACGGGCGGGGCCGCGCAGGCGGCGGGCCGAGGCGTCCGAGTTGACGGCGACCAGCAGCAGGTCGGCCTCCCCGGCGGCGGCCTCGAGGTAGCGCAGGTGGCCGACGTGCAGCAGGTCGAACAGGCCGTTGGCCAGCGCCAGGCTGCGGCCGGACTGGCGCAGCGGCCCGAGCCGCGCCAGCAGGGCGGGCCGCTCGAGCAGCTTGTCCAGGGCGGGCATCAGGCGAGGTCCTCGCGGATCGCCCGCATCAGCTCGGCGCGGCTGACGGTGGCGGTGCCCGACTTCATCACCACCAGGCCCGCCGCGTAGTTGGCCAGGCAGGCCGCCTCGACGGGGGACGCTCCCGCCAGCAGCGCCAGCGAGAACACCGCGATCACGGTGTCGCCGGCACCGGTCACGTCGGCGACCTCGTCCGGGCCGTAGGCCGGAATGGACACCGTGGCACGGCGGCGCTGGAACACGCTCATGCCCCGCGCGCCGCGGGTCAGCAGCACGGTCTCGGAACGGCTGCGGCGCAACAGCGCGCGGCCGGCCCGCTCCAGCCCGGCATCGTCCTCGACGGGACCGATGCCGAGCGCCTGCTCGAGCTCCTCCTGGTTCGGGGTGCAGGCGGCGGCGCCGGCGTAGCGGGCGACGCGGGCGCGGGAATCGACGGTGAAGACGAGCGGGCCGCGACGGCGCGCGAGGACCGCCGCGACCAGCTCCGGCGTGGCCGCACCGTAACCGTAGTCCGCGACCAGCAGGCCCTCGGCGCGTCGGAGCGCGACTTCGAGGCGTCGCCGCAGCTCGCGCACGAGCGCCGGGCGCAGCTCTCCGCGGACCGCGCCGCGGTCGAGGCGCACCACCTGCTGTCGCCGCGTGTGCACCCCGCCGGCGAGGACGCGGCTCTTGGCCGGCGTGTGGTAATCGCCGTCGACCACGATCGAAGACACGCCGATGCCGCTTTCGCGGAACCGCGCCAACAGCCGGCGCCCGGACGGGTCCCTGCCCACCACGCCGATCGGAACCGGCAGCGCGTCCAGCGCGCGCAGGTTGGCCACGGCGTTGCCGCCGCCTCCGGGAACGGTCACGATCTCGCGCTCGCGCAGGATCAGCACCGGCGCCTCGCGCGAGACGCGCTCGATGTCGCCGTGCACGAACTCGTCCACCCCGAGGTCGCCCAGCACGGCGACGCGCCGGCGCGCGAAGGCCTCGACCAGCTCGACCAGCCGTTCCGCTCGCGGGAGCGCGCTCTTGCCGCTTCCGATCGCCGTACCTCCTTCAGTCCGGCTGGCCGTCCGGCGGCGGCGCCGTTTTCCAGCGACGGTGCATCCACAACCACAGCTCGGGGTGGCGCCGCACCCAGCGCTCGATGATCGCGGTGCACTCGGCCGTCAATCGTACAACATCGCGCTCGCGGTCGGCCGTACGCTCGACGGGGACCGCGGGCTCGTAGACGATCCGGTACGAGCCGTCCTCCAGCGGAACCGAGAACACCGGCACGACCGCGGCGTCGGTGCGCAGCGCCAGCAGGGCCAGCGTCGGGGTGGTCGAGGCGGGCCGTCCGAAGAACGGCACGAACACGCCCTCGCCGCGCGCGTCCTGATCGAGCAGGATCGCGACCCCGGAGCCCTCGCCCAGCACGCGCAGCATCTCGCGGACCGCGCGGCGCTTGTGGATCACGCGGTTGCCCGACAGGCCGCGCAGCCGGGCCAGCCGCGTCTCCAGCAGCGGGTTGTCGAGCGGCCGCGTCACCAGCGACAGCGGCAGGCCGAGGTGGCCCTGCATCAGCGCCACCAGCTCCCAGTGGCCGAAGTGCGCCGAGAACAGCAACACCCCGCGGCCCCGCTGGTAGGCGGCGCGGATGTGCTCCAGGCCCTCGTAGCGGATCTCGCGGCCGACCGAGTCCCTGGAGAAGCGGGCCAGCGCCAGCGCGTCGAACGTCACCCGACCGAAGTGCTCCCACGAGCGGCGGACGATGCGGCGGCGCTCGGCCGCGGTCAGCGCGTCGCCGTGGGCCAGCGCCAGGTTCTCCAGCGCGATGCGGCGGTGGCGAGCGTCCAGGCGGTAGCCCAGCCGGCCGGTCCAGGCTCCCAGGCCCAGCAGCCACCGACGCGGGGCCCGCCGCGCCACGGCCAGCAGGACCGAGAACAGCGACGACTCGAGACGCGCCCGGGCCGCGTTCACGGCGCGCCACCGCCGAGCGCCGTCTCCACGGCGCGACACAGCGGCGCCGGATCCGTCAGCCACGGGACGATACGCAGCGCCAGCAGCGACTCGCCTGGATCCAGGCGGGCCAGATCCTTCTCGGTCGTCACCAGCACGGCTCCCGCGCTCTCGGCCCGGGCTCGCAACGCGGCCAGTTCGCGGCGCGAGAAGCGATGGTGGTCGCGGAAGGCGCGGAACCCGGCCAGCGCGATACCTTGCGTTTCGAGGTCGCGGCGGAACCCGTCGGGGCTTCCGATGGCGCAGAACGCCAGCGCTCGCCGCGGGGCCGCCGCGGGGGCGCCGGCGGCGTCCACGAACCCGACCACGCGGGTGGAGCAGCCGATCACGGGAGCGCTCTCGTTGTGGGGCCGCACCGCGCGCTCCACGCGCAGCACGTCGTCGGGCGAGCCGGTACGCGTGGCGACGATCAGCCCGGCCCGGCCGAGGGCGTGCAGGGGCTCGCGCAGCCTGCCGGCGGGGAGCAACCGCTGCCGATCGAGCGGCTGCCGGGCGTCGAGCAACACGATGTCGAGGTCCCGCGCGATCCGGCGGTGCTGGAACCCGTCGTCGAGCACGATCACGTCGGCTCCGAGCGCGGTGGCCGCCGCGGCACCGGCCAGGCGGTCCGCGCCGACGACCACGCGCAGGCCCTCCACGGTGCGCGCCAGCATGAACGGCTCGTCCCCGCTCAGCACGGACGCGACGATCGGCCCGCGTCCTTCCGAGACCACGACGGGACCGCGGCCGGCGCGGCCCCCGTAACCGCGGCTGAGCACGGCCGGCTTGCGCCCGCGCTCGATCAGCCGGCGGCAGATCCAGGCGCAGAGCGGTGTCTTGCCGGTCCCGCCGACGGTCAGGTTGCCGATGCTGAGCACCGGGAGGCCGGCGGCGCGGACCGCCCCGGGACGGTCGTAGCGCCGGTTGCGCCACGCGACCAGCCTTCCGTAGGCCCACCCCAGCGGGGCCAGCACGGCGGAGCCGCCGCGGCCGCTCAAGCGCGGTCCCCGTCGATCGCGTCGATCAGCGCCACGGTCCGCGCGAGCGCGCCGCGGTTCGACTCCAGCACGGCCGCCGCGGCGGCGGCGATGCGCGCGCGCGCCCCCCCGTCCTCCAGCAGCTCGCGGAAACGTCGCGCCAGCGCGCTCCCGTCCTCGACGCGCACGGCGCCGCCCGCGTCGAGCAACGCGGCCGCCGGCTCCCGCACGTGTTCGGTGTGCGGACCGAACAGGACCGGGACGCCGAGCGCCGCGGGCTCCAGCACGTTGTGGCCCCCGACCGGGACCAGGCTGCCGCCGACGAACGCCACCCGGCCCAGCGCGTACAGCGCGGCCAGCTCCCCGATCGTGTCCACCAGCAGGCCGTCGTGGGACTCGCCCGCACGGCCCGCCGCGGCGGAGGACAGACGGGCCAGCCGCAACCCGCGCTCCCGGGCCAGGCGCTCGACCTCCGGCGCGCGCTCCGGGTGCCGCGGCGCCAGGACCAGAAACGCTCGCGGCACGACCCGGCGCGCTTCGGCGTACGCGTCCAGCACCGGGCCGTCCTCGCCGGCCGCGGTGGAACCCGCCACCAGCACCGGACGGTCGTCCGCGAGCGCGAAGCGCCGCCGCAGCGCCTCGCGGTCGACCGTGGGCGGCGCGAGGTCGTA
>JBFKMV010000172.1:0-10936 GCA_041629655.1 Candidatus Polarisedimenticolaceae bacterium
CGCCAGCCGACGATGCGCAGGTCGGGGAGCTGGACGCTCTCCTCCTGGGCCGACGGCGCGGAGAACAGGCCGGCCGCGAGCAGCACGAGTCCGGTGATGATCGGAAGTTGCTTGCAGTTCACGATGAGTTCCCCTCTGCAGCGGTGCTAGCGCAACATGACCAGGATGCGGATCGCGCCCGTGCCGCTCTGGAGCGGCTCGAGCGCCTTGCCCACGATCGTCCCGCGCGCCTCGTCGTCGGCGCGCATCGCGTGCCCCGGCGTCGGCGAGGTCATCAGGAGGTCGCCGGTACGGATCGCGCCGTAGCCCGCGTCGACCTTGCACGGCACGGTGCCCGACAAAGCCACGGGCGCGTGCAGCCGCTCGAAGCGTTCGCGCAACCCGCGCCAGATCTCGGCCTCCTCCTCGTCGTCGCCGGCCCGCCGCGGGGGGTCGAGCCGCGCGGACAGCTCCGGATCGGCCGCCGCGATGCGGTCGAGCCCGCTGCCCAGCACGACGCCCGGCGCGGCCGAGACCACGCCGACCACGGCCCGGTCGCCGGCCACGCTGCCGCGGCGGTAGCTCCCCGGCGCCGCGGGGTCGACGACCAGCACGTCGCCGGTCTCCACCGGCTCGCTGACCCGGAAGTACTCGGCGACGTCCATCGCCGCGGGACGGAACGCGCCGCGGGCGTAGACGTTCCCCTGCTCGTCGACGCGGAACACCTCGGCGGCGAGATCGCCTTCCGTTTCGCCGCCGCGGAAGATGGAAAAGCGCGCCCCGTCTCCCGCGCCGTGTCGAAGCACGATCTGCGGGTTTCCGTCCGTGACCGGCTCGAGGTCGGCCTCCGCGGCCGGCCCCGGCTCGTCGTCATTCTCCGCCGCGACCGCGATCGACGCCGACTGGCGCTGCACGAACGCCAGCACGTGCCCGGTTCCCTCCGGCAGGGATGCGAGCGCGATGCCGATCACCGGTCCCGACCCGTCGGCCCGCATCGCCACGCCGGGCGTGGGGCTCGGCGCCAGCGGATCGCCGGGCGCGATCGCCCCGAACGAGGCGTCGGCGTTGACCGGCACCCGGCCGGCCAGCGCCACGGGCACGAATCGCTCCGCGAAGAAGCGCTCCAGCGCCAGCGCCTCGATCCGCTGCGCCTCCTCGGGAGCCTCGAACGCACGCTGCAGCTCGGGATGCGCGTCGAGCACGTTGAGCCTGAGCCCCTCGCGCAGCGCCTCGAAGTCGGCGGCGACCGTTTCGCCCCACGTCTCGCGCAGCGCGGCGGAGTGGAACGGGGCGCTGCCCAGCAACAGGCCGGGTCGCGTGCTGACGACGCCCAGCACCCGCGCGTCGGCGGCGCCCTCGCTGCGCCGCACCGCGCCGGGGCGCGTCGGGTCAAGCGCGACCACGTCGCCGGGGCCCAGCGGCTCGGCGGCCAGGAACGACTCGGCCAGGTCGAAGGCGACGCTCTGGCTCAGCGTGCCCGCGATGCGCAGGTCGCCGTCCTCCTGGAGCTCTCCGAGCTTGTTCGCGTTCGCGAACGAGCCGTCGTGGAACCACTCGGCCGTCGCGGTGGTGGTGGTGTGGCTGTCGTCGATCATCGTCCGCACCTCGTTGACCCCGACGAGATGCAGGCTGGACAGCGAGACGACCTCGAAGTTGCCGCCGTCGCGGCCCTCGATCTCGGCGGCGTCGAGCTTCAGCTCGTCGCTGATGCGAAAGCGATCGGCGGCGTCCTCCCAGCGGATGAACTCTCCGGTCGCGGAGCCGGCCTCGTAGAAGTAGACCGACTGATCGCCTTCGGGCCCGTTGTCGTCGACGTGGAGCGTGCCGTTCAGGTAGGCCAGCCCGTCCACCTCGAGATCGGCCGTGACGTAGAGATCGTTCGCGTTGGTCATCGCGCCGGACTCGGGCGTTCCGGTCCCGAAGCGATGGAACGCACTGACGGTCTCGCTGCCGGCGGTCAGCGTGCCGTCGAATTGCAGGTCGCCCGAGGCCGCCAGCGTCGCGGTCTCGACACCGGCGCTGCCGTGGACGAACGAGAAGCTGCCGTTGCCCGCTTCGAGAGACATCGGTCCACCGCCGAAGATGACGATCTCACCCTGCGTGTCGTTGTCGTTGGCCTGGAGGAACAGGTCGTCGCCGTCGGCGGTGCCGGCCTGCACGATCAGCGACGTGCCGGTCGGAGCGATGCTGGCACTCATGCTGTCGAAGATCAGCGGGCCGAGCAGCCGCATCTCGCCCTCCAGGTCGAACGTGCCGCCCGGGGTCAGCGTCGCGGTCGGAGTACCGTTGGCGCCGTTGACGAAGCGGAAGCTGCCGTTGCCCGAGGTGAGGAAGATCTCCCCGCCGCCCAGGATGCCGATCTCGCCCAGCGCGGTGTTGTCGTTGGCCTGGAGGAACAGGTCGTCGCCGTCGACGGTGCCCCCCTGCACGATCAGCGAGACGCCGGTCGGAGCGATGCTGGCGCCGGAGCTGTCGAAGACCAGCGGGCCGAGCAGTCGCATCTCACCGTCGAGGTCGAACAGACCGCTCGGACTGAGCACGGCCGTGATCCCGCCGGTGCTGCCGTCGATGAACTGGAACGTTCCGTTCCCGGCGCGCAGGTTCATCGCGCCGTCGCCGAAGAGCTGGATCTGGCCGTCCGTCCCTTCGTTGCCGGCCTGAAGCACCAGGTCGTCGCCGTCCTGGTCGCCGGCTTGGACCAGCAGCTGGTCGGTCCCGACCTGGATCGCGGCACCCGGAAAACCGAACGTGATGTCGTTGCCGTCGACGTCGAGGTCCTGCTGGACCCGCACGTCCGTCCCGGCCAGCGTCAGGATCCCGCCGAAGCCCTCGATGCGGCTGCCGGCGGCGAAGTTGATCTTGTTGCCCGCGAGCGTCAGCTCGGCGATCTGGAGGTTGCCCGATTTGACCTGCCCGGCGCCCGAGGTATCGATGAACTCCGAGTCCGCGCGGCCGTTGAGGTGGCTGGCGTTGAGCGCGTAGGCCGCGGCTTCGACGGCGACCCGCGGGGACAGCACCTCGAAGCCGCCGCCGGGGTCGATCTCGATCTGCACCCAGACGTCGCTGAAGTCGCGGAACACGTCGGACAGGGCGAGGTAGGGGTCGCCCGGCAGCGCCGCGGCGCCGTCGAGCACGTTGCCGCCGCCGAGGTCGACCGAGAACAGTCCGCCGCTGGCGCTGACCGCGCCCGTCCCTGCCGCAAGGTGCTGGTCGACCAGGATCTCGTTGCCGCCCAGCTCCGCGTCGAAGAAGCGGAACGCCATGTCGAAGGAGCCGTCGAGCGGCGCGTCGGCGGAGTCGCGCAGCACTCCCTGGTAGTGCATCCGCTCCGGCGGGGGAGCGGCGGCGACAGCGCCGGCCAGGATGAGCGGCAGCAGTACCCGGACGGTCAATCGGCGGCATTCCATCATGGGGCCTCCCCGGTGGTCGACGTGTGGCTTCGCACGGGAAAACGACGGAGACGGTCCGATTCCTCACCCGCGAGGCGAAAAGGGCGCGGAGCGGCGAGTTTTGGGGTACATCTTGCGGGGGAGACTGACTTGGACGCCACGCAAGCACCGCCCTCGAGCACCGAATCGGCCGCCGCGGCGGACCTGGCGGAGATCCGCCGGGCGCTCGGCCGCGCCGTTGCGGCGGTCTGCCCGTCGTGGCTCGCGGACCAGCGCGAGGACATCGTGCAGGCCGCGATGCTGCGCGTGCTGGCGATCCTCGAGCGGGGTGAGGAACAACGGGTCCGCTCGTCGTCCTACCTGTGGAGGGTGGCCCACAGCGCCACGCTGGACGAGATCCGGCGCGCCCGGCGGCGCGACGCGGAGTCGACGGTGGAGGGCGAGCAGATCGACCGCACGACCGCCACGGACCGGGCCGGACCCGAACGGCGCGCCAGATCCCGGGAGATCGGCCGCGCGATCCAGCAGTGCCTGGGCACGCTGGTCGACCCGCGCCGCCACGTGGCGGTGCTGCACCTGCTCGGGTACGGCCTGACCGAGACCGCCCGGGTGCTGGGCTGGCCGCGCAAGCGCGTCGACAACCTGCTCTACCGCGGGCTGGCCGATCTCCGCCGCTGCCTCGAGGGCAAGCAGGTGGTGCCGTGAACGCCGGGCGCCACGACGAGGCCCCGCTGCGCGAGGCGTTCGCCGCGCTGGCCGACGGCGAGTCGCCTCCCGGCGAGCGCGAGTTCGAGCCCGCCGAGGTCTGGGCCGCGAGCGCCGGAAAGCTCGACGCGGCGCGCACGCGCGAGTTGCTCGACCTGGCCGTGCGCGACGCCGAGTGCGCCGAGGCCTGGCGGCTCGCGCTGGAGCTGCGACGGGCGAGGGAGTCGCGGGGTGCGGGCGGGAGCGTGGGCCGCCGGTCGCCGGCCGGCCGCTGGCTGGCAGCCGCTGCAGCAGCAGCCGCGGTGCTGCTCGCCGCGCTGATGCTGCCGGGGCTGCTGGAGCGGCGCGGCCCCGAGGCACCGGTGTTCCGCGAGGGCGAACGTCTCGCGATCGAGTCGTTGCTGCCCGCGGAGCCCCTGCCCCGCGACACCCTCGACCTGGCCTGGTCGGCCGGGCCGGCGGGAACCGTCTACGACGTCGAGGTCGTGACCGGCGATCTCGACGTGCTCCACGTCGCCCGCGGACTCACGGGCACGACGCACCGCGTCCCCGCCGCGGCGCTCGCGTCGGTCGAGCCCGGGGGTGTCGTGCTGTGGCGGGTCCGGGCGATCCTGCCGGACGGGAGCCGGGTCGAGTCCCCCGTGTTCCGGGCCGTCGTGGAATGACGCTCCGGCGCCGACCCGTGCGACGCGTCGCGTCCGCCGTCGCCGTCGTGCTCGCGCTTCACGCCGGCGCGCTCGCCGGCGCGCCGTCGCTCGACGAGTGCGACGCGCTCGTGCGGGACCACCCCGAGGAGCTCGACGCCCATCTGTGCTACGACGGGTACGCGCGGGTTACCGGCGACCTGGACGGCGCGATCCTCCGCGTCCGGGCGCTGCGGCAGCTCCGTCCCGAAGACCCGCGCGGCGCCACCGCGCTGGGAATCCTGCTCAAGGGACGTGACCGGGACGCGGCCGTGGAGCTGTTGGACGAGGCCGCCGCCCGGTTCGCCGGTTCGGGCGACGCCGCCGGGGAGGTCACCGCCCGCATGGAGCGGGTCACGGTGGCGATCCTGCGCCAGCAGCACGACGAGGCCGGGCGCCAGGTCGCCCTCGCGGCCCGAGCCGCCGAGCGTTCCGATGTGCCCTGGCACCGGCTGTGGGTCGAGGCCGAGCGGGCTCGACTGGCGATCAACCGGAGCCGCTTCGACCGGGCCTGGCTGCTGGCGCGACGCGTCGTCGGCGATCCCGCGTTCGAGGCCATGCCGTCCAAGTACAAGATGATCCCGCTGCTGGCCCTGTCCTCGTCCGCGTCCTACCTCGGACGCCCCGACGAAGCGCTCCGTCACGCCCTGCGTGCGGTCGAGATCGCGGACCGCAGCGGCGACACCGCGATGCGCCTCGACGCCTACGCAACGCTGGCCGTCAAGGCCGAGCACGCCTATCTGGGGGGCCTGATCGGAGCCGGCGAGGCCGCGGCCCACGCCTCGCGCGCGCTCGCGCTGGCGCGTGAGCGGGGCAGCGCGCTCCACGAGCTGACCGCGTTGAAGAGCCTGGCCGGTTGCGCGCGGGGACCCGCCGCGATCGCCGACCTCGACCGGCTGGTGCAGCAGAGCGAGCGCTTCGCCTGCTGGGACCTGGCCGCATCGGCGCGGATGTACAAGGCGATGCACCTCGTCGAGGGCGACGCAGCGTTCACCGACGCCGCGGTGACGTTGCTCGACGAGGCGCTGGCGATCGCCACCGAGCACCTCGACTCGCGGACGATCGCGCTGATCCTGACCTGGCTCGCCGAGGCGCGACGTCTCACCGGACCCCGCGATCGCGCCGTGGCCGACGGCCTGGCCGCGCTGGAGGCGATCGAGAACCTGCGCTCGGAGCAGTCGATCGACGAGCTGCGCGCCGAACTGTTCGGCACGTGGGTCGACGCCTACGCGGCACTGGTGGGCTATCTGCTGGATCCACCCGGCCGCTCGCACGCCGACGTCGAGCTGGCGTTCCGCATCGCCGAGCGCCGGCGCGCGCGGGGGCTGCTCGACCACCTGCTCGCGGCCCGGAGTGCCGAACCGGCGGACGCCGAGCGCGACGCGGCGCGGCGGCGCGCGGCGCTGTTGGGCGAGATCGCGCGGGCGCAGCTGCGGCTGGCGGAAACCCGCTCGCGCCCCGAGCAGGCCCGCCTGCTCGAGCGCATCGAGCGGCTGGAGCTGGAGGAGATCGAGCTGCGCCGGCAGATCGCGGAGCTCGGAGGCGGCGGGACCCTGCAGGCGGTCGGTTCCTTTCCGACGCCCGACCAGGTGCGCACGGCGCTCGACCCCGACGAGGCGCTGCTGGCCTGGGTCGTGGGTGGCGAGGGCGGCGCGGGCTCGTGGTTGTTCGCGCTGACGCCCGAAGGCTCGCGGATCCACCGCGTGGCCGCGGCGGAGCGGCTCGAGACCCCGGCGGGGTTCTGGCTCGCCATGCTCCGCGCGGGGGACGCGAAGGAGCCGCGCGGCGCGGCGCGGCTGTACCGCGAGATCCTCGGCCGCGCGATTGACGAGCTGCCGGAGCACGTCCGGCGGCTGGTCCTGGTCCCCGACGCCGTGCTGCACGGTATCCCGTTCGAGGCGCTGCGCGCGGCTCCCGACGCGCGACCGCTGGGCGACCGCTTCGCCATCAGCGTGGTGCCGTCGGCCGCGGTGTGGCTGCGCGCGCGCCAGCGCGGCGAGGACGACGGCGCGGGCCGCGCGCTGGTGCTGGCCGATCCCGAGGTCGCCGGCGGCGCGGGGATCGCCGACACGCGCCAGGCGCTGTTGGAGGCGTGGCAGGTCGGCTCGCTCCCTGCGGCGGAGGAAGAGGGCCGCACGGTACTAGCGGCGTTCGGCGGCAGCGGCACGCTGCGTCTCGGTCCCCGGGCCAGCGAGGCGTTCCTCAAGCGGGCCACGCTCGACCGCTACCGGCTGGTGCACTTCGCGGCCCACGCCGTGGTCGACGACGGCCGGCCCGAGCGCTCCGCGATCGTGCTCTCCGCCGGCGGCCCGGACCAGGACGGCCTGCTCCAGCCGCGCGAGATCCTCGACCTCCCGTTGCGCGGCCAGGTCGTCACGCTCGCCGCCTGCCGCAGCGGAACCGGGCGCGTGCTGGCCGGCGAGGGCCCGTTGAGCCTGGCCCGCTCGTTCCTCCAGGCCGGTGCCCGGACCGTCGTGGCCAGCCTGTGGCCGCTGCGCGACGACGACGCGCGACGCTTCTTCGGTTCGTTCTACGCGCACCTCGCGGAGGGACGACCCGTCGCCGACGCGCTGGCGGAAACACGGCGCGAGCTGATCGCCGCGGGCCGGCCGGCAGCGGCCTGGGCGGGTGTTGTGGCGCTGGGCGACGGACGCGTGGTGTTGCGGCCGGCGCCGAGACCGGGCTGGGTGCGCTACGGACCCGCGATCGCCTTGCTGCTGCTGGTGGTGGTAGGCGGGTCGGCGCTCCTGCGCCGCCGGGTCGCCTGAACAGGCCTCCCTCCCGCCCGGTCTATACTCTCCGGGGAGAGGCTGACGCCGCGGAGCCGCATCCCGCCGGGCCGCGGTCGAATCCGGCACGAGATTGCTTGCACCCAACGAAAAGCTGGGCCAGTACCGCCTGGTCGAGGAGATCGGTCGCGGCGGTATGGGCGTGGTGTGGAAGGCGCTCGACACGCGGCTCGGCCGACACGTCGCGCTCAAGCTGTTGTCCGAGGAGAACACGTCCGATCCCGAGCGCCTCAAGCGGCTGGAGCACGAGGCGCGAACCGTGGCCTCGCTCAACCACCCCAACATCGTCACGCTGTTCTCGGTCGAGGAGGTGGACGGCCAGCACTTCATCACGATGGAGCTGGTCGACGGGAAGTCGCTGGCCGAGCTGATCCCCGAGAGCGGCCTGACGCTGGAGCGGTTTTTTGAACTCGCCGTGCCGCTGGCGGACGCGCTCGGCGCGGCGCACGAGCGCGGCGTCGTGCACCGCGACCTCAAGCCGGCCAACGTCATGGTCGACGCCGCCGGGCGGGTCAAGGTGCTCGATTTCGGCCTGGCCAAGCTGCGGCCGGACTCCGAATCGACGGACGCGGCGGAGCTGCCCACCGCCTCGCAGAAGCTGCTGACCCAGGAAGGCTTCGCCATGGGCACGGTGCCCTACATGTCGCCCGAGCAGCTCCAGGGGCGCGAGCTGGACAAGCGGACCGACCTGTTCTCGCTGGGCGTGGTGCTGTACGAGATGGCCACCGGCGCGCGGCCGTTCCAGGGGCACAGCTCGGCGGAGCTGATCTCGGCGATCATGCGCGACTCGCCGCCCTCGGTGACGGAGCTGCGGACCGGGTATCCCAACCACGTCGGCCGCATCATCCGTCACTGCATGGAAAAGAGCCCCGACCTGCGGTACCAGAACGCCAAGGACGTGCGGAACGAGCTGGTCGGGCTGCGATCGGAGCTGAGCAGCGGACAGCTCGCGCGACGGGCCACGTCGGCGGCGGCGCGACCGGTGGCGCCACCGCGACCACGTCGCGCGCTGCTCCGGCCGGCGATCGCCGCCTCCCTGTTGCTGGCGGGGGCCGCGGCGCTGTGGTGGGCGCTGACGCCCGGCGACGCGGCGGACGGTCACTCGAGCGCCGTCGCGGTGTTGCCGTTCACCAACCTGACCGGCGATCCGGGACGGGACTACCTGAGCGCGGGCATCAGCGCCGGCCTGATCACGCAGCTCAGCGAGATCTCGGGAATCCAGGTCGTCGGCCGCGCGGCCGCCTGGAGCCCCGACCGCGACGACGCGACTCCGGCCGAGCGGGCCCGACGGCTCGGCGTCGGCGCGTTCCTGGAAGGCGAGCTGCAGCAGGAAGGCGAGCGGCTGCGCGTGGACGTCAAGCTGACCGACGCCGGCTCGGGCCTGGTGCTGTGGTCGGAGGGTTTTCACGGCGCGGCGGACGGTCTGATCGCGCTGCAACGGGAAATTACGGGCAAGCTGGCCACGGTGTTGGCAATCCCGCTGTCGACCAAGGAGCGCCGCCGGATGGCGCGCGACCCCACGGGCTCGTTCAAGGCCTACGAGCTGTTCATCCGCGGTCACCAGGCGTTACGCGAAGGCGAGGGGCGCGATGCGATGGACGGGGCCAGCGAGCTGTTCCGCCAGGCGATCCGTCTCGACGACGCGTTCGCGCTGGCCCACGCCGGACTGAGCGAGGCGCGCTGGCGCAGCTACCTCTACGACCGGGTCAGCGAGAAGCTGGGCGAGGCCGAGCGCGAGGCCCGCCGCGCGCTGGAGTTGGACCCCGAGCTGCCGGCGGCGCAGGTCGCGCTGGCGCGCGTGCTGCGCAGCACCGGGCGCTACGCCGCCTCGATCGACGAGCTGAACAAGGTGCTGGCGAACCACCCCAAGCCCGACGAGGCGCAGCGCGAGCTGGCCGCGAGCTACGTGCGGGTCGGCGATCTCGAGCAGGCCGAGTCGTGTCTTCGGGCCGCCGCGGCGCTCGGCGACCGCGACTGGTTCAACTGGAACGCGCTCGGCGCGTTCCTGCACGAGCTGGGGCGCTACGACGAGGCGCGCCAGGCCTTCGAGCAGGCCGCGACGCTGGCCCCCGAGGACGTCGCCGTCCCGCACGAGAACCTGGTCGCGCTGACCGTGCTGCAGGGCAGGTTCGACGAGGCGATCGCGGCCTACGAGCGGATGGTCGTGCCGATCCGCGACGCGACGCTGGCCAGCAACATCGGCACGGCGTACTACTTCTCCGACCGTCCCGACCGGCTGGAGCGGGCCGAGGAGTACTACCGGCTGGCCGTGCAGTTCGCGCCGGGGCGCGCGGTGATGCGACGCAACCTCGCCGACCTGTACCTCGACCAGGGGCGCCGCGAGGACGCCCTGCACAACTACCGCGAGGCGCTGCGGATCGTCGAGCAGCAGCTGCGGGACGACCCGGAGAACCTGACGCTGCGACTCGACCGGGCGTTGTACTCCGCGAAGGGCGACGATTGCGCGGGAGCCGCCTCACAGACCGACGCGCTGGAGCCGGAGCTGCCCCGCACCGCCAACAACCTGCACCGGCTGGCGCACGTCCACGCGCTGTGCGGGCGGAACGAGCAGGCGCTCGGGGCGATCGAGGCCGCGATCGCGCTCGGCTTCTCCCGCGAGATCATCCGCCAGGAGAGCGAGTTCGCGGGACTGCGGGACACGCCCGCGTTCGTCGCGCTCGTCGCCCCCCCGGCCGAACGACCCTAGTCGCCGCCGCCCGGCTGCACGCTGCCGCCGTCGCCGGGATCGATCACGATGATCGGGTCCTTGATGAACGGCTTGGGTCCGCCCTTGATCGTCACGTTGTAGCGCCAGCGCCCGGTCGCGGTGGGCTTGCCCGAGTCGGCCTCGCCGCCCGCCGCGACGATCGCGGAGTCGCCGAACGGCTTCGGGTTGCCGTCGACGTCCTTCCCGCTGATCTCCAGGCTGAGTCCGGCGCCGAGGTCCGGGATGACCCAGCAGACCTTGTCGGGGCTGCCGCCCTTGTAGATCTTGGCCTCTTCGGGTTTGACGTTGACGGCCTTGACGACGCGCTTCTCGCCGACCATCTCGTAGCTGATGGCGATCTCGACGCGTTCGTAGCCGGCAGCGTCCGCGCACTCCGCGGCCAGGTTCGTGACGCCGCAAAGTCCGGCGATCACGAGCGCCGCGACCAGGGGCAGCCCCAGGCGTCCCCGCGTGTCCGTGGTCCGATGGTCCATGTCTCCCCTCCTGGACCGGCCGGCTAGCTCACCGGTCCGATCTTGCGTTTGCGGAAGATTCGCAGCAGCTTGCTGCGGTTCCTTCCGCGGTACAGGTTGCGGTCGGCATCCAGGATCGCCCGCGCGCCGCGGGCGAAGGTCGTGAAGCCGTCCTGCTGAAAGTGGCTCTCGACGATGAGCTTGTCGGCCG
>JBFKMV010000173.1:0-10934 GCA_041629655.1 Candidatus Polarisedimenticolaceae bacterium
AGCGCCTTGCCGACGAACACCGCTCCGGCGTCCAGCGGCGCGAGCCGCAGTCCGCTCAGCGTGTCGTTGCGCCGCTCGCCCTGGAACGAGCGTGCGAAACCGACGATCGACGCGAACCCGAACACCGTCCACAGCACCCCCGGAACCAGCCGCGCCGGGCCGAGCTCGCGGATCGTGCCCAGGCTGAACGCGAAGCTGAACACCAGCAGCACGACCAGCGAGAACAGCGCCATCGCGGTCATGCTCTCCAGCGTGCGCCATTCGACGCGCAGGTCCTTGCCCGCCACCGCGGCCGCGCCGCGGAAGAACCCCGGCAGGGCCGGCGCCGGCCGCGATTCGACCGTGGCGCTCACCGGCGGCCCCGGGCGGCCCCGGCGAGCCGGGCGCGCCAGGCCTCCTCGAACGAGGCCGGATCGGTTCCCGCCGAGGGGCCGGAGTCGGCCAGCCGCCCGCGCTCGAGCAGCATCCAGCGGTCGCTCAGCTCGAGCCCCTCGCGGAAGTTGTGCGTCACCAGCAGCACCGTGCGTCCGCCGTCGCGCAGCCGCGCCAGCTTGGCTCGCAGCATCTGCGCGGCGTGGGGGTCGAGCCCGGCGAACGGCTCGTCGAGACAGACCAGCTCCGGGTCGTGCAGCAGGCAGCGCGCCAGCGCCAGCCGCTGCTGCATGCCGCGCGAGTAGGTCTGGAAGGCGTCGTCGGCCCGGTCGGTCAGCCCGACCTCCTCCAGCATCGCCTCGATCCGCCGCCCGGCGTCGGGCACGGCGTACAGGCGGGCGAAGAATGCCAGGTTCTCGCGCCCGGTCAGCTCGTCGTACAGCAACGGGCGGTGCGAGATCACCCCGGTCAGGCGCCGGATCTCCAGGTCGGCCCGGCGCGGATCGCGCCCGGCCAGCCGCAGCGTGCCGGAGGTCGGCCGCAGCTCCAGTGTCACGATCCGGATCAGCGTCGTCTTGCCCGCGCCGTTGTGTCCGAACACGGCCAGCGACTCCCCGCGCCGGACCGTCAGCGTCAGCTCGGACAGCGCGGTCAGCGCGCCGAAGCGGCGGGTCAGGTCGCGGGTCTCGATGATCGGACGATCGTCCACGCGGGCGTCAGCGGCGCCGGCGTCGAGCGGGTCGCGGCCGCCCGACGGCCTGCGGTCCGGGCTGCGGGGCCGCCTTCGCCTCCAGCGCGTCGAGCCGCTTCATCACCTCGACCGCCCGCGAGCTGAGCCGGGCGTGGAGCTGCGCGTAGTCCTGGTCGTCGATCTTGTCCGTGGCGCGGTCGTCCTCGAGGTCCTTCAGCGCCGCCAGCACCATCTCGCGCTGCGACATCAGCTCCTGGCGGGCGCTGGTCGCGGCGGCCAGGCGCTCGGCCCGGGCGGCGTCCTTGCGGAACAACGGAACCAGCACGAAGGCCAGCGCCACCGTGCCGAGCAGCATCGATGCAAAAATACCGCCGCTCACGAGTCGTACTCCTCGAGGTCTTTCCGCAGCCGTCGCCGGTAGGGGTCGTCTTCCGCCTCCGCCGGTGGCGTCGCGGCCGGACTGCCGGCCGGGAGATCCTCCTGGCGGCGCCAGCGTCGCAGCACCAACAACAGGCCGGCCGCGGCCCCGACGAACGCCACCGCGGGGCCGAGCCACGCGACCAGGTTGAATCCGCTGGCCGTCGGAGCGATCCGGATCTGCTCGCCGTGCCGCTCGACGTACAGGTCGATCACCTGCTGGCCGCTCTTGCCGCCGCGCAGCAGCACCGCCAGCTCCTCGCGCATCTCCGCGGCGCGACCGCACGAGCAATCGTGGACCGATTGCGGGTGACAGCCGCAGTCGCAAAGGATCGTCCGCGCCGCCAGCTCGTACTCGGTCCGGTCGACCCCCTGCGGGATCGTTCCGGCACCCAGGCCGAGCAGCAGCAACGCGAGCGCGACGGCTCCGATCCATGTCCGTGCGCTACGCAACGGCGCGCTCCTGCTCTTCCAGCTCCAGGGCGGCCTCGAGCCGCCGGCGCTCGCGCCGGTCGGGCAGCACCGACAGGTGCGCGCCCAGCACGAAGATCAGGCCGCCGAGCCAGATGAAGTTGACCATCGGGTTGATGAACACGCGGAAGTTGGTCTGGCCGGTCGCCGGGTCGACCGACAGCGGGATCACGTAGAAGTCCTCGCCCAGGGTCGACGGCGACAACGGCGACAGCGAGGCGTGGATCCCGACCTCGGTCGAGGGCGTCTTGACCTCGCGCCGCACCCGGTTCTCGAGGTTCCGGATCAGCGCGTACAGCCCCTTCACGGATTCGTGGTGCCCCTCGGGGTCGCGCGTACGCTGCGCCTTGGCGCTCAGGAACGCCTGGCGCAGCTCGGGGAACATCAGGTTGGGATGGAAGCGCTGCTCGGCCTCGATCCGGCCCAGCTCGCGGCCGCTGCGCAGCAGCGTCAGCTCGGTCACGGCGCCGATGTGGTCGTCCACGGCCTCGAGCCGGTATCCGTCGTAGCGCATCACGTATCCGTCGATCTCGAGCGTGCCGCCGGGCTCGAGCAGGCGCACGTCCTCCTTCTGGTACGCCGCCGAGCCGGCGATGCCGAAGAACACCAGCACCACGCCGATGTGGACCACGTAGCCGCCGTAGCGGCGCTTGTTGCGCCAGATCAGCGTGCCCAGCGCCAGCGGCGCCGGCTCGCCCTGCTGCCGCATCCTGGCGCGGGTCCCGCGCCAGAACTCCAGCCCCATCGTCGCCAGCACGAAGGCGCCGGCGCCGAAGGTCAGGGCGGGGTAGAACACGTTGAGCTGCTCGAACATGCCCATCACGTCGCCGCCGCCGATCGCGCGCCCGACGCCGGCCAGCGCGCTGCCGTAGGCCCGCAGGTCGATCATCAACAGCGCCAGCAACGTCCACACCCCGGTCAATCCGGGGATCAGGAAGTTGCGCTTGAGGTTCTTCGAGCTGGCGCGCCGCCAGGCGATCAGCGGGCCGACCCCGGTCAGCAGCAGCAGGAAGATCGCCCAGGGCACGTTGACCAGGTTGAAGATCGGCGGACCCATGGTGACCTTACGGCCGGTCACCGCCTCGGAGATCATCGGGAACGTCGTCAGCAGCAGCACCGAGGCCGCGATGCCGACGAAGATCATGTTGTTGAACAGGAACGAGGACTCGCGCGACATCACCGATTCCAGCCGCGCCTCGGTCTTCAGGTCGGGCAGGCGCAGGATCAACAGCGCCAGCGAGCCGAAGAACACGAGCCCCAGGAACACCGCGAACCACGGCCCGATCTGGGACGTCGCGAAGGAGTGCACGGAGGAGATGATCCCGCTACGGGTCAAAAACGTCCCGAAGATCGACAGCGTGAAGGTCAGGATGACCAGGGACATGTTCCAGACCTTCAACATGCCCTTCTTCTCCTGGATCATCACCGAATGCAGGAACGCGGTGCCGACCAGCCACGGCATCAACGACGCGTTCTCGACCGGGTCCCAGGCCCAGTAGCCGCCCCAGCCCAGCTCGATGTAGGCCCAGTAGGAGCCGAGCAGGATCCCGATGCCGAGGAAGAACCAGGAGAACAGGGTCCAGCGGCGCGTGGTGCGGATCCAGATGTCGCCGGTGCGCCGGGTGGCCAGCGCGGCGATCCCGAACGCGAACGGGATCGTGAAGCCGACGTACCCCAGGTACAGCGACGGCGGGTGGATCATCATCCAGTAGTTCTTGAGCTGCGGGTTGAGGCCGACCCCGTCGGGGCGCATCGGTCCGAGGGCGAACGGCGGCTCGACGAAGTTGAGCAGCATCAGGAAGAACACCATCACGGTGCCGACGATCGCCGTGACCCACGGCATCAGCGCGCGGTTCTTGTTGCGGTTGGTCAGCACCACCACCGCGGCCATCACGCCCAGGATCAGCACCCACAGCAGCAGGCTTCCCGCCTGGCCGCCCCACAGCGCGCCGATCTTGTAGGACAGCGGCTGGCTGGTGCTGGAGTAGTGATAGACGTAGTCGATGCGGAAGTCGTCGGTGAGGAAGCCGTGGAGCAGGCAGGCCGTCGCGATGCCGATCAGGCCCGCGCCCGCCAGCAGGCCGTTCTCGGCGCTGCGTTGCAGGCCGCGACCCCGGGCGATCGCGCCCAGAATCGCCGCCGTGACGGCCCACGCGCTCACCACGAGCGCAAAGAACACACTGAACTGTCCCAGTTCGATCATGTCGGCCCCGCGACCGCCGGGAAGGGGGGCGGATCGCTACTCGCCGGGCGCGGAGCCCCCGGGCCCGTACGCGGTCTCGGCGGCGCCGTCCGCCGCCTCGTACTTCGACGGGCACTTGGCGAGCAAGCTCTGGGCGTGGAACGTGCCATCCTGCTCCAGGTATCCCTGGACCACCACCTCGGCCTCATCGACGAAAGTGTCGGGGATGATGCCGTGATAGGCCACGGGCAGCGTGGCGCTGCCGTCGGTGATCAGGAACCGCACGTCCTCGCCGCTCGGCAACCGTTCGATCGAGCCCGGCGCCACCTTACCGTTGACCCTGTAGCCGTCGTCCAGGCGGGCTCCCTGCTCCAGGAACTCGCCCACGGTGAGGTAGTAGTAGAGGCCGTCCGACTGCTTGAACGCCAGCGCCATCATCAGTCCCATCGTGACCGCGATACCGCCGCCGAGCAGCAGGAACTTCATCCGCCGTCGATCCATGGCTGCCTCCGTCCACTCGGGCCCGCCGATCGACTGCGACGAGGCCCGCCCCGGTGTCAGGAGGTTGATGGTAGAGGGTGCCGGCAGGCCCGTCAAACCTTCAAAGCACCCCGGCGGGCACCAATCCCGAGGCCGCGGGGCGGCGCGTCGGCGCGGCAATTTGCCGCTTTTTCGGCGTCGATATAGATTAGGGGGCGCCTTACGGAGGCCCGGGAATGCGCGAGATCATGGACAAGCTGGCGGGGGAGCTCAAGGAGCTGCGGCGGGAGCTGCGGGTCGAGCTGCCCCGCGAGATCAAGACCGCCCTGGCGATGGGCGACCTGCGCGAGAACGCCGAGTACCACGCGGCGCTGGAGCGGCAGGCGTTCGTCAAGGCCCGGATCGGTCAGCTCCAGGAGCGCCTCGGCGACCTCTCGGCGATGGACCTGTCGCAGCTGCCCCGCGACCGCGCGGCGCTGGGCTCGCGTCTGACCCTGCTCGACCTCGACAGCGACGAGGAGCTGGCCTACGAGCTGGTGCTGCCCGAGGTCGCCGACCTCGAGCACGGGCTGGTCTCGATCAGCTCGCCGATCGGGCGCGGGCTGGTGGGGAAGAAGCCCGACGACATCGTCGAGATCCGGGTTCCGTCGGGCACGAAGCGTTTCGAGGTGCTCGAGCTGCGGACCGCCCACGACGGCTCCTGACGCTCAACGCACGGCGTGGCGGAAGACCGTGTAGAGGATCTTCCAGCCGGCGCGCACGGTCCCCGAAACGGTTCCCGTGATCTTCGAGACCCCCACCCGGCGGCGGTAGGACACCGGGACCTCCCGGTAGCGCAGCCCGGCCCGCGCCGCCTTGACCTGCATCTCGACGGTCCAGCCGAAGTTGCGGTCGGCCATCCCGAGCCGGCACAGCGCCTCCCAGCGCACGGCGCGAAACGGTCCCAGGTCGGTCACCTCGAGTCCGTACAGCCGGCGGATCAAGAACGCGGCCAGCCGGTTGCCGAAGCGGGCCTGCGGAAGCAGCGCACCGGGCTCCGCGCGCCCCAGCAGGCGCGAGCCCACCACCAGGTCGGCCTCGCCGCGCGCAATCGGCTCGACCAGCGACGGCAGCTCGTCGGGGTGGTCGCTGTAGTCGGCGTCGAGGAACACCAGCACCTCGGGCGGGTCGGGCTGGCGCCCGATCCAGCCGATCCCGGTCAGGCAGGCCTGGCCGTAGCCACGGCGCGGCTCCTCGAGCACCACGGCCCCCAGGCCCCGGGCGGTCTCGCCGGTACCGTCGCTGGAGCCGTTGTCCACGACCACCACCCGCCGCAGCCCGTCGGCGGGCAGGTCCCCCAGCACTCGGGGCAAGGCGGCGCTCTCGTTCAGGGCGGGAATCAGGACGTCGACGACGGGCCGGGGCGGGGGTGACACCGGCGCCCATTATAGCCGCCGGCCGGCGGCTTGACTTGCCGCGGGCCGGGACCGAGATTCGCTGCCGTAGGGGAACTTTGCACGCATGTCGAGCACCAGGCCGAACAGCGTGGGCGCGGGGTCCGTCGGGGCCGAGCGGCGCCCCGGCGCGGCGCTTCCCGCCGGGACGGCCGCCGAGGGCCGCTCGATCCTGGTCATCGAGGACTCCAACGTCACGCGCACGATCCTCAAGGAGGAACTGGAGGCCGAGGGCTACGTCGTGCACGTGGCCGAGAACGGAGCCGCCGGCCTCCAGCTGGCCCGTGACGTGCGGCCCCACGCCGTACTGCTGGACGTCAATCTTCCCGAGATGAGCGGCATCGAGGTCTGCAGCGCGATCAAGGGCGATTCGGAGACCAACCACATCCCGGTGGTGTTCCTGTCGGCGCGGAACGAGCTGAAGGAGAAGCTGGCCGGGTTCGAGGCCGGCTGCGACGACTACCTGACCAAGCCGTTCTTCACCCGCGAGCTGATGGCGCGCATCAAGAGCCACATGCGGGCCCACGACACGCTCGAGCACAGCAAGCGGCTCGGGCAGCTGTACCTCGAGATGCTGGTCGGGATCGGCTCCGCGATCACCTCGCCGTTCAAGGTCGACGACGAGGTCGAGATCATCCTGCGCCACGCGCTGACCGCGCTGGGCGAGCGACGCGGCTCGATCATGCTGATGGATCCCGACCACGGCGCGCTGGAAGTCAAAGGCATCCAGGGCTACCTCGAGGACGGGCCGAAGGTCGGCGATCGTCACCGCATCTCGGACAAGATTCCGATCCTGGAGTCGGACAGCTCCGCCGCGATGGGCATCAGCATCTTCCAGGACCCGGTCAACCACACCGTGTTCGTACCGATGGTGGCCAAGGAGCGGCTGATCGGCGGGATCGAGATCGAGCAGGGCGAGCAGCGCCGGCGCAACGTCTCGGCCAACGACCAGAAGATCCTCTACGCGCTCGCCTCGCAGGCGGCGATCTTCATCGAGAACGCGCGCCTCGAGCGCGACGTCCGGTCGATGTTCCTGAACATCATCGTCTCGCTGGCCGGGGCGGTGGACGCCAAGGACGCCTACACCCACGGCCATTCCCTGCGCGTCGCCCGCACGGCGTTGATCGTGGCGCGGGGCATCCGGCTGGATCCGGACCGGATGGAGCCGCTGCTGATGTCGGCGATCCTGCACGACGTGGGCAAGATCGCGATCCCGGACGACATCCTCAAGAAGCCCTCGCGTCTGGACGACGAGGAGTTCGAGATCATGAAGGGGCACACCACCGCGGGCGCGCGGATGCTGGCCCACATCCCGGCGCTGGCCAACGTGATCCCCGGGATCCGCAACCACCACGAGCACTGGGACGGGAGCGGCTACCCCGACGGGCTGGGCGGCGAGGACATCCCGATCTTCGGCCGGATCATCCTGGTCGGCGACGCGTTCGACGCGATCACGACCGACCGCATCTACCGCAGCGGCCGCCCCGTCTCGCAGGCGATGGAGCAGATCGAGCAGCACATGGGAACCCAGTTCGATCCGAGCTGCGCCACGGCGGCCCTCGCGGCCTACCGCAAGGGAGAGATCCACAACGAGATGCCGAACCACACCCCGACGATCTTCGAGCTGATCGAGCAGATCCAGCAATGAGGGCCATCGCGGGACCACCGGCGCGGCGCCTGCTGATCGTCGACGACAGCCGGCTGATCCTGAAGCTGGTCGGGGACTTCTTCTCCCTGCAGGGCTATCGGGTCGACGAGGCCGAGGACGCCGCGGCGGCGCTCGAGCGGCTCGAGCAGTCGGAGCCCGACGTGATCGTGGCCGACGTGCTGATGCCGGAGATGGACGGCTGGCAGTTCTACCAGGAGGTCAAGCAGCGGCGCGAGACGGCCGACATCCCGTTCGTGTTCCTGACCAGCGAGGCCCGGCTGTCCAGGCGGCTGCGCGGCCTGCGGATGGGGGCCGACGACTACCTGACCAAGCCGTTCGCGGTCGAGGAGCTCCACGCCCGCGTCGAGCGCCTGCTGGCTCGGCGCGAGCCGTCGCAGCCGCGCTGGCCGGCCGACGGCACGCTGCTGGCCGGCTCGGTCGAGCACCTGCCGATCCCGGACCTGCTGCAGGTGCTGGCGGTGCACGGGCGGCGCGGGGTGATCGAGCTGGAGGACGGCGAGCGGAGCGGCCGGATCGTGTTCGAGGGCGACCGCGTGACGCGCGTCGAAGCGGGTGGGGTCCAGGGGCGCAAGGCGCTCTACCGCATGCTGGCCTGGGAGGGCGCGGCGTTCCGCGTGCGTCGGCTCGGCGCGGGCGAGGTCCCGGAGTCCGCGGAAGAGCGCGTCTCGGACCTGTTGATGGACGCCATGGTGGCGGTCGACGAGTGGAGCCGCTGGCGCGAGGCGTTGCCGGACGGCAAGCTGCGGCTCCAGATCCTGGAGGAGCTGGATGCGCGGATCGAGGCGCTGTCCGACCCGCGTTCCGCCGCGGCGGAGGTCCTGTCCCGCTCCAAGGACGGCCAGACGATCGCCGAGATCATCGAGCAGAGCCCGCTGAGCGACGCCGAGCTGGCCCGCGCGATCTGCGACCTCGTGGAGCGCGAAGTGTTGCGCCCCGTGCCCTGATCCCCGGGCTCCCGCCCCGACCCTTATAATCCCGACCTCCGCCCGGCGGCACCGCGCCGGGGCGGGCTCGTGCGGGAGGCGACGGCCGGTGTTTCCCGGAGCTCTGGCGCTGGTGGTCGCGGTCGTCGCCGTGTCCTGGGCGGCGATCCTGATCCGGCTCTGCGAGGCCCCGGCCCTGGGGATCGCGTTCTGGCGCTTGCTGTTCGCGTCGCTGCCGCTGGTTCCGCTGGGCGGGCGCGGGCTGTCACGCGCCTCGGCGTCCACCTGGGGGCTGGCCCTGGCGGCGGGGACGCTGCTGGCGGTCCACTTCGCGACCTGGATCTCGTCCCTCGCCTTCACCTCGGTCGCCTCGTCGGTGATGCTGGTCGCCACGCAGCCGGTGTGGGTCGCCCTGCTGGCTCCGCTGTTCCTCGGCGAGCGGCCGGGGGTGGGCGGTGTGGCCGGGATGGCGCTGGCGCTGACGGGAACCGCGCTGCTCGCCGGCGGCGACCTGTTGCTGGGCGGGCAGGCCCTGGCCGGCGATGCGCTGGCGCTGGCCGGCGCCGTCAGCGGGGCGGCCTACCTGATGATCGGACGGCGGCTGCGCGAGCAGGTGGCGTTCACCTCGTACCTCTTGATGGTCAACGGCGCGGCCACGCTGGTGCTGGGACTGCTGGCGTGGCTCGGGGGCGTGCGGCTCGGCGCGTACCCGCCGGCGACGTGGCTCTGGATCGCGCTGCTGGCCGCGGGTCCGCACCTGATCGGGCACGGGCTGCTCAACTGGAGCGTGCGCCGGCTGCGCTCGTTCACGGTCAACGTGGCGGTGCTCGGCGAGCCGCTGCTGGCCGCGCTGTACGCGGCGCTGCTGTTCGACGAGATCCCCGGCGCCGCGTTCTACGGGGGCGCGTTGCTGATCGCCGCAGGGATCTGGCTCGCGATGCGCGAGGAGACGCGCCGGCGCTCCGACGAGCTTCCCGCGGCGGCCCCGCTATAATCCCGCGCATGCTGCAAGCGGACACGCCGCTGCGCTACGTCAAGGGCATCGGGCCACGGCGCGCCGAGAAGCTCGAAGCGTCCGGTGTCGAGACGGTCGAGGACCTGCTGTACGTCCTGCCGTTCCGCTGGGAGGACCGCCGCGCGTTCGCGACCGTGGCCGAGCTGGGCTTGCTGCAACGCGAATCGACGCTCGAGGTCGAGGTCGCCTCGAGCCGGCTGATCCGCACCCGCAAGCGCGGCTTCACGATCTTCGAGGCGGTGCTCGAGGACCGCAGTGGCCAGATCACCGCGGTCTGGTACAACCAGCCCTACCTGGCGCGGGTGTTCGTGGCGGGCCGCCGCGCGGTGGTGTTCGGCCGCGCCGCGATCAGCCGCTACAAGAAGAAGTTGGTGCTGGAGAACCCCGACTACGAGCTGCTCGAGGAGGAGGACCGCGAGGGCATCCACACCGGCCGCATCGTGCCGGTCTACCGCAAGCTCGGCGAGCTGTCCTCGCGCATGCTGCGCGTGATCCAGCACCGGGTGCTGGAGGGGCTGGGGGAGCGGGCGCTGGCGGAGACGGTGCCGCCGGACGTCGGACCGCCCGAGGGCCGCATCGCGCGGCTCGAGGCGCTGCGGCAGACCCACTTCCCGCCGCCCCAGACGCGCCTCGACGACCTCGCCGAGCGGCGCACGGCGGCCCAACGGCAGCTGGCGTTCGAGGAGATCTTCCTGCTCCAGCTCGCGCTGGCGCTGCGGCGCCACGGGTTGCGGCAGCAGCGCCGCGGCACGGCCTACGAGCTGACCGACGCGCTGCGCACCAAGCTCGGCAGATTGTTGCCGTTCAAGCTGACGGCGGCACAGCGGCGCGTGCTGAAGGAGATCGGCCGGGATCTCGAGTCGACGCACCCGATGAACCGGCTGCTCCAGGGCGACGTCGGCTCGGGCAAGACCATCGTCGCGTTGCTGACGATGCTGGTGGCGGTGGAGAACGGGTTCCAGGCCGCGCTGATGGTGCCGACCGAGATCCTCGCCGAGCAGCACTACCGCACGCTGTCGAGCATCCTCGCCGTGGAGGGGATCTCGTACCGCATGGCGGTGCTGACCGGCTCGCTGCGCGCGGCGGCGCGGCGCCGGGTGCTGACCTCGGTCCGCACCGGGCAGGCCGACATCGTGGTCGGGACGCACGCGCTGTTCGAGGCCGGGGTCGAGTTCCGCAAGCTCGGCCTGGTCGTGGTGGACGAGCAGCACCGCTTCGGGGTGTTGCAGCGCGCGGCGCTGGCGGCCAAGGGCGCGCGCCCGGACGTGCTGGTGATGACGG
>JBFKMV010000174.1:0-10803 GCA_041629655.1 Candidatus Polarisedimenticolaceae bacterium
CCGCGGCGCCGACGACCACGTCCACCATCTGGGAGCCGGCCGGTCGCCGCCCGGTCTGCCGGGGCAGCACCAGTTCCACGGTCGTGCGGGCGCCGGCCTCGAGCGTGCCGGCGACCGCGCCGACCGGAGCGACGCCCGGGGTGTCGGGGCGGTCCCCGCCGCCGGGCCACCACGGCGGCAACGCGCCCGGTTGCACCAGGCTCTCTCCCGGCGGGGCCGCCAGCGCGACGAAGTCCCACGGCCCGGCGTCGAGGTTCTCGAGCGTCGCGCGGACGACCGTGGTGCGACCCCGACCCGGTTCGGCCGCCACCGCCCGCACCACCACGCGCGGCTCGAGCAGCTCGAGCCGCCGATCCGCCGGGACGCCGGGCAGCTCCTGCCGGATTCCCGACGGCCAGTGCACGATCAGCCGGTCGATCCGGGGATGCGTCCCGAGACCCAGATGCACCACGCGGCTCCCGCTCGACGCGTAGACCGGGTCGGCCAGCACCTGCCGCAGCAGCACGCGGTGGCCCACGACGGCCTCCAGCCGCGCGCCGAGCGCCTCGCGGTTGGAACGCCAGCCCGCCAGCCTGAGCTGCGACCAGTGACGGTCGGCGTCCACGAGCGCGCCGGTGCCGAGGTACAGCCGGCTGGGCGCGCCGACGTTCTTCGCGGCCGGGTGGCCGTTGTTCACGACGACGAAGTCGAGCAGGCCGTCGCCGTTGACGTCGGACGCGGCGACGCCTCGTCCGGCCGCCCGGTCGTCCATCCCCGAGCGTGCCGGATCGACGCGCGTGAAGGTCCCGTCGCCGTCGTTCAGCCACAGGTGGTTCGGCGAGCGCGGCTCGTTGAGAATGAACGAGGCTGCGGCGATGTGGCCGTTGACGACGATCAGGTCCTCCCACCCGTCGAGGTCCACGTCGCCCCACACCGTGCCCCAGGAGGTCAGCAGCAGGCTGCCGTCGTCGGTGCGTCCCTCGACGGGGCCGGCGGCGGGCGCCGCGTCGTCGAACAAGCCGCCGTCGTTTCGCAGCAACGGGTTGGGGCCCAGGTTCGTCAGGTACAGATCGAGATCGCCGTCACCGTCGTAGTCGGCGCCGGCGATGCCCATGTTGTAGTGCGGGTGAAGGTCGAAACCGGTCTCCACGGTCACGTCCGTGAAGCGCAGCGCGCCGCCCGGCGGCGTGTCGTTGCGGTACAGCCGGTTGGGCAACACGAAGTCCCCGAAGTCGTTGCCGACCGCCAGGTCGGGATCGCCGTCCTGGTCCACGTCGGCCGTCGAGACCGACAGCGTGCAGCCCGCCGTGGGATCGCCGACGGGGGATTCCGGAACGGGCAGTCCCGGCGGCGGTGGCCGGAACACCCCGCGGTCGTCCACGCCGAGCGAGGCCGCCAGCTCCACGAACGCGGGCTCGCGGGCGGTGCCGACGTTGACGAACAGGTCGTTCGGGTAACCGACGTGGTACGGGAAATCGATCGTGCGCACGTAATTGCCGACGTACAGGTCGAGGTCGCCGTCGCGGTCCAGGTCGGCGAACGCCGCGCTCGAGCTCCACGCGTCGCCGGCCACTCCCCAGGCCGCCGCCACGTCCTCGAACCGCCCCCCGCCCAGGTTGCGGAACATCCGGTTCGGCCCGACCGCGGTGACGTACAGGTCCGTCCGCCCGTCCTGGTCCACGTCGGCCGCGATCACCCCCATCGCCTCGCGGGCCGCGCCGTCGCCGAGTCCCGAACCCGCCGTCACGTCGACCAGCCCGGTCCCGTCGTTGCGGTACAGCCGGTGGGCCCCGTCGCCGCTGACCAGGAACAGATCGTCGTCGCCATCCCCGTCCATGTCGAACCAGGCCACACCGCCGGACATGCCGTAGGTCACGGTGCCCGGACGGTGCACGAAGGCCAGCCCCCACTCCGCGGACGCGTCGCGGAACGGTTCCGCCCCGGCGACCAGGGACTGCGCCGTCAAGACGACCACCAGCAGGAGCAGGTTCTTCACGCCGTGAATCTACGTCGAACCGGTCCGCGTTGGGGTCAGAGGACCTCGGGCGCTGCGCAAGGCCTGTCCCACGCCGGCCAGCGTGTAGGGCTTGGGCAGCACCGCGGTGAACCCGTACTCGGTGTAGCGCGACATCACCGGGCTGTCGGAATACCCGCTGGATGCGATCGCCTTCAGCTCGGGGTCGAGCGTCAACAGTTGCGGCAGGACCTCGGCACCGCCCTTGCCCCCCGGGACGGTCAGGTCGAGGATCGCCACGTCGAAGTGCCGCTCCCGCGCCAGCTCCCGCGTGCACAGGTCCAGCAGCTCGTCGCCGTTGCTGGCGACGGCCACCTCGTACCCCAGGTGTCCCAGCATCTCCCGCAGCACGTCGGCCACGAACGTCTCGTCCTCCAGGACCAGCACGCGGCCCGACTGTCCCGAGGCGACCGACTCCCGCTCGGGCGCCCGTCGGACCCGTCCGGTCGAGGCGGGAAGATAGACGGAGAACGTCGTGCCCCGCGCCGGGACCGATGCGACCCGGATCGTTCCTCCGTGGCGCTGCACGATCGAGAACGACGTCGCCAGGCCGAGCCCGCTGCCGAAGTCCTTGGTCGTGTAGTAGGGCTCGAAGATCCGCTCCAGGTCCTCGGGGCGGATCCCGCGACCGAAGTCGCGCACGTCGATCCGGAGGAACTCACGGTCCCGCGGCAGTCCGGGGACGTCTTCGGCGCCCGCGTCGAGGTTCCGGCCCACGATCTCCACCCGCCCGCGCCCGTCCATCGCCTGGCGGGCGTTGAAGAACAGGTTCTCGAACACCTGGTGGATCTGGTCGGCATCGACTTCCACCGGCCACAGGTCGTCCGGCAGCTCGAGCGCGAAGCCCACCGCGGCGCCGCTGAACACGAAGCTCGCCGACTCCCGCAGCAGGTCGCCGATCGAGGCCGGTCCGGTGACCGGCGCCCCACCCCGAGCGAAGGTGACGAGCTGCCGCGCCAGTCGATGGGCGCGTCCCAGCGCCTTCTCCGCCTCGCGGAGCCGCCCCTGGGTGCGGTCGTCGAGGTCCGGGGTGGACTGGACGAGGGAGACGTTGCCCAGGATCGCCGTCAGCAGGTTGTTGAAGTCGTGCGCGATCCCGCCCGCCAGCACGCCGAGCGACTCCAGGCGCCGCGTCTTGGCCAGCTCGCCCTCGATCCGGCGGCGCTCCGTGACGTCCCGCAACACCAGCACCAGGCCCGGCGCGGGGACCTCCGGAGGCCGGTAGGGTGCCGCGGCCAGCTCGACCTGGCGCGTGCCGCCGTCGCGTCCGAGCAGCGTCACGGTACGCTCCTCGCGACGCAGGGCGCCCGGCCCGCGGACCGCGTCGAGCAGGTCGCGCCAGGTCTCGATCGCCGCGCCGGCTTGCAGCGCCTCGTCGATCGTGCGCCCGACGGCCTCGTCCTCGTCGAGACCCGTGATGCGCGCCGCGGCGGAGTTGATCAACACGATGCGGTTGCCGTGATCGAGCGCGATCACCCCGTCGGCGATGCTGCCCAGGACGACCGCGAGCCGTTCCTTCTCCGAGACCACCGAGCGCCGCGAGCGTTCGAGATCGGAGGTGCGCCGGCGAACCTCGTCCTCGAGCCGCCGGGCGTAACGCCGCTGGGCCAGCAGGTTGTGGGTCATCAAGCCCAGCAGCACGATCGCGGCGCCGGCGAGGCCGAGGAACCAGCCGCGGCGCCAGAACGGCGGGGCGATCACGATCTCGGGCGAGCGCGTTGCCCGACCCCAGCTTCCGCGGGCGTTCCGCGCCTGGGCCACGAACGTGTAGCTGCCCGGCGGCACGCGGGGGTAACGCGCCTCGAGCCGCGTCGACGACTCGGCGATCACCCAATCCCGGTCCAGACCCTCGAGCCGGGTGCGGAACTCGATCTGCGTCTCGTCGACGAACGAGATCGCCCTGAGCAGGAACGTCAGCTCACCCCGCTCGGCGCCCAGGGTGCCGTCCGGCCGCGACGGCAACGAATCGCCCCGCGACCCGACTTCGAGCAGCTCCACCTCGAGTGCCGCGCCCGTGCGCTCGACCTCGTCGTAGCGCGATACACCGCGGTCGGTGCCGAGCCAGACCCGTCCCGCAGCGTCGACGATTCCCGCCGCACGGTTGGTCTCCAGGCCGGCCAGCCCGTCGCGCATCGTGAAGTGGCGCAGGTCCGCGTCGCCGTCCCAGCGAAACACGCCGTAGCTGGTGCCGAGCCAGATGCGCTGCTGCCGATCCTCGATGATGAAGTAGACGGGACGCTCGATCGCCAGCGACCCCAGCCCGCTGCGGACGAGCGAGTCTCCCTCGAGGCGGCGCAGGCCGCCCTGGGTACCCACCAGCACACGCCCCCGGCTGTCCTCCAGGACCGCGTACACGTTGTTGCCCATCAGCCCGTCGGGGCTCAGGGCGCGTCGCCAGCTGCCCCCGCGGTGGAGCACGAGCCCCCATCCACCGGTCGCCAGATACAGGGTTCCGTCGGCGCCGAGGAACATCCGCCGCGCGCCCGTCTCGAAATACTCCTCGGGGGCGGCCGGTTCGAGGCGGCCGTCCTCGTACCGCCACACTGCGTGATGGCCGCTGGCCCACAGCCGGCCCTCGGCGTCGAAACGTGCGGAGTAGACCCAGCTCCGGGAGTCTTCCCCGCCGCCGAACCAGCGTATTCTCCCCTGCGTGTCCAGGCGGGCCAGTCCGAAGCCCGAGACCGCCAGCCACACGTTGCCGGCCGCGTCGCGCTCCATGTCCAGCACCCGCGACACCATCGGATTGTCGACGTCCCCGCGCGACAGCGGAACGGCACGCAGCACGCCGTCGCGGTAGAAGGTCAGGCCCCGGTTGTGACCGAGCAGCAGGTTCCCGGGGCTCGTCTCCAGGATCGCCGTGACCTCGTCCTCGTACAGGCCGTCGCGTTCCGCCAGGTTGTCGAAGGGACCGGCGACGACCTTGCTGACCCCGACCGCGGTCGCGATCCAGAGGTTTCCCTCGCGGTCGCGATGGAATGCCCGCACACCGCCGCCGACCAGCCCGTGCTGGCGGCCGAGCGGTTCGGGCCGCTCGGAGCCCGCCGCGAGATTGAACAGACCGCCGGCGTTGCCGAAGAACAGCCCTCCCTCGCCGTCCGGCACCAGGGTCAACGTTCCCCAGCCGTCGAGGGCAGGGCTTCCGATGCCGCGGGCGACCAGCGAGAAACCGTGCTCGCCGAGTCGTCCGACCCAGTCGCGCCCCTGGACCCAGATCGAATCGCCGGCCGCGGAGGGATCGTCCGCGAGGCCCCAGACGCCCGGCGACAGGCCGTCCGGCGGCGTGAAACGACGCTCGAGGCGCCCGTCACGCCACGACAGCAGGCCGGCGTCGGTGCCGACCAGCACCACGTCGCCGACCGCCAGCAACGCCCGGACGTCGTCGCCGGGAAGTCGACCGTCCGCCGCGCTGACGCGCGTCGGATCCGGCCCCTCGACCGCGAACAGCCCCAGCCCAAGCGTGCCGATCAGCGGAACCTGGCGGCCGTCTCGCGAGGCGACCGCGAAGCAGCTGATCCTCGGCCAGGGCCCCCCCAGGAAGGACTCGGAGCGGCGCGTCCATCCGTCCTCGTCCAGCACGTGGACGGCGCCGAAGGCATCCACCGCCCAGCCGCCGCCGCGATCGTCGAGCCGGAACCGGAACCCGGCTCGCAGCGGTCCGCCGCGGGCGAGATCCGACGTCTCCCACGCCGTGCCGTCGTAGATCGAGATCCCGGTCGGGGTGAGGAACCACATCCGTCCGTCGGGCCCCTGCGCCACGTCGGAGACGTCGGAGTTGTGCAGCCCGTCCTGCTCGGTGTACGTGCGAACCAGATCGACTTGGGCCGGCACGTCCGGCGTGCCGAGCCAGACGAGGAGCGAGGCCAGGATCAGCCGCACGGCCGCCTGTCCGGCTGGAACATCCATGATCACGGTGGAAACCTACATCTCGGCGGCACCGCGGGCCAGCGGGGGCGAACCGCTCAGACTCCGCGCCAGATCAGGTAGCCCCAGCCGCCCACAACCAGCGCGGCGGCGGCCACCCGCAGGATCGTGACCTCGCGGGCGTTCAGCGCCACGCGCCGCGGCGGCAGGCCGATGGCCCAGCGGGCGGTCGAGGCCACCGACCACCCGACCGCACCCGCCAGCGCCAGGAACGCCAGCGGGTTCCAGGCGGCGGCCGTGAGGTCGCCCGACAGCAATCCCTCGATCATGCGCGTCGAGCCGCAGCCGAGGCACGGCACGCCGGTCCACTCGTGGAACAGGCACACCGGCCGCGGCAGGCCCAGCCTGAACCACACCGCGGCAACCAGCCCGCCCAGCCCCAGCACCGCTCCGAACACCGCGCCGAGCGGGATGTCGCGCTGCGCTGCGATCGCCGGCTCGAGACGCATCCCCGTCGACCCCTACTGCGCGAGGGCCCCGGTCAGGCCGAGCATCATCATCAGGCCGAACAGCGCCAGGCAGCACAGCAGCAGCGGCAGGAAGTAGGCCACGATGGCCCGCCAGGTGTCGGTACGGTGGCCGTAGATCGCCGCCATGATCACCAGCACGAGGCTCCAGATCCCTCCGATGATCCCGCCGCAGAAGGGGACGATCCCCAGCAGGCCCGGCGTGCTGCCGTAGCTCACCGCCCGCAGCGTGGTCGGGAAGCCGCTCCTGCCGTCGCCGAGGATCAACAGTGCGACGTGGTAGATCCCGGCGTTGATGAACAAGCCCACCACCACGAGCGCGGGGCTGAACACCAGGATCACCAGCAGGAACCCCGTGCCGATCGCGAACCCCTCGGCGTCTCCCTCGGCCAGCGCCGCGAACCCGCCGAACATCACCTGCCAGATGATCGAGAACACGACGTTGATCGTGCCGATCACCACGCCGTAGATCAGCGGCGCGCCGATGTCGTCGGTATCCATGTTCGAGAACAGTCGCACCGGGTCGGAGAAGGCGAGCTTGATCGTCTCCAGAAAGCGGCCCAAAAACGGTTGCGTCGAGTCTTCGAAGGGGACGCTGGAGGGCCCGCGCGGGCCGGCGCCGCCACCGGCGCCCCCGGCGGCCGGTCCCGCTCCCGCGGCGGCCAGGCTGACGCCGCAGTTCGGACACCACTGGGCCCCCGCATCCTCCACACCCTGTCCGCAATTCGGGCAGCTCCTCGTCGTCATGCCGGTTCCTCCTGGACGTTCCCGGCCGTATCACAACCGACGCCCGACAGGATGTCAACCCGCACCGCGTGGGGCGAAGTCCGGATTCGGCGCCGGCGGCCCCGGGATTGACCGCGGGAGACGCGCCGCGTATACAGGCTGCAGCATGCGCACGGATCCACGCAGACTCCTGCTCCGGTCGCTCGTCGCGTTGCTGCTGGCCGGGTGCGCCGCGGCCTGTCATCGGCCCCCCGCGACGGCACCGTCGAACGTGCAACCCGGATCGCCGGTCGACGCGGCACGGGCGCACGATCGCGAGCGCGTGCGCGAGCTGGTGGAGTCCGGAGCGGCGGTCGACGCCAGCGATCGATACGGCTACACGGCCCTGATGGTGGCCGCCGACGCGGGCGATCTCGAGCTGGCGCGCTACCTGCTCGAGCGCGGAGCCGACCCGGACCGCCGCGACGACTTCTACCACTCCAGCGCGCTGGAGGCGGCGCTGTTCGGCGGGCACGACGAGGTCGCGGCGCTGCTGCTCCGCCACGGCGCGGCGGATCGCGAGCTGGCGCTGGAGATCGCGGCGCAGCGCGGGGGGATCGAGCTGGCCCGGGCCGCCGTCGAGAGCGGACCGCTTTACGCCTCGCGGCTCGAGGCGCTCCGCGAACGCTCGGCGGCGCTCGACCCCGCAGTGGCCACGCTGCTGGCGGCGGCGGACGGCCGCCCCGACCCCGACCCGCCGCGTTACCGTGCGGAGGAACTCGAGCCCTTCAGCGGGGTGTTCGAGGGCTGGGACTCCGACCTCGAGGCGCGCGTGGCCCGCCACGGCGAGCGGCTGACCCTCGCGATCGGCGAGGAAGCGGCGCGCGAGCTGACGGTCATCGGCGAGCGCAGCTTCCGCACCGCCGACGGCTCGGTCGAGGCGACCTTCTTCGGGCGCGCGGGCACGATCGAGGGCATCTCGCTGCGCCGCGGCGTGGCGCCGCCGGAGACCCTGCGCCGCAGCGTGGCCGACGTTTCCGACCGGGCCGCCGTCCGCATCGACGCCGGCCCGGCCGCGACCGCCGCGTCGACGATCCACTGGCCCGGCTTCCGTGGCGCCAACGCGAGCGGTATCGGCGACGGCGCCGACGCCGCGATCGCGTGGGACCCGGAATCGGGCGCGGGCGTGCTGTGGCAGGTCGCGATCGAAGGGCTCGGCAACTCGAGTCCCGTCGTGTGGGGCGACCGGGTGTTCCTGACCACGGCGGTTGCCGAGGGCATCGCGCAGGAGATCCGGACCGGCCTCACCGGGTCGGGTAGCGGCGTGGACGAGGCGACCGAGCACCGCTGGCTGGTGCAGGCGTACGACAAGCACACCGGCCGGAAGCTGTGGGAGACCGAGGTCGGACGCGACGTACCGGAAACGCGCCGGCACTTCAAGTCGTCGCAGGCCAACTCGACCCCGGTCACCGACGGGCGCCGGCTGGTCGTGGTGTTCCCGACGGCGGGGCTGGCCTGTCTCGACCTCGACGGGAACCTGCTCTGGAAGCGGGACCTGGGCGGCCTCAACGCCGGGGCGTTCACCGACCCGGGGATCGAGTGGGGTTACGCCAGCTCGCCGGTGATCCACGGCGCGAACGCGATCGTGCAGGTCGACGTCCACGGCGGCGCCTACCTCGCGGCGTGGGATCTGGACAGCGGCGAGCAACGCTGGCGCGTCGAGCGCAACGTGGTGCCCTCCTGGGCCACGCCCGCGCTGCTGCGCACGCCGCGCGGCGACGAGCTGGTGGTCAACGGCTCGACGATCCACGGCTACGATCCCCGCGACGGTCGCGAGCTGTGGAGCCTGGGACCGAACTCCGAGCTGGTCATCGCGACGCCGGTTGCCGGGGACGGCGTGGTTTACGTGTCGGCCGGTTACCCGCCGGTCAAGCCGATCTACGCGGTCCGGGCCGGCACGCGCGGAGCGTTCTCGATCACGCCCGGCGCGCCGCACGAGCGCCTGTTGTGGAGCCACGAACGGGGCGGTGCGTACATGCCGACGCCGCTGTTGTACCGCGGTCTGCTGTACGTGGTGCACCACAACGGCCGCATCGTGGCCTACGAGGCGCGCAGCGGGACCGCGGTCTACAAGAGCCGCTTCTCGGGCGGCGGCACCTTCACGGCCTCGCCGATCGCCGTCAACGGGAAGCTGTACGTGCCGACCGAGGAGGGACAGGTCTACGTGCTCGAGGCCGGACCCGAGTACCGCGAGCTGGCCGTCAACGAGATGGGCGAGCCGGTGATGGCGACGCCGGCCGTGAGCGAGGGCGTGCTGTACATCCGCACCCCGCGGCGGCTGGTGGCGATCGGCCGGCCTTGACGCCCGTCCTGAACTTTCTCCCGCCGGTCACGTAGAATGCCGGACCAAGGAGGAGGATGCGATGAATGCAGTGATCAAGGCGAGTGTGGCGCTGGTGATCCTCGTGGCCGTGCTGTCGCTGGGGCTGGCGATGTCCGGCATGCACAAGACCAACCTGATCATGAGCCAGCTGATCGGCGTCACGCTGGCGATCGTGATCAACGTCGCCTGCGTGTACTGGGGGTTGAAACAGACCGCGGCCGAGAACGGCTACGGCAAGCAGCTGTTGAACGCGCTGATGATCGGCGTGATCGGGGGCGTGCTGGTGTTCGCCTTCACCGTGCTGATGCTCTCGGTGCTGATGCCGGGCTATCTGGAGGAGGCCAAGCAGGCGGCGCTGGACCTGCTGGAGTCGGCCCAGCTGCCCCAGGCGCAGCTGGACGCGCAGATGCAGGCGCTGGAGCAGGCCACCCCGGTGAGCCAGGCCATCCCGAGCATGATCGGGACGTTGTTCACGAGCCTGATCTCGGGGGCGATCATCGCGATCTTCAAGCGCCGCAAGTAACGCCGCCGCGCGCAACGATCAGCCGCCGTCCCCCCGGATGCGCGCCACCACGTCCGGCGCGGCAGCGTTGGGCACGGCGAACGTCATGCTGTAGTGGGCGAGCCGCCACTCGCCGCCGGCGTGGCGCAACACGCCCGTCCCGCGCAGCACGCCGTACTTCTCGCTCTCCAGCCGCTCGTCGAACCAGGCCAGCCGGCCGTCCGCCGAGAACATCACGTGGCGCTCGGAGGGCACGTAGGTCCAGCCGCGGCCCTGCGAGAAGTGGGGCTGCGCGTAGGCCCGGAACTCCTCGACCGTCCAGCGCTCGCCGGGGTCGGTGCCCAGGAACACGGCGTCGGAGGTCATCAGGCCGAAGTAGCGCTCCTCGTCGGCTACCGAGGCCGCCGTGTGCCAGGCGTCGATCACCCGATCGACGTCCGCGACGTCGGGGGGTTGCCCCCCGGAGCAGGCCAACGCCAGCGACAGCCCGAGGATCGCCCCCGCGCTCAGCGCACGCTTCATCCGTACCCCCGCCGGCCCGCGCCGGCTCAGTCCAGCTTGAAGCCGATCTTCAACGTGGCCTGGAACTGCTTGACCTTGTTCTTGCCGACGCGCCCGCGCAGCTCGCCGACCTCGAACCACTCCAGCCCGTGCAGGCTCTGCGAGGCCTTTTCGATCGCGTTGCTCACGGCATCCGAGAACGACTTCTCAGACGTGCCCACGACCTCGACCTTCTTGTGTACGGGATTCGCCATGGTTGCTGGACCTCCTTGATTCCTGACAGCCGCGCGCCTAGGCTACCAGATGCATGGAGGAACAGTCATGTCCGCGA
>JBFKMV010000175.1:0-10801 GCA_041629655.1 Candidatus Polarisedimenticolaceae bacterium
GAAGATCGGCGTGATGTTCGGCAACCCCGAGACCACCACCGGCGGCCGCGCGCTCAAGTTCTACGCCTCGCTGCGGCTCGACATCCGCCGCATCGGCGCGATCAAGAGCGGCGAGGAGACCGTCGGCAACCGCACCAAGCTGCGCGTGGTCAAGAACAAGGTCGCGCCGCCGTTTCGGCTCGCCGAGTTCGACATCCTGTACGGCGAGGGCATCTCGCGCGAGGGCGACCTCATCGACCTCGGCGTGGCGCACAAGATCGTCGACAAGAGCGGCTCGTGGTTCTCCTACGGCGACCTGCGGCTCGGCCAGGGCCGCGAGAACGCCCGGCAGTTCCTCAAGGACAACCCGGACCTGGCCAACGAGATCGACCAGAAGGTGCGCGTCGAGCTCGGCCTGGTGAAGAAGGCCCGACCCGTGGCCGTCGAGGACGAGTCGCAAGAGCCGGCCGAGGCCGCCAAGAGCGCCCCGCCGGCGGCGGCCAAGAGCGGCCCCCGCAGCCGCCCCGCCGGCCGCTCCCGCAGCGCCTAGGGCATCCCGTTGTCGCGGCCCGGGGCCGTTTCTTGACGACCCCCGGCCGCCGTGACAGAATCCGCTGTTCTTCGGAAGCGGATCGCCTCGGTAGCTCAGCTGGTAGAGCGAGGGACTGAAAATCCCTGCGTCGCTGGTTCAATTCCGGCCCGAGGCACCAACCCCCGCGCGACCCCTCACGGCAACGACTGCACGTAACGCGTGTAGTCCCGGGGTGGGGCCTCGAGCTGCACGCCCATGCCGGGAGAGCGGCCCTCGTGGTGCGCCTTGCGGGCCCAGCGGACGACGCCGCGCAGCGACAGCTCGGGCTGACCGGGGGCGGGCTCGAGCACCATGTTGAGCCAGCTGCCGGATCCGGCCGGCGAGTCCGTGATCACGAACAGGCCGGTCTCCGACAGATCGCCGGTGCGGCCCTTGTCGGTGGTGCTGGCAACGCCGAACAGCACCGGGAGGAAGCGCACCTTGCGCCGCGCTGGCGGGCCGTTCGGGAGCTCCAGCACCGCCTGCGCCAGCTCGCGATCGATCGGCTCGGGTGCCACCTCGTCGAGGTCGGGGCGGATCGTGAAGCCGCGCTCGCGGCAGTGGGTGCGGATGAACTCGGCGGCCCGCCGCTCGGCCTCCTGCGGGGTGCTGCCGACGAACTTGAGCGTGCCGCCGCCGCCGGGAACCAGCCACAGGATGTTGGGATAGGACAGGATCCGCGCCCGCCACAGCCCGTAGGACTCGGCGATCAGGACGCCGAAGGCCTCCATGCCGCGCGGGGTCTCGACGGTCACGCGCCAGCCGTGACGCTCCTCGCCGGAGGCGGCCAGCTCGCCGGGACAGTCGGTTCCGTGGCTGTGGTCGGTGCAGCAGACTTGGCACCAGGAGCGCGACGCGGACATCGTCTTCTCCTCTGCGTTTCCCCGGAAAAGCTAGGTGCTGCGGCCGGGCGCGACAACCCGCGTCAGCCCAGCGGCCCCGCGGGTCGGATCTCGTCCTGCTCTCCGCCGCCCAGCGACCGCCACAGGCCGTAGGCCAGCACGATCACGCCCCAGACCCCCAGCGCGACCATCGCGTCGAATCCGCTGACCATCCAGCCGGCTTGCTGCTCCATTCCCTTCTCCCTCCGGGCGGCGCGGCCGCCATCATCCGCGGTGTTCCCGTTCCGGTCAACCCGCCGGGGAGCCGTCGGCCGGAACGCGGGAGCGCTCGCTGCCGGCGCGGATCCGCTCCAGCTCCGCGGCGATGGCGCCCGTCACCGGGCCGGGCTCGCCGGCTCCCACAGGCCGTCCCTCGAAGCGGACCAGCGGCCGCAGCCCGAGCACGCTCGAGGTCAGAAACGCCTCGTCCGCCCGCTCCAGCCGTTTCAGCCGCAGCTTGCCCTCGTGCACGACCAGCCCCGAGCCGCGCGCCGCGCGCAGCGCCAGGTCGCGGGTGATCCCGGGCAGGATCCCGTCCGCGACCGAGGCCGTGTAGAGCTTCCGCTGCTGGACCACGAACAGGCTGCTCGCGCAGCCCTCGGCCAGGTGCCCGCGGTCGTTGCACCACAGCCCCTCGTCCGCGCCGCGGGCTCGCGCCTCCTCGAGGCCCAGCGCGAACGGCGCGTAGTTGAGCGTCTTCCATCCCGCCAGCGGATCGCGACGGCTGCGCCTCCAGCGCAGCAGCACCGCCGAGGCCGGCCGGCCCGCCGCGTCCCGGTCGAGCCGTCCGCCGAACACCGCGCAGGTCCCGCCTCGCGTGGCCACGATCTTGATCCAGCCGAAATCGCCGATCCACTCCGTGGCCAACCGTCCCGCGGCATCGCGCAGCGCGTCGGCCCGGGGCAGCGGCACGTCGAAGCGCTCGGCCGCTCGCGCCAGGCGCGCCAGGTGCGGATCCAGCTCGAGCACGTCGCCGGCGCGCACGCCCAGCGTCTCGTACACGCCGATGCCCGCCAGCAGACCGGGATCGGTCAGCCGCACGCCGGCGTGGTGCGCGCCGGTCCACAGACCGTCGAGCCACACCGGAGCGTTGTCGTCGGGCAGCCTCACCGCGCGTCCTCCGGCCGGAATCCCAGGGCGCGCGCCGCCGCCCGCGCCTTGTGATTCGACTCGTGCCACTCCGCCTCCGGGTCGGAATCCGCCACGATGCCCCCGCCGGCCCCGAGGTACGCGACGCCGCCCGCCAGCACGACGGAGCGGATCAGGATGCTCGAGACCAGCGAGCCGTCGTCGCCGAGCCAGAGCAGGCTGCCCGTGAAGAACCCGCGCCGCACCGGCTCCAGCTCGCGGAGGATCTCGATCGCCCGCCGCTTCGGGGCGCCGGTGATCGAGCCGCCGGGAAACGTGGCCCGCAGCAGCTCCGCCACGCCGACGTCCGGGCGCAGCGTGCCGACGACCCGGGCCTCGAGGTGGTGAACAGCCACGTACGATTCTAGTCCACCCCGCTCGGGCACCTCGACGCTGCCCGTCTCGCAAACCCGACCCAGATCGTTGCGTTCCAGGTCGACGATCATCGTCAGCTCCGCGCGCTCCTTGGGCGAGTCCAGCAGCTCGCGGGCCTGGCGCTCGTCCTCCGGCGTCCCGGCGCCCCGGGGACGCGTTCCCTTGATCGGGCGGGTCTCGATCCGGCGGTCGGGCCGCACGGTCAAGAAGCTCTCCGGCGAGGCCGAGACCAGGGCGAAGCGGCCCGTGTCCAGAAACGCCGACCGCGGCGCGGGCGTCTCGGCCGCCAGCCGCCGGTACAGCTCCAGCGCATCGCCCCGGAACGGCGCGCGGAAGCGTTGCGTCAGGTTGGCCTGGTACACGTCACCGGCGCGGATGTGCTCGCGCACCCGCTCCACCGCCGCGACGTAGCGCGCGCGCGGCAGGCTGGTCGTGGCGCCGACCGGCCGGGGCGACCCCGGCGCAGGGTCCGGTTCGGGATTCGCCGCGAGCCGTTCCAGCAGTCGCTCCACGTCGTGCTCGCCCTGCGCGTCCGGCGCGGCGCCGCGCCAGGTGGCCACGCGCAGCGAACCGCCGGGCAGGAAGCGCAGCGAGCGATCGACCGCCAGCACGACCAGCTCGGGCAGCCCGTCGTCGTCGCGAGCGGCACGGGGAGCCGGGTCGAGCAGGTCGTAGCCCAGCAACGCCAGCAGACCGGTGTCGGCGCTGCCGCCGTGCGCGACGCGCGAGCGGGCCAGCGTCTCGAGACGGGCCAGCGGGTCCGGCCCGGAATCCGGCGCGTCGCGGCGGTGCTCCAGCACGACGCGCGGCGCCAGCGCGACCCGCGCTCCCCCGCCCCAGTCGTCGCCGAACCCGCCGCGGCCGTCGAGCAGCGCCGCCGGTTCGCCGCAGCGTCGCAGCAGCGCGCAGGCGCGCTCCGGTGACAGACCCGGTACGGGAGGCCGCTCACGCGGGAGCAGCCGGGAGCTGCGCGTGCCCGGGCTCAATACTTCCGGATCACGCCGACGACGACGCCCTGGATCTGCACCTTCGAGGCGGGCAGCACCAGCGGCCGCATCGTCCGGTTGGCCGGCTCGAGACGGACGGTCGCGCCGTCGCGGTGCAGGCGCTTGAGCGTCGCGTCGGCGCCGTCGATCAGCGCCACGACGGTCTCGCCGTCGCGGGCGAGCTTGCGCTCCTCGATCACCACGTGGTCGCCGTCGCGGATCTGCTCGTCGATCATCGAGTCGCCCTTGACGCGCAGCACGAAGGTGCGCCCGCGGCCTGAGACCATGTCGGCGGGAACGTTCAACGCCTCCGAGGTGGCGACGGCCTCCAGCGGCCGCCCGGCCGCGATCGTCCCGACCAGCGGCAGCCGCACCGCGACCGGGCTGTCGGCCTGCTCGACGAGCTCGATCGAGCGGTTCTGGTTCCAGCCGCGGCGGACCAGCCCCTTGTCCACGAGGTGCGAGACGTGCTTGTGGACGGTGGCGACCGAGGACAGGCCGAGGGTCCCGCCGATCTCCTCCAGGCTGGGTGAATAGCCGTTCCGCGCGATGAAGTCGCGGATGACGTCGAGCACCTCCCGCTGACGTCGCGTCAGAGCCAAGTCCCGAACCTCCCCCCCCAGGCTAGGCGAAGACTCCACGAAAGTCAACCTGCCGATCTCAGGTCGCCGCCTCCGCTCCCCCGTGCCGGTGCTCGATTTCGATCAGCGCCTGGGCCGCCGACAGCCCGATGTACGGGTTCTCGTTCTCCAGCAACGCCGCCAGGCGCTCCGCGTGCGACGGGCTGCCCAGATGACCCAGCGCCTCGATGGCGATCGTCGAGACCGTGTACTCGGGGTCGTCGACCCGCGCCAGCAGCGAGGGCACCGTGCCCGGATCCGCCTGCGCGGCCAGCGAGCGCACCGCCGCCGCACGCACCTCCGGATCGTCGTCCTCGGCCAGCGTCAGCAGGAACGACAGCGCCGTCGAGTCCTGGACGTGGGCCAGCTGCTCGGCGAGCTTCTTGCGCACGTGGGCGTCCGCGTCCACGACCAGCGGGCCGAGCTGCTGCTCCGGCTGGCCGAGCGCGTCCATCCGCCACAGCGCCACGCCCGCGTAGACCTTGAGCAACGGCTCCGGCTTGCGCAGCACGCCCTCGAGGGCGGGCCGCGTCGACGGGTTGCCCAGCGCGCCGAGCCCCTCGATCGACTCCAGCACCAGGCCGCGCGTGTTGACGAACTTCGCGATGCGCGGCGCGACGTCGGGATCCCCGCAGCGGGTCAGCGCGACCACCGCGCCGAGGCGGTCCTCGCCGTGCTCCTTGCCCAGTCCCTCGATCAGCAGCTTGGTCGCCCACGGCTGGCGGATCTCGCCCAAGATCGCGTACGCCGCATCGCGGTCGGCGAGCTCCTTGGACTCCGTCAGCTGCTTGATCACGGGCATCACCGCGTCTCGCTGATCCAGCCGGGCCAGCTCGACCAGCGCCGCGCGCTGCGCCGCACCGGTCAGCGTGCCGAGCTGCCCCTTCAACCACTCCAGCGCCTCGGCGTCCCCTCCCCGCGCCAGCGCGACCGCCGCCGTCAGCCGCAACGAGCCCGGCTTGTTGGCGAAAACCTCGCGCAGCGTGGCCGCCGCGTCGGCATCGGACGAATCGGCAAGCCGCTTGACCGCCAGCAGCGCCGTCTCCATGTCGGCGGAATCCAGCGACTCGACGAGCAGCTTCCGGGCGAACGGCGACTCGGACCGCGTCGCCAGGTCCACGGCGAACCGGGCCAGTTGCGGGTCCTGCACCATCAGCTCCTGGGTGACCCGCTCCGCCCGCATCGCCGGTGTCTCCGGCGCCGCGCAGCCGACCAGGGCCGACGCGACGATCCCGACGCACACCGACGCCGCCAGACAGACGGACATCGCCCGCAACCGCAACAGCACCGAACAACGCATCGGTTTCGACCTCCTGGAACCTGGAAGGGAAGGTGGCGCGATTATACCGGAAACCCGGGCCGATCGGCCGGTTTTCAGGCCTCCGCGTCCCCTGCCGGGCGGCGCGGGTCCGGCTTTGCGGGGTCTCGCCGGCGCGGATATAGTGGGGAGTTCCCATGCTTTGTCCAGCCGTGAGTCGAGTCCTCACCCGCTACCTGCCCGCGCTGCTGCTGGCCGGCTGCGTGACGGTCGCATCCGCTTCCGACCCCCGTCCGGCCACCGACGCGGCGGCGGCCGCGGATCCCGGAGCGCTCGATCCCGAGACCGCCGCCCTGCTGGAGCGGGAGCGGATCCGCACCACGATCCTGACCGCGTTCGACACCGCCAACGCGCCGACGCAGTCCCGGGCCGCGGGGATGGACGCCTTCAACAACGCGCTGGACGGGGTGCTCGATCTCGGCCCCGGCGCGGTGTCGTACCTGATCCCGGAAGTCCAGAGCCCGTCGCCGGACACCTTCTTCTTCTCGGTCGTGGCGCTGGGGCACCTGGGCGGTCCGGAAGCCGAGCGCGCGCTGCGCGAGGCCGTCGAGCTCGCCGATCGCGAGCCCGGCAGGTTCCCCGAGATCCGCAAGATGTGGGGCTCGTACGCGCTGGCCCTGATGGGCCACGCGGACGCGGTCGACCTGCTCGAACAGGGCAACAAGAAGCTCGGCCGCCACGAGATGCTCTCCCACGCGTCGGCGCTCGACGTCACGGCGGCGCTGGCCGCTCCCGACAGCGTCCCGCGCCTGATCGCCCGGCTGGACCGGGTGCTCGAGCAGGCCGAGGACGAGGCGCTGGCCGGCGCGCTGCTGGAGGCGCTCCGCCGCACCGGGGACCCGCGCGCGCGGACGCGCTGCCTGACGCTGCTCGACCATCCCAGCTGGCGCGTCCGTCGCCAGTGCGCCGAGGCGTTGCGCGCGGCCGGCGAGCCCGAGGACGTGCCCCGGATGCTGCCGCTGCTCGACGACGCCGAGCGGCGGGTCCGTTCCGCCGCCGCGTTCTACCTCGAGGACGTGAAGTCGCCGAAGAGCGTCGAACGGCTGCTGGCGCAGCTCGAGACCGAGCAGGCGCACGACATTCGCGGCGCGATCTACCGCGCGCTGGCGGCGCTGATGGGTGAAGGCGCGCTACCGGTGTTCCGTAACGCGATGCGCCAGCCGAACTACATGGACCGTTTCTACCTGGTCGACGCCACGGCGCGCATCGACAGCCCGCGCTCGCTGAACCTGTTGCGCGAGTTCCTGCGCGACCCCGACCTGACGGTGCAGAAGCAGGCCCTGCTCGCGCTGGCCGACAGGCCGGGAGCCGGTCCGCGGGACAACCTCTTGATCGCCCTGCGCAGCACGGACTGGCCGGTGGTCCGGACGGCGATCGAGCAGCTGCTGCGGCTGCGCGAGCGACGGGCCGCGCCGCGCATCGCCGACCTGCTGGTCAACAACGCGTTGCCCAACTACGCCCCCTCGGGCCTGGCCCGGGTGCGGCTGTCGACGATGCTGGACGCGCTGATCGACTTCGGTTACACGGAGGTGACCGACGACCTGCGGCGCCGGATCGGGCGGCTCAACGACGTGGACGCCGACATGATGCTCGAGCGGGCCGTCCGCGACCTCGACACGATCAGGGAGCGCGGGGAGGACCACCAGCGCTGGGTCGCCCTGCTCGGCGACGCGGACCCCGACCGGCGGCGGCTGGCGATCCGAACGCTGAGACGGCTCGGCGACCACCGGGCGATCGACGCGCTGATCGGCGCCTTCGACGGAGCCGGCCGGGACGACCGGCTGCTGATCCTGGAGGTGCTGGCCGCCGCCCCCGATCCGCGGGCGGGAGCCCTGGCGGAGAAGCTGCTGCTCGATCCCGCCTACGACGCCGCCGTCGAGGGACCGGTGCGCGCCGCGGGGGCCTGGCTGGCGCGGCGGATCGGCGGGCCCGCAATGACCGACGCGTTGCGGCGCTCGGTCGGGCGGCGCGAGGGCTGGGACTACTCGGTGCTCGTGTACTACGGCGTGCTGGCCGGTCGCGACGCCGTGCCCACGCTGCAGACCGCGCTCCGGGAGCGCACCCGGCGACTGGCCTGGAAGCTGATGTGGGAGAACAACGAGGTGATCTGGATGATCGGCCAGCTCTCGCACGGGCGCCCGATCGACCGGCTGGACGTGCCTCCCGAGCGGCACAGCTTCCCGGAGTGATCCCGCGCCGCGCGACGCGGCTCAGAGGGCGATCTCGGCGACCTCGCCGGTGCTGACCTCGGCGCCGAACTCCCCGGCCTGGTACGCGCGGTTGAACGCCTCCACGATCCGGGGATCGTATCCCTGCCCCTTCAGCTCGTTGATCCGCGCCGCGGCCCGCGCGAAGCTGTAGGTCTCCTGGTACGGGCGGTTCGTCGTCATCGCGTCGAAGCTGTCGGCGACCGCGATGATGCGGGCCATGAACGGGATCTGCTCGCCGGCCAGGCCGTCCGGGTAGCCCGAGCCGTTCCAGCGCTCGTGGTGCGAGCGCAGCCCCGGCAGGATGTTCTTCATCTGCGGGATCGGCGCCATGATGTTGGCCCCCAGCACCGGATGCGCCTTGATCGCCTCGAACTCGTCGTCGGTCAGGTGACCGGGCTTGCGCAGGATCGCTTCGTCGACGCCGATCTTGCCCACGTCGTGCAGCAGCGACGAGACGTGGATGTCCCGGATCTCGCGCTTGGGCAGGTCGAGCTGGCGCGCCAGGATCACCGAGTACTTGTTCACGCGCACCGAGTGGCCGCGGGTGTAGGGGTCCTTGGCGTCGATCGCCTGGGCCAGCGCCTTGATCGTGCCCAGGAACAGCGCGTTGTTCTCCGCCGCGGCGCGCCGCAGCTGGCGGATCTGGCGCTCGATCTCCGACGCCATGCCGTTGAACGTCTCGGCCAGCTCGCCGATCTCGTTGTTCGACCGCACGTCGACGCGCGTCGAGAAGTCGCCGGCCGCGAACTTGCGCGACGCGGCGGCGAGCCGGTTGATCGGGTTGGACAGCGTGCCGGCGAAGAACACCGCGGCGAGGATCGCCAGGCCGACGGCGACCAGCGCCCACAGCGACGTGCTCTCGACCATCGCGCGGACGGGGTGGTAGACCTGGTCCTCGCGCGCCTGGACGAAGATCCCCCAGCCCATGCGGGTCACGTGGTACGAGCCGAGGTAGCGCAGCTCGCGGCCCTCCTGCTGGAGCACGAACGGCAGCGTCTCGGCGGCGCGGACCTCGGAGGACAGGAACCGCCGCACGAGATCGGTGTGGAGCGCGGCGCCACCCGGGATGATCGCCGGATCGTTGCTGGCGAACGGGCGACCGTCGGCGTCGAGCGCGAAGATCGCCTGACCGGTTCGCCCGCCCTCGAGCACGGCGTCCCAGACCGCCTGGAAGTCGATCAGCGCCGACAGCACGCCGCGGAAGGTGCCGCCGGAAACGACCGGCACCGAGCCGACCACGACGGGCCGCGGCTCCGGGACCTCGATCAGCTGCGGGGCGGACATGCGCGCCGCCTCGGGGCGGCCGCGCGGCGCGTCGGCCATGCTCTCCGCGGCACGCTCGAGCCCCTTGTCGAACAGCTCGGCCACGGCGTCGGGCATGCTCTCGACGGGTCGCGAGTCGATGTTGCGGTTCCGGAGATCGGTGAAGCGCAGGAACACGAACCGCTCGTCGACCACGTCCTCGAGGATGCGCCGGATCTCGTCGCGATCGTCGCGACGGCGGGTGATGCCCGCGCCGAGCGCCTGGGCCACGCGGACGAGCTGGGTCTGCAGCCCGTCGACCTGGGCGTCGACGTGGTTGGCCACGGAGCTGGCCAGCAGCAGCTGGTACTCCTGCTGGGCCGTGGCCAGCGCCTCGCGGTTGCTGTCGATCAGCTTCCAGGCCACCGTGCCCAGCGGGACCAGTCCCACGAACACCAGCACGGCCAGCAGCGACACCACGATCCGGTGACGGCGGCGGGACGTTCGGCTGGGCGAGTCCGGGGCGGGCAGGACGGGTTGACCCATCGGGGCGCGGCTCCTTCGACCGGGCGAATATAGGGTCGCCGGATCGCGCGGAGCAACGCGGGTGCGGCACCCCGGGAGGACGGAACTAGGGCGAAAACGGAATTGACGCTCCGGGGGGCCTGAACTAGACTTCGTGGCCGCTCGACGGCGGTGCAACCGGCCTCGGACGCCCCCGTCCGGCCCGTCCGCATGCTGCAGCTCTACAACACCCTGCTGCTCCCCCTCCGGGTCGTGGTGGCCCCCTGGGCCGCCTGGCGGCGCCGCGACCCCTCGCGCGCCCGGGAGTGGTCCGAGCGGCGTGCCCGCGTCCTGCCCCGGGTCCCGCCGGGCGGCCTGTGGCTGCACGGCGCCTCCGTGGGCGAGGCGCGGATCCTGGGATCCGTCGCCCGGGTCCTGGGCGACCGCCGCCCGCGACCGCCGCTGTCCGTCTCGGCCTACACCCGCACCGGGCGCCGGCAGCTCCCCGGCCCGCCGCTGGTGGACGCCGCGTTCTTCCTGCCGCTGGACTTCCCGGGCCTGCCCGGACGGCTGCTCGACGCCGTGCGGCCGCGGGCCCTGGTGCTGGTCGAGACCGAGCTGTGGCCGAACCTGCTCTGGGAGTCGAGCCTGCGCGGCGTGCCGGTGGCGGTGATCAATGCCCGGCTCTCGCCGCGCCGGATGGGACGGTATCGGCGGCTGGGGCGCCTGTATCGTCCCCTGCTCTCCGGGCTGGCCGCCGTGGGCGCCCAATCCGCGGAAGACGGCGAGCGGTTTCGCGAGCTGGGAGTCCCGGCCGGGCGCGTGACGGTAACGGGCAACGTCAAGTACGACCTCGCGCCGCCCACGGTCGACCGCGAGGCGCTGCGGCGGCGCTTCGCGCTCGCGGACGACCGTCCGGTGCTGGTGGCGGGTTCCACCGCGGCCGGCGAGGACGGCCCGGTGCTGGACGCGTACGCCGAAGCGCGC
>JBFKMV010000176.1:0-10701 GCA_041629655.1 Candidatus Polarisedimenticolaceae bacterium
GAGTTGAAGCCGTCGATGCCGCCCGAGTGCGTCGCGACGCGCCGCCCCTTCCATTCCACGAGGCCCCAGCCGAGGCCGTAATTGCCGCCGGGGCTGTGCGGGCGGATCAGCTCGTCGAAGCCCTGCTCGGAGACCAGCCGCTGGCCCGCGAACACGCCGCGGCCGAGCAGCAACCGCAGCCACTGCGCCATGTCGGTGCTGGTCGAGTTGATCGCGCCGGCGGGGGCGATGTTGGTCAGGTCGCGCATCGGGACCGGGGTGGCGACGGTGTCCACGAGCCCGTAGCCGGTCGCGTGGTCGGCCGCCTTCTGCATCTTCGCGACCGAGGTGTCGCTCGACTTCATGCCCAGCGGCTTGAAGAAGCGCCTGGCGATCATCTTCTCCCAGGTCGTGCCGGCGGCCCGCGCCGCCGCCTCGCCAGCGGCGCTGTACATCACGTTCTGGTACTGGAACTTCTCGCGGAACTTCGCGCCGGGCTGGGCCAGGCCGGCGACCTTGATCACCTCCTGGCGGTCCAGCACGCCCGTGTACCAGGCCATGTCGGTCCCGGCGAGCCCGGTCTGGTGGCTCAGCATGTCGCGCAGCGTGACCTGCTCGTCCGCCTCGGGGTCCTGGAGCTTGAAGTACGGGAGGTACTTCCGCGGGTGGTCGTCCAGCGACAGCTTGCCCTCGTCGGCGGCGATCACCGCGGCCATCGCGGTGAACGCCTTGCTGCACGAGCCGATCGCGAAGCGGGTGTTCGGCGTGACCGGGAGATTCCCCGCGACGTCGCGCCGGCCGAGACCCCGGTTGTAGATCACCTCGTCGCCCCGGACGATCGCCAGCGCGAGGCCGGGGATGCCGAGCTCCTGGCGTCGCTGCTCGACCGCCTGCTCGATCCCGGCCAGCGCGGCCTGGAGGTCGGTCTGTTCGGCGTGCGCGGCGGCCGCGACGAGCGGCAGCAGCAGGAGCAGCATCGCGATCCGGGGGTAACGACGGTCGGTTCTCATCGGTCTCTCCTCGGTCGGTCGGGTGGTCTCATCGCGCTACCGGCACGCGGCGGCGCGTCTGTGCCGGGACTCGTTCTTCGGGGGTCAGGATGCCCTGGAGGTTCAGCGGGTCGGCGGCGGGAACGCTGATCTCCCCCGCCGGTTCCCGGTCGGCCCGGTTCCTCTCCCGGCGCAGCCGGCGCAGCAGGTCCACCGCCTCGGGGCGCGCGTACTGCTCGCCCGCGAAGCGCTGCACGAAGCGCCCGCCGCGGACGTCGCCGGTGAGCTCCAGGTGCCGGAAGACGCGCACCAGCTCGCGCCACGGCACCGGGATCCGCTCGCGCTCCAGCAACCGGCGGAACACGACGCCGTAACGGTCGAGCAGCTTGCGCGCCACGAACTCGACCAGCTCGGGAGTCGCGGTTTCCGCGCCCGCTGCGGGGGACGCCTCGTCCCGCAGCAGCGACCACCTTCCGGCGGGTGTGAACGGCGCGTGGCGCGCCGGGCCGCGGCGCTTGGACGGCGGCGTGATCAACCTTCTCAGCCCGCCGAAGGAATCGCAGGTCACCACGCCGCGGCCGATCAGCTCGACGAGACCGGTCTCGAAGTGCTCGGGCAGCAGGCCCGAGCCTCGCTCGAGATCCGGGGCAAAGCTGGGGCCGCGCGCCCGCAGCGCCTCGAGCACCTTGCGGGCGTAGGTCGACGGGGGCCGCCCGGCCGGCTCCTGCTCGTCGCCGCCGTTGCGGCGCGCCGCGCCCAGCCCCGACAGCGCCAGCCACGAATCCAGGTCCTCGCGCAGCAGCAGGCACAGCGGCGTGGAGCGGATCGCGGGGTTGCCCTCGCCCCACAGCCGGCCCCACACCACCTCGCCGGTCAGCGTCACCTGGTCCAGCCACTCCTGGCGGTAGCCGCGCAGGCGCGCCGGCAGCAGGCCGCCCTCCCACTCGACGGCGGGCACCTCGAAGCCGGACAGCTTGCGCACCACCTCGGCCAGGCCGCGCGGGCCGTCGAGACGGTACCCCTCGGCCGCGTGCTGCCAGCAGGCCAGAAAGCGCCACAACTCGGCGGCCGTGACCGGCTCGATCTCGCGGCGCAGCCGCTCCAGCGTGTAGCGGTGGATCCGCGCCAGCAGCCGGCGATCGCACCACGCCTCGGCGCCCTCCAGGCGGCAGCGCAGCACGACGCCCTCGGCCTCCAGCGCGCGCAGCAGGCGCGTGCTTTCGTCGCCGTCCTCGACCACGACCGGCCCGAGGGCCTCCATGCGCCCGCGCTGCACCGCCTTCGGCTCGCGGGTCGCCTCGACGGCGAACCAGCGGCCCTCGTGACGCTCCACGCGCCCCGCCGCGCGCAGCTGCTCGATCCAGTCCGTCCAGCCCGACCGCTCGGCCTCGGCGACGGTGACGTAGCCCATCCAGCCGAGCGCCTCGTGCACCTCCTCGGCGTCATCGGGGGCGGGCCACGCCTCCTCACGCACCCGCGCCACGGCGGCGGGGTCCAGCGCGCCGAGCGTGTCGGCCGTCTTGGGGTCGAGCGTGCGACGCGAGATCACCGCGCGCGTGCGGCGCTCCTCCAGCGGCGCGTCGTCCAGAAACGCGTACGGCATCGCGTTGAGTATCGACTGTGCGAACGGCGAGGGGCTCGCGGTATCGATGGCCAGCTTCTCGATCGAGCCGTCGCGCAGCCCGGAAAGCACCTCGAGCAGGCCGTCGATGTCCATCGCCTCGGTCAGCGCGTCCTCGATCGTCTGCCGCACCAGCGGGTGGTCCCACGGCACGGGCAGGTCGCCGGGCGGCAGCGTCTCGCCACAGGCCAGCACCTCCGGGAACGCCTCGGCCAGCATGTCCTCGGCCCGCATCCGCAGCAGCGGCGTCGGCACCCGCTTGCCGCCCCGCGAGCGCGGCAGCATCAGCGAGCGCGTCAGGTTCCAGCGCCAGCGCGTGCCGAACATCGGGTTCGGCAGCAGCGCCTGGACCAGCAGCTCGCGCGCGGTGTTGGGGTGCAGGTAGTCGAACACCTCCTCCAGCGGGAAGCTGTGCTGGAGCCCCAGCGACAGCACGATCGCCTCCTCGTTGGCCGCCGCCTGCAGCTCGAACCCGAACCCGCGGCAGAAGCGCTTGCGCAGCGCCAGTCCCCAGGCGCGGTTGATCCTCCCGCCGAACGGGGCGTGGATCACGAGCTGCATCCCGCCCGACTCGTCGAAGAAGCGCTCCAGCACCACGCGGTCCGGCGTCGGGATCGCGCCCAGCGCCTGCTCGCCTTCCCGCAGGTATTCGGAGAGCTGGGTCGCCGCGCCCTCGGGCAGCCCGACCTCGCCGGTCAGCCACGCCGGGTCGGTTCCGTGGGTGCGGATGCGCGCGATCGCCGCCGACAGCTCGCGCGTGCGCGCCGGCGCCTCGCCGAACCAGAACGGCAGCGTGGGCGGGGCGCCGTGCGCGTCGGCCACGCGCATCACGCCGGTCTCGACCTTGAGCACCTCCCAGGAGGCGTTGCCGAGCTGGAAGATGTCGCCGACGCTGGCCTCGATGGCGAAGTCCTCGTCCAGCGAACCGATCTGGATCCCCTCCGGCTCCAGCAGCACGCGGTGCTCGCCGGTGTCGGGGATCGCGCCGCCCGAGGTCAGCGCGGTGATCCGCGCACGCTTGGTGGCGCGCAGCCTGCGGTTCACGCCGTCGCGGTGCAGCAGCGCCGCGCGGCCGCCCGTGTGGAGCGCCACCACGTCGTCGAACTGCCGCCGCGTCAGCTCGCGGTAGGGCCAGGCGCGGCGGAACGCCTCGAACAGCGCTTCCTCGTCCCACGGTCCGGCGACGCACTCGGCCACGATCTGCTGCAGCAGGATGTCCAGCGGGCAGCCGGGCTGCGGCGTGCGGTCCAGCTCCCCGCGGTGCACGGCGTCCAGCAGCGCCGTCGCGCAGACCAGCTCGTCGCGGGTCAGCGGGAAGATGCGCCCCCGGGGCGTGCGCGAGAGCGTGTGGCCGCTGCGGCCGACGCGTTGCAGGAACTGCGCGATCGACGCGTTGACGCCGGCCTGGATCACCAGGTCCACGTCGCCGACGTCGATTCCCAGCTCCAGCGACGCGGTGGCCACCAGCGCCTTGAGCCGGCCCTGCTTGAGCCGCTCCTCGGCGTCGAGGCGCCGCTCGCGGGACAGGCTGCCGTGGTGGCTGGTGACCTGCTCCGACCCCAGCGCCTCGGTCAACCGCGCGGCGACACGTTCGGCGAGCTTGCGGGTGTTGACGAACACCAGCGTGGTGCGGTGCTGCTCGATCAGCTCGGCCATCCGCCGGACCACTTCGTCCCAGGTCTCGTGCGAGCACACCGTCTCGAGCGGCGACTCCGGGATCTCCAGTGCCAGGTCGAGGTCGCGCCGGTGGCCGATGTCGACCAGGTCGCACTCGCGGCCGGCGCCGGTCAGCAGGCGGCTGACGTCGCTGATCGGCTTCTGGGTCGCGGACAGGCCGATCCGCTGGAGCCGGCCCTCGACCAGGCCGTCCAGGCGCTCCAGCGACAGCGTCAGGTGCGCGCCGCGCTTGTCGCCCGCCACCGCGTGGATCTCGTCCACGATCGCGGTGCGCACGCTGCGCAGCATCTCGCGTCCGCCCTGGCTGGTCAGCAGGATGTAGAGCGACTCGGGCGTGGTGACCAGGATGTGCGGCGGCCGGCGCAGCATCGCCTGCCGCTCGCGCTGCGGCGTGTCGCCGCTGCGCACCAGCACGCGCAGCCCGGGAAACGCCGGATCCAGCGCCGCCAGCTCCTCCAGCGGCTGCTCCAGGTTCTTGCGCACGTCGTTGCCCAGCGCCTTGAGCGGGGAGACGTACAGCACCCGCGTCTCGTCGACCAGCTCCGTCCCGTCGCGCAACAGCTCGTCGATCGCCCACAGGAACGCGGCCAGCGTCTTGCCGCTGCCGGTCGGCGCCGCGATCAGCACGTGCCGGCCGCTGCGGATCCGCGGCCAGCCCTCGACCTGCGGCGGCGTGGGCTGGCCCAGCCGCTCGAGAAACCACCGGCGGACGGTGGGGTGGAACGCCTCCAGCGCGGCGTGCGGGCTCACCGCGGCGGCCCCGCCGGGAGCGCGGGGAGCGTCAGCAGCATCGAGATCGACCGCAGCGTCGCGGGATTGCGCCGCCGGGCCGGGGCGCCCGTCATGCCAGATCCTCCGCCGTGTCCCGAATGCCCGGGATTATACGGGCTGAACCGGTTTCGGTTTACTTTTACTTTGCATTTTAAAGTACTTTGCCGTACCTTCTGACGGAACGACCGGAGCGGGCGCCGCCACGGGGCACCGGGAGACGGGGAAATGGCCTGTTTTCGAGTCCTGCCGCTGGCACTGCCACTGCTGCTGGCGGGTTGTCACGCGCATCCCGACACCGCGCTCACCGCTGCGGCCGCCGAGGGACGCACCACCGACGCGCTGGCGCTGATCGGGCAGGGCGCCGACCCGAACCTGACCGACGGCTCCGGCTTCACGCCGCTGGTCTGGGCGGCGCGCAACGGTCATGGGACGACCGTCGAGGGGCTGCTGGCCGCCGGCTGCGATCCCGATCGCCCCGTCGGCTCCAACGACTGGGCCCCGCTGGTGCACGCGATCCATCACGGACAGAACGGCGCGGCGCAGGCGCTGCTGGACGGCGGCGCGAGCGTCGAGGGCGAGGCGGGCCGCCGCGCCTTGCTGATGGCGGCCGGTTACGGGAATCCCGAGCTGGTGCGCCTGCTGCTCGACCACGGCGTGGACCCGCGCGGGACGCCGGACATCCTGGTGGAGGCGGTCGGCGGCGCGTGGGACATCGACTATGCGTGGCCGGGCTGCGCGGCGCACACCGAGACGGTGCGGTTGCTGCTCGACTCCGCGCCGGACCTGTCGCTCGGCGACGGGTTCTTCGCGCGGCGTGCGATCAAACACGCCGAGCGGAAGCGTTGCGCGGAGCTGCTGCGGCTGGTGCGGGGCCGCGCGGCTCGACCGCTGGCGGCGGGCTCGTGAGGGGCTTCCGCGTGCCGCTGTTCCTGTTCCCGCAGCGCCGGGACCACCTGCGATCGGTCCCGCGACCGCCCGGGACGGCGCCGCGGCGCGCCGTTTCGCGGACGGTCGTGCGGCTCAGAGCTCCCCGAGCTGCCAGAGCAGAAAGCTGTAGCTTTCCGTCAGGTCGTCGATCGTCTGGCTGATCGGCTTGCCGCCGGAGTGGCCGGCCTTGATGTGGTAGCGCAGCAGCACCGGCCGCTCCCCGCCGTTGGCCGCCTGCACCAGCGCCGTCATCTTGCGCGCGTGCAGCGGCGCGACGCGCGTGTCGCCGTCGCCGCTGATGAACAGCACCGCCGGATACCCGGTACCGGGCGTCACGTTGTGGTAGGGCGAGTATGCCTTGAGGTAGCGGAACTGCTCCGGGTCCTCGGACGAGCCGTACTCCGGCACCCAGTAGCGCGCCACCAGGAACTGGTGGTAGCGCAGCATGTCCAGCAACGGGTACGAGCAGATCACCGCGCCGAACAGCTCCGGCCGCTGGTTCATCACCGCGCCGACCAGCAGGCCGCCGTTGCTCCCGCCGCGGATCGCCAGCTTGTCCGGGCGGGTGTACTTGTTGTCGATCAGCCACTCGGCGGCCGCGATGAAATCGTCGAACACGTTCTGCTTGTTCTCGCGCATGCCCGCGCGGTGCCAGGCCTCGCCGAACTCGCCGCCGCCGCGCAGGTTGGCCACCGCGTAGACCCCGCCCTGCTCGGCCCAGACCAGCGCCGAGGACGAGAACGACGGGGTCAGGCTGGCCGTGAAGCCGCCGTAACCGGTCAGCAGCGTCGGGTTCGAGCCGTCGAGCGCCACGCCCCGCTCGTGCACCAGGAACATCGGCACCCGCGTGCCGTCCCGGGACGTGAACCAGACCTGCTTGACCTCGAAGCGCTCGGCGTCGATCGGGACGTCGAGCTGCGTCCAGATCTGGCGCTCGCCGGTGGACGGCACGTAGCGGTAGACGGTGTCCGGCACGTGGAACGACTCGAAGCGGAAGAACGCCTCGTCGGCGTCCCAGCGGCCGCTGACCGAGCCGACCGTGCCCAGCGTGTCGAAGCGGATCGCACCGATGCTGTTGCCGGCGAGGTCGAACGCCTCGAGGTGCGACTTGACGTCGTCGAGGTACTGCACGAACAGCCGTCCGCCGACCGCGGAGAAGCCCTCCATCACGCGCTGGTCGTGCTCGGGGACGATCTCGCGCCAGGCGCCGCGGGACGGGTTGCCCGCCGCGACGGCCAGGATGCGTCCGTTCTCGGCCTGCCAGTTGGTGCGGATGACCAGCGTGTCGCCGGCCACGGTGGCGAAGAACCGCGCGTCGACGTCGGTCACCACCGGCCGAAACCCGCGCTTGCCGCGCAGATCGTTGACGTGGATCTCCGTCTTGTCGGCCGACGAGCCGTACAGCACGTGCGCGACGAGGTAGCGTCCGTTCTCCGAGAGCCCGGCGAACAGGATCTTGTCCGGACCGTACCCCTCGCCGAACACGATGCGATCTTTCGCCGGATCGTCGCCGACGACGTGCCGGTAGACGCGGGGGCCCGCCTCGCCGTGCCGCGTGTAGTACAGCGTGCGTTTGTCCTGGGCGATCGAGACGCCGAAGTAGCGGCCCTTGGCCAGGACGTCGGGCAGGTCCTGCCCGCGGTCGACGTCGTGGAACCGCACGGTGACCTCGTCCTGGCCTCCCTCGCGCACGCCGTACGCCAGCAGCGTGCCGTCGTCGGAGACGTCCATCAGGTTGACGCTGACGGTGTGGTCCTCGCTCAACGGGTGGGGGTCGATCAGCACCCGGTCCTCGCCGTCGATCCCCTCCCGCACGTAGATCACGTAGAGGTCCTGGTCGGCGCCGCGCTTGGAGAAGAAGTACCGGCCGCCGCGCGCGGTGGGAGTCGTGACGACGTCGATCTTGAGCAGCTCGGCGAAGCGTTCGCGCAACGCCTGCTGGCCCGGTAGCGGATCGAGGACCGTATCGGTGTAGGCGTTCTGCGTCTCGATCCAGGCCCGGGTCTCGGGGCTCTCCTGGTCCTCGAGCCAGCGGTAGGGGTCGGCGATCTCGACCCCGTGCAGGGTCTCCACCACGTCGCCCGTGGGCGTCGGCGGCGGAGCGGGGACGGTGGCGACCGTGGCGCAGCCGGCGAGCGCCGCGATCAGCAGGGCCGCCAGCGACCACGTTTTCGGGTTCCGAAACGACGGATCTCGATGCATCATCTCTACTCCGGACTGAGGATCGGCGGCAGAGTATACGCGAACGGTCGGCGCCGGTTCCGGAGAGGGATTGACGTGGGCTCCACGGGCAGAAAACGCTGCGGCTGGGCCGGACACGACCCGCTGATGATCCGGTATCACGACGAGGAATGGGGCGTGCCGGTCCACGACGACCGCACGCTGTTCGAGTTCCTGATCCTGGAGGGTGCCCAGGCCGGGCTGAGCTGGAGCACGATCCTGCGCAAGCGCGACAACTACCGCCGCGCGTTCGATCGCTTCGATCCGCGCAAGGTCGCCCGCTACGACGCGGCCCGCGTGCGCCGGCTGCTGGGCGACGCCGGCATCGTGCGCAACCGGCTCAAGCTCCAAGCGGCGGTCACCAACGCCCGGGCGTTTCTGGAGGTGCAGCGGGAGCTCGGCAGCTTCGACGCCTACGTCTGGGCGTTCGTCGGCGGCAAACCGATCCACAGACGCCGGCGCTCGATGAAGCAGATCCCGGCGCGCACCGCGGAGTCCGACGCGCTGTCACGCGACCTCCAGCGCCGCGGGTTCAAGTTCGTCGGCCCGACGATCTGCTACGCCTTCATGCAGGCGGTCGGGCTGGTGGACGACCACCTCACGAGCTGCTTCCGCAGCAAGGGTTGACCGACCGATGAGGCGGAAGTGCCCGGGGCGCCGGGCGCCCCGGGCTGGGGTGGAAGCGGCGGCCGGCTCGTTCCATGGCCGGCCGCTTCGTAGTTGACGCGTCTACTTCTTGACCGGTCGTCGTCCCTTGTGATCCTGGCCGGTGTTGTCGTGGCTCCGCCCCTGGGGATCCTCCCAGGCCAGCACCAGCGTGTCGCGCTGCGGCGAGCCGGGGCTGGAGCGGCGACCCTCGTCGTCCACCGCCACGGCCGTGAAGTGGACCAGCATGCGGTCCCGGTCCCCGAGCACGGGGCGCGTGAACGTCACCAGGAACGTGAACTTCTCCTGGGTCCCGGGCTTGATGTTCCGCATCTCGGCGCCGAGCGGGACGATCCGCACCCCGTCGGCCGGATCGCTGGTCAGCAGGACCCGGGTCTTCGCCATCGCGTCGCCGAGGTTGCGCACGAACACCTTGACCTGACCGGTGACCGGCTCGTCCCCGCGCAGCCGCACGAACGGCGGCGCCAGCACGTGGTGCACGTTCAGCGCGTGGGACACGGCACAGTCGGAATCCGCGCCGTCGATGAACCCGTCGCAGTCGTTGTCGATCCCGTCGTCGCAGATCTCGCGAGCGCCCGGGTTGATCGCCGGGTCGTCGTCGTTGCAGTCGACCGGGCCACAGTCCCCGCCCTCCGGCGAGTAGCCGTCCCCGTCCGCGTCCAGGCAACCCTCGCAGTCCGGGTCCTGGGCGTCGATCGCGCCGTCGCAATCGTCGTCGAGGCCGTTGGTGCAGTCCTCCGGGGCCGCCGGGTTGATCAACGGATCGTTGTCGTCGCAGTCGCCGCACTCGAGCCCGGTCGGATCGCACGTCGAGCCGGTGCAGTCGGCAAAGCCGTCGGCGTCGAGATCCGGGCAGGCTCCGGCGCAGGTCGGATCGTTGGTCGGGTCGAACACGTTGTCGCAGGTGTTGGTTTCCTCGTTGCAGTCGTCGTCCGTGCAGATGTCGGCGTCGTCGCAGTCCACGGGCGTGCCGGCCTGGCAGTCGTCCTGCGCGCTACACGACTCCTCGCCGTTACAGAACAGTCCGTCGTCGCAACGCGCGTCGTCGGGCGTGTTCACGCAACGGTCGTCGGCCTCGTTGCACGAGTCCTCGGTACAACCGATCCCGTCGTCGCAGGCGTTGGGAACGCCGCCGCCGCACGTGCCCTCGCCGTCGCACGTCTCCTCGAGGTTACAGAAGAAGCCGTCGTCGCACGGCGAGCCCGCCGCCTCGAACGTGCAGTTCGCCGAGCAGCAATCGCCGTCCGCGGTATTGCCGTCGTCGCACTGCTCGCCCTCCTCGAGCACGCCGTTGCCGCAGACCGGAAGCGCGCACGACGGATCGTTGGTCGGGTCGAACACGTTGTCGCAGGCGTTGCTGTCCTCGTTGCACGCGTCGTCGGTGCAGATGTCGGCGTCGTCGCAGTTGACCGGCGTGCCGGGCCGGCAGTCCAGCACGGCGTCGCAGGTCTCCGTTCCGTCGCAGAACAGCCCGTTGTCGCAGGCCGCGTCGTCGGGCGTGTTGACGCAGGTGTCCTGCGCCTCGTCGCAGGAATCGACCGTGCAGCCCACCCCGTCGTCGCACGTGTTGGGCACGTCGCCGCTACACAGGCCCGCGCCGTCGCAGACGTCCTCCAGCGTACAGAACTGGCCGTCGTCGCAGGTCGATCCCGCCGCCTCGAACATGCAGGTGTTGGAGCAGCAGTCACCGTCGAGGACGTTCCCATCGTCGCACTGCTCCCCTTCCTCGAGGACCCCGTTGCCGCACTCGGCGATCACGCACGACGGATCGTTGGTCGGGTCGAACACGTTGTCGCAGGCGTTGCTGTCCTCGTTGCACGCGTCGTCGGTGCAGATGTCGGCGTCGTCGCA
>JBFKMV010000177.1:0-10528 GCA_041629655.1 Candidatus Polarisedimenticolaceae bacterium
GAACAGCCACCAGATGAACAGCAGCAGTGTGCCGACCGTGAACGAGCCCATCATCCCGAAGAACATCGCCGGCGACGCCGGCGCGAGGTAGCCCGGCACGTAGAACGCGATCAGCTGGAGGGCGACGATCGCCACTCCCGGCCACAGGCGCAGGGGTCTGCTCGGACTGGGTTCCGTCATCTCGTGGCCTCCCGGGGAATCAGGGTTTCGATACGGCCGGTCAGGCGCGCCGCCGTGACGTAGGCCGCCGGGATCAGCACCAGCGTGACCAGCGTCGAGGCCAGCAGTCCCCCGACGACCACGCGCGCCAGGGCGCCCTGGATCTCGCCCCCGACGCCCAGACCGAGCGCCAGCGGGAGCAGCCCCAGCACCGTCGTCGCCGTCGTCATCAGGATCGGGCGCAGCCGCAGCCGCGCCCCCTCGACCACGGCCTCGAAGGTGTCCATGCTGCGTTCGCGCCGCAGCAGGTTGATCGCGTCGACCAGCACGATCGCGTTGTTGACCACGATGCCGATCAGCATCACCAGGCCCATCACGCTCTGGATGTTGAGCGTCGTTCCGGTGAGCAGCAGCGCCGGGACGACCCCGACCAGCGCCACCGGCACCGACAGCATCACCACCAGCGGATCGACGAAGCGTTCGAACTGCGCCGCCATGATCATGTATACGAGGATTAGCGCCATCAGGATCGCGATCGTGAAATCGCGCTGCGCCGCCTGCTGCTCCTCGTACTGGCCGCCGTAGAGCAACGAGTAGCCGGCAGGCAGCGGCAGGCCCGCCAGCTCGGCGCGGATCGCCTCCACGGCGTCCCCCAGCGCCACGCCGCTCTCCAGGTTCGCGGTGACGTAGGTCACCCGCTGACCGTCGACGCGGTCGATCTCGACCGGGCCGCGCGCGCGACGGCGCTCGACCAGGTTGGACAGCGGAACCACCGCGCCGGCCGGCGTGCGCAGCGCCACCCCGTCCAGGTCGCCCGCGGTCAGCCGGTCGCCCGGCCGCAGCCGCACCGTGATCGGGAACTCGTCGCCGCCCTCGCGGAACCGACCGGCCTCGACGCCGGCGACGTTGGCCAGCAGCGTCAGCCCGACCTCGCGCACCGACAGGCCGAGGTGCGCGATGCGCTCGCGGTCGAGCACCAGCCGTTGCTCGGGCTGCCCCTCGCGCCGGCTGACCCGCACGTCGGTGATTCCCGGCAGGCGCTGGATCCGCCGGCGCATCTCGTCGGCGATGCGGTCGGCCTGGTCGAGGTCCCAGCCGCGCAGCTCCAGCTCCAGCGCGTTGCCGCCGCCTCCCGAGCTGAACACGCGGTTGAGCATCCACAGTCCCTGCTGTGCCTCGACGTCCAGCTCGCCGCCCGGCACCTCGCCGTCGACCTCGCGACGGACCAGATCGGCCAGTCGCGAGCTGGTCATCGAGCGCCGCCCCTGCGGCACCAGCTTCAGCTCGACGGCGGCGTTGTCGCCGCGGATCTCGGTCGAGAACAGGTGCACGTCGCGCGCCGGCACCACCTCGCGCACGCGATCCTCCAGCTCGTCGACGTGGGCCCGGACCACGGCGATGTTGGTGCCGCGGGCCATCTCCAGCTGGATGTCGATCTCGTCGGCGTCGGTCTGGGGCGCGAGCTCCACCGGGATCAGCGGCCAGAACGCGACCGCGATCAGCAGCAGCACGCCGGTGACGGCGAACACCCGGCCGCGCCGCCCCAGCACGCCGCGCAAGCGCTCCGTGTACCAGCCCTCGATCCGCTCGAACAGCCGTCCGGTGCTGGACCGCTCGCCGGCCCGGCGCGGGTGCAGGCGCAGGAAGCGCGCCGCCAGCATCGGCACCAGCGTCAGCGCCACGAACAGCGAGCAGGCCAGCGCGAACACCACCACCAGCGCCAGGGCCTGGAACAACGCCCCGCTGGTGGTGCGTGCGAACACCACGGGCAGGAAGATCACGCAGGTGGTCAGCGTCGAGGCGACGATCGCGCCGGCCACCTCGTGGGCGCCGATGCGGGCCGCCTCCAGCTTCGAATCGCCGGCCTCCTCGCGGCGCCGCACGATGCTCTCCAGCACCACGATCGCGTTGTCCACGATCAGGCCGACCCCCAGCGCCAGCCCGCCGAACGTCATCTGGTTCAGTGTCGAGCCGCCGAAGTACAGCAGGCCGAACGTCGCGATCACCGAGATCGGGATCGACAGTGCGATGATCGCCGTGCTGGAACGGTTGCGCAGGAACACGTACAGCACGAGCAGCGCCAGCAACGAGCCCCAGATCGCCGAGCTGCGCACCGAGTCGATCGACTGCCGGATGAAGTCGCTCTGATCGACGACCACGGTCAGCTGGAGCTCGCCGCGCTCGGCGTTGATCCGCTCCGCCTCGCGGCGCACCGCTTCGGCCACCGCCACGGTGTTGGCGCCGCTCTGCTTCTGGATCCCCAGGCTGATCGCGGGCACGCCGTTCATCTCGACCATGTAGCGCACGTCCTCGTAGGCGTCCCGGACCTCGGCCACGTCGCGCACCCGGACCGGGCGGCCGCCGGGGCGCGCGATGACCGTCGACGCGATCTCGTCGAGGTCGCGGTACTCCCCGAGCGCGCGGACGTACAGATCCTCGAAACCGCTTTTGACCGTGCCGGTCGGCAGCGTGACGTTCTCGCGCGCCAGCGCCGCCTGCACGTCGAGCGCGGTCAGCCCGGAGGCGCGCAGCCGGTCGCGGTCCAGCTCGACGCGGATCTCGCGGTACACGCCGCCGCGGATGTCGATCGCGCCCACGCCGGGGATCTGGTCGAATCGCCGCGCCAGCTCCTGCTCCAGGATCTGCGTCAGCTCGGCCAGGTTGCGGGTCGAGGTCACGGCGAGGCTGACCACCTCGATGCGGTCCAGGTCGAGCTTGAAGATCTGCGGGGTGTCGGCCTCGATCGGCAGCTCGTCGCGCAGTCCGTCCAGGGCCGCCCGCAGATCGTTGGCCGCCTCGTCGATGTCGGTGCCGCGCGCGAACTCCAGCGTCACGCGGCTCGATCCCTCCTCGGACTGCGAGGTCACCCGTTCGAGGTTCGGCAGCCCCGCCACCACGTTCTCGATCGGGTCGGTGATGATCCGCTCGACCTCCTCGGGACCGACGTTGGGGTAGCGCACCCGCACGGTGAGCTGCGTGAACTCGACCTGCGGCAGCAGGTCCACGGGCAGGCTGCGGAACGAGACCACGCCGAGGACGAGCAGGATCAGGTAGACCATCGCGGTGGCGACGGGCCGGCGGATCGAAACCGTCGTGATCGAGGCCAACTCAGCGATCCCCCGCAGCCGCCTCGCCCGCGAGCGCCTGCTGCACCACGCTCTCGCTCTCCGGGATCTCCGCGCCCAGCGCCCGCGCCACGCGCTGCTGCTTGTCCAGGAACCCGCTCAACAGGTCCTCGCGTTGGAGGTCCTGGAGCGCCGAGACCCGCTCCCACGTCGTGGGCCGGATCCGCGCCTCGGTGCTGCCGCCGGCGCCGGCCTCCGCGGCCGCTTCGTCCTGCATGCTGCGGCGCAGCAGGTGCTGGCCCGCGATCACCACCCACTCGCCTTCGGCGACGCCGGCGACGCCGGCGCGGCCCCGCCCCTCGGCCAGCACGCCGACCCGGCGGAAGGCGACCCGTCGCGAGCGCTCCGGGTTCTCGGCGCGCCCGGCGGCGGGCGCCTCGAGCCCGTCCGCGTCGTCGACCACGAACACGCCGCGGTCGCCGAAGCGGGGGTCCTCCCACAGCGCGCTGGTCGGGACGAGCGTGGCCTCCTCACTCGTCCCGTAGAGGATCCGCACGCCGACGAACATCCCGGGGCTCAGCCGGCCGTCCGGGTTGTCGACGTCGACCTCCCCCACCGCGGTGAAGCTCTCCTCGGCCAGGAAGGGCGACAGGCGCGTCAGCGTCGCCTCGATCGTCTCGGCGCCGGAGCCGCGCGGGCGGACCAGCACGGGCTGTCCGGGGCGCACGTTCTGGAGCATCTCCTCGGTCAACGTGACCTCGACGATCACCCGCTCCAGCCGGCCGACGTTGAACAGCACGCTGTCCGGACGGGCCAGCATGCCGACCTCGGCCCGGCGCTCGCCGACGCGTCCCGCCACCGGGGAGCGCACGCGCGTCTTGTCCAGCGCCGAGCGGCGCTCGTCGACCGCGGCGCGGGCCTGCGCCACGCGGGCCTCGGCCGCGCGCGATCCGGCGCGCGAGGCGTCGAGCTGTGCGACCAGCGTCTCCAGCTCCTGCGGGCTGACCAGGTCCTCGGCGGCCAGGCTGCTCAGCCGCCGCACGCGGGCCTCCAGCTCCGCCGTGCGGGCGCGCGACTCGGCGGCGTTGGCCTCGGCGACCCCGACGTCGGCCTCGGCCCGGCGCAGCTGCTCCCGCAGCTCGTCGTCGCGCAGCCGGACCAGCACCTGGCCGCGCCCGACCGCCTCGCCGCTGCGCACCAGCACCTCGGCCACGGGAGCCGAGATCTCCGGCCGCACCGCGACCTGGTTCTCCGCGCGCACGATGCCGTGCACCGTCTCCTCCAGCGGCAGCCCGCCGCGACGGGCCTGAACGGCCTCGACCAGCGGCGGGCGCACCGCGGTCGCCGCCGGCTCCGCCGTTCCGCAACCGGCGAGCAACGCCGGCAGCAGGGCCACGATCACCCGGGCCGGGCCCGGTTTCGTCGAGGTGTCGTTTCCGGTTGGCACGGGAGAGAGCCTAGCATCCGTTCGGCGCGCTTGCCGCCGGAACCGCGGCCGTGCGAGCCTGGGATCGCACCGGGCGCGCCCCGGGAAAAGGAGACGTTCGATGTCACGACTCCTCGCGATCCTCGTCGTTTTGTCCCTGGCCCTGTCCGGCGCCTGCGTCGCGCCGGGCGGGCCCGACCCCGAGACCGAGGCCAACAAGGCCGCGGTGCGCGCCTACCTGGACCGGCTGGTCAACCGCGGCGAGCTGGAGGCGTGGCCCGAGCTGATCGCCGACGACACGCTGACCTTCAACGGCGAGCCGATGTCTCGCGAGGACATGCGGCGGATGCGCGACACGTTCCGGCAGATCCTGCCCGACTATCACGTCACGGTCGAGGAGCAGACCGCCGCGGGCGACGTCGTCGCCTCGCGGGTGACGATCACCGGAACCCACCGTGGCGACTACATGGGATTGAAGGCGTCGGGCAAGCAGCTCTCGATCGACGGCATCACCTACGACCGCTTTCGCGACGGGAAGCTCGTCGAGGCCTGGCACCAGATGGACCTGTGGGGCACGCTGCTGATGGCGTCCGACGACTGAACGGTCTTGGGCACCCACCGCAGACGCGGGCCGCGCCTTCAGGAACCGACGAGCTCGCCGAACGCCCGGTCGAGGGTCGCCTGGTCCTTGAAGCCGACGAGTTTCCGGGTCAGGAACCCACGCTCGTCGATCAGGAACGTCGAGGGCACCATGCGGCTGTCGTAGGCCGCGGAGATCTCCTTCCCCTCGGAGACCACCAGTGGATACTCGATCTCGAGCTCCCAGGCTCGCGACGCAACGTCCTCGACGTCGCCGCTGTTGATGAAGACGGGGAGGATCGTCAGCTCGTCGGCGTACTTCCGCCTCAGCTCGCTCAGGATCGGCAAGGTGTCCAGGCTGTGGAAACAGTGCGCGGACAGGAACACCAGCGCCACGTTCCGGCCTCGATTCTCGGACAGCGACACCTGGCGGCCTTCGGTATCCGGCAACGTGAAATCCGGGGCGATCCGGTCGGTGAACGCGGCGCCGTCCAGCGCCACCTCCGCCTTGTAGCGCTCGAGCTCCTCGCCGGTGGCGTTCATCAGGTTGCGGTCCACGGAGCAGGCCTTGTACTTCGAGCAGTTGCCGCCGAGGCTGGCCACGTCGAAGTCCCGGCGCGACAGCTCGGCCATCACGCCCGCGCGGACCCGCGATTCGTCGAGCGCCTCGACCGCCTCGGGCGACAGTTTCAGCTCGCGCTCCAGCTCCTCGCCGGTGATCAGCGGGGGCTTGCCGTCCTCGATCATGTCGGCGATGTAGCCGACGACCTTCCGTTCGTCCGCCGTCAGCTCCACGTCGGCGATCTCGCCGGGGGGCGTCGCGCAGGGCGCGCCGGCGGCCGCGTGCTTGTCGCAACCGGACTTGCTGCAGCCTGCCTTGGCGCATCCGACGGTGTGCGCGGCCACCCCCTCGACCGCGTCACCGAGCACCGCCGGGCCGGCAAGCCACAGGGCGCCTCCCAGCAACGCACAACAAAGGCCTCCTCCGCTGCACAGGGCGATCTTGATCATCGTCGGGACCTCCATGGCCGAGGTTCGCTGTGGATCGGTTGAGTCCATTATCCACCCGGGACCGTGGTACGGAGTCAAGGGCCCCCGGACGGCGGCCCGCGCCGGCCGGCTTGACCCCGTATGCTGGTACGGACTCTAGACTGCATTCCGGCGGGAGGACGCCATGGAATCCCTGACCATCGGCCAGCTGGCGCGGCGCGCGGGAGTGGGCGTGGAGACGGTTCGATTCTACGAGCGCGAAGGGCTGATCCCCGAGCCGCCCCGGCGCCCGTCGGGCTACCGGGACTACCCGCTCGAGAGCGTGGCCCGGATCGTGTTCATCCGCCGGGCCAAGGAGCTCGGCTTCACGCTCCGGGAGATCCACGAGCTGCTGGAGCTGCGCGTCACACCGCGGCGCAGCTGCGCGCACGTCAAGCGGAGCGCCGACGCCAAGATCGCGGACATCGAAGGCAAGATCGCGGCGTTGCGTCGGATGCGCAGCGCCCTGAACGATCTGGTCAAGGCCTGCGAGAAGCGCGCTCCCACGAAGGAGTGCCCGATCCTGGCCTCCCTGGGTGACCCGGACGGCCTTTGAGCTCCGGCGAGATCCAGCTGCGGTCCATCATCACCTGCCCGGAATGCGGGCACGCCAGGCAGGAGACCATGCCCACGGACGCCTGCACTTTTTTCTACGTGTGCCGGGGTTGCGGCGCGCGGCTGAGGCCGAAGCACGGCGACTGCTGTGTGTTCTGCTCGTACGCGACGGTCAAGTGCCCGCCGATCCAGGCCGGAGGCTCCTGTTCGTGAGGCCCGGGAGGTCGCCCGCGCCACCGAAGTACCGCCGCCGGAAGTACAGCGCCACGTTGACCAGGCCGAGCAGCACCGGCACCTCGACCAGCGGCCCGATCACCGCCGCGAACGCCACCCCGGATCCGATGCCGAACACGGCCACGGCCACGGCGATGGCCAGCTCGAAGTTGTTGCTGGCCGCGGTGAACGAGAGCGTGGTCGTCTTGGGGTAGTCGGCGCCGGCCTTGCGCCCGAGCCAGAAGCTGACCAGGAACATCACCACGAAGTAGATGACCAGCGGGACGGCGATCCGCAGCACGTCGAGCGGGATGCGCACGATGCGGTCGCCCTTGAAGCTGAACATGACCAGGATCGTGAACAGCAGCGCGATCAGCGTGATCGGGCTGATCTTCGGGATGAACACGCGGTGGTACCAGTCCTTCCCGCGCAGCCGCACCAGCACGAGGCGGGTGATCATCCCGGCCAGGAACGGGATCCCGAGATAGATCAACACGCTCTCGGCGATCTGCCGCATGCCGACCGGGACCAGGCTCCCCGCGAGGCCGAACAGCGGCGGCAGGAACGTGATGAAGAACCAGGCGTAGACGCTGAAGAACAGCACCTGGAAGATGCTGTTGAAAGCGACCAGGCCGGCGGCGTACTCGGTGTCCCCCTGGGCCAGATCGTTCCACACGATGACCATCGCGATGCAGCGGGCCAGGCCGATCAGGATCAGCCCGGTCATGTACTCCGGATGGCCGCGCAGGAACACGATCGCCAGCGCGAACATCAGCGCCGGGCCGATGACCCAGTTCTGGACCAGCGACAGGCCGAGCACCCGGCGGTTGCGGAACACTTCGCCCAGCTCCTCGTACCGCACCTTGGCCAGCGGCGGGTACATCATCAGGATCAGGCCGAGGGCGATCGGGATGTTGGTCGTGCCGACCTGGAAGCGGTCGAGCAGCGACTGGACGCCGGGCGCGAAGTAGCCCAGACCGACGCCGGCGGCCATGGCCAGGAAGATCCAGGCGGTCAGGTAACGGTCGAGGAACGACAGCCCCCGGGTCAGCTTCGATAGCACGCGCTCAGCTCCTCCAGGTCCTGCCGCCGCACCCGCCGGGTCCGGCGACGGTCCTCGCGCACCGTGGGATCCCCCGCGAGCTCGTCCAGCACCCAGTCCAGCGCTCGCCGGGCCGGGGTGTCCTCGCCCCGGTCGGCCAGCCGGTAGAAGTGCCACTTGCCGTCCTTGCGGCGCTGCACGAGTCCGGCCCGCTGCAGGATGTTCATGTGCTTGGACACCGTCGCCGGCGCGAGCCCCAGCACCTCGATCAGCTGGCACAGGCACAGCTCGCCGTCCTTGACCGCGAGCAGGGCGCGGACGCGGCTCTCGTCGCCGAGGGCCTTGGTGATGGCGAGGAACGGCTGCATCTTCGCTCCGTTACTTCGTTGAGTATCGAAGCGTAGCACGCGCGCTGCGGGGTCGCCAGCCGGGTGCCGGAGGCGGCTCCCCGGCGCTCAGTTTCACTCCCCTGCTTCCGCCGGCAGCGAGAAGACGTCCGCCGCAACCTCGACGCCGGTCTCGACCTGCTCGATCTGCGTGACCACGCGGCCGATCAACGGGGTCGCGAAGGTCGCCGCCTCACGGAAGGCCAGCTTCATTCCGCCGACGTCACGGAAGTCACCGTAGTCGGTACGCAGACCGACGATGCCGACGCCCGGGACCTGCACGAGCCCTTCCGTTCGAAGCAGCCGCCCGCTCTGCTCGTCGACGAACATCGTGGAGCCCGGCGCCTCCCGCGGAACCACCCGCAGCATCAGCAGCGAGTGGCCATCCCGGCGCTCGACGCGCTTGAGGACCTCCACCTGCTCGTAGTGTTCCGTCCAGTCCCCGAGCCGGACCGCGGGGTGGCTCAGCAGTACCTGCTCCTCGAGCGTTCCGTCGAGCTGCTCGAGGCCGGTCGTCGTGGCGCGGGACCACGCCCGCCCGCCGGTGGCAACGATGGTCTGCCGTCCCGGGCCCAGCTCCACGTCGGAGCGCAGGCGCGTCGCGTCGAACAGGTTGGTGATCGTGCCCTCGATCTTGCGGGTCTCCGCGACGAGCTTTCCCGACATCCGGACGGCACCGAGGTCGTGGAGCTTGTCGACCCCGTGGGCTTGCCGGACCAGCGCGGCCACCTCCTGCGGCGACGGCAGCCCCTCCCGGGGCACGTGCCGCGGGCCGGTCTCGGTTCGCCCGCCGAACACGGTCCGCATCGCGGTGACCGCTCCCTCCTCCGAGCGGACGAACTCGATCGCCACCTCCGGATTGAGCTCGTGGACGTAGCGGTCGGGCGTCTCGCCGACCTTGAACACCAGGTACGCCCGGCCCGGTCGCTCGAAGGTCAGGCCGTTTCCCCGGGGGGTGATCACGTAGTAGGCCCCGGCATTGGTCTCGTCCCAGTAGAGCCCCGCGACCTGCTCCAGCTGCTCCGCGCCGGCGGCGCGGGCCGCCAGGGACGGGTCGTCCAGCGCCTGTTCGACCAGCAGCGTCTGCAGCACCCCCTCCAGCCCCACCCCGGCCAGCGTGCCGCGGGACTGGGTGAAGAACAGCACCATCAGGTCCAGCTCCGGCCAGGCCCAGGCATGGGTGCCGTCGGAGCCGCTGTGACCGAACACGACCCGCTGCGGGGATCCTTCCTCGACCGGTTTCGCGTGGATCACCCACTGCTGGCCGTAGTAGGCCTCCAGCCCCTCGAAGCCCTGCGGGGAGTCGTCGATCCGCCGGGACGGCGCCAGGGCGCGCTCGACGGCCTCGGCGGAGATCAGGCGCCGCTCGCCGACCCGCCCGTCGTCCATCCACAGCGTCAGGAAGCGCGCGTAGTCCGTCGTCGTCGAGTACAGGCTCTGTGAGGTGAGGAACAGCGGAAATATCGGCGCGTCGGACGGCTCCCAGTGCTTCGTCCACGACCCGGTGCCGCCGGAGTAGGCGCTGGGTATTCGCGCCAGCGTCGCCTCGTCGTTCCCGAGCAGCGTGATCGTGTCCTGCATCCCCAGCGGATCGAGGATGCGCTGCCGGATGAACCGCTCCACCGGCGCCCCGGTGATCTGCGCCACGATCGCGCCCAGCGTGTCGCTCCCCGCGTCGCTGTACTCGAACCCCGTGCCCGGCTCGAACAGCAGCTCGGTGGCCGCAGCCTCGGCGGCCACGGCAGCGAGGTCGGCATACTCCGAGAGCGGTTTGCCGATCGTCATGAACGGGAACCCGCCGCTGTGGGTCAACAGGTGCTCGACGGTGATCTTCCCGGTTTGCGGCCCGGAGAAAAACGGCAGGATCTCACGGACCGGGGTATCGAGCCGGAGCTTGCCCTCCTCGATCAGCATCTGGATCGCCGTGCCCACGAACGGTTTGGTCATCGAGCGTACGCAGTAGACGGCATCGGCCTCCAGCGGCCGACGGGCCTCGCGGTCCTTCCAGCCGTACGCCTCGCGGAACACCGTGCGCCGGTTCTTGATCACTACCAGCTCGCCGCCGACGATCTCC
>JBFKMV010000178.1:0-10464 GCA_041629655.1 Candidatus Polarisedimenticolaceae bacterium
TCCCAAGGGTTCGGCTGTTCGCCGATTAAAGCGGTACGTGAGCTGGGTTTAGAACGTCGTGAGACAGTTCGGTCCCTATCTACTGTGGGCGCAGGATACTTGATGGGATGGTTTCCTAGTACGAGAGGACCGGAAACCACGAGCCTCCAGTGTGCCAGTTGTTCCGCCAGGGGCAGCGCTGGGTAGCTGTGCTCGGAAAGGATAAGCGCTGAAAGCATCTAAGCGCGAAGCCCGCCCAAAGATGAGGTATCCCTCCGCTTCGGCGGCTGAAGGCCCCTCGGAGACTACGAGGTTGATAGGCCGGATGTGTAAGTGCAGCAATGCATTAAGCTTACCGGTACTAATCGGCCGTGAGGCTTGACCACAGATCTTCATATCATCCAGCGCGCTCGTACGCGAAGCAGCAGCGTTCGTACGACCCGGTCGTTCAGTTGGTTCGTTTTTCCCGGTGACCCAAGCGAGGGGGCCACACCCGTTCCCATTCCGAACACGGAAGTTAAGCCTCTCAGCGCCGATGGTACTGCGCGGGCGACTGTGTGGGAGAGTAGGTCGTCGCCGGGACTCAGTTTCGCGAAGAGCCCGTCCCTCGGACGGGCTTTTCTTTTGCCCGCGACCCGCGCCCGAGGTGCGGGTCGGGTGCAGCGTCGAGGTCCGGTTGGTGCTTGACCGGGGTGGACGCTGCGCGGTATAAGACGTTGCGTCGGAAGCACTTGACACTCCAAACAATCGGCCTGTTCAGGCACGCGGGGGACGAGGCGTGAGGGGACGCAGGAACGGACGGGGACTCGGACGGGGGATCGTGGCGATCGTGGCGCTGGCGCTGGCCGTGCCGGCGCTGGCCGCCGACGTGGCGAAGAAGATCCGGCTCAGCGTGGCCATCGGTGGCTACAACACGCAGGACGAAGTGCCCAGCAGCGCCGCCAACCAGCTGTTCCTGCTCGACGACAACGACCAGCTGTTCGCGGTGTTCGAGGACCCGCGTGACGACTCGGCGGTGTTCAACGATCTGACGATCAAGCCGGCGGACCGGGCGACGGTGGCCCTGCAGTACGCCTTCCGCAGCACGAAGAACATCACCTGGCTGCTCGAGGGCTCGGCCGGCTACCAGAAGGGCGACGTGGGCGAGATCGAGGTCCAGGCGCAGTTCCCGCGGATCGTCATCCCGATCGAGGAGGATTTCAACTTCACGATCTATCGCTTCACCGCGGGCGAGATGACGCAGATCCCGATCCAGGCCAGCCTGGTCGCGCGGTTCCGCCCGCGCGCCAGCTTCAATCCGTACCTCGGCGCGGGCGTCGGCTACGTGGTGATCGGGTTCGATCCCAGCGCCGAGCTGAACCTGCTGTCCCAGCGCATGGACGCCTCGGTCGGCGGACAGACCATCATCACCACCGGACCGGGCGGGCAGTTCATCGACACCGCCAACACGGTGTCCGGCGACGTCGACGGCGCGCGGATCGACGCGCGCGACACCTACGAGTACCACCTGCTGGGCGGGGCGGAGCTGGCGTTCAAGAAGAAGTGGGCCGTGTTCATGGACATGCGCTACGTGTTTGCCTCGCGCGAGATGCGCATCGGGTTCAACGGCACCGACAGCCTGGGCAGCGAGGTGCCGCAGCTCACCGACAACATCGGCGTCGGCGGCGTCGACCTGGCGAGCCTGCAGTTCGGCCCGTACTTCCTGATTTCCGGCGGGTTGGTGGACGGCGGTCAGCTGATGCCGCGGCTCGAGGCTCCGCCCAACAGCAATTGTGCGATCTCGCCCCAGGTCTGCGACTTCGTGCTCGAGCCCGACGGGGAGCTGGATCCCGGGCTGTACTACGCCCAGGGCGGGCCGATCAAGTACGGCGGCGTGTCGCTGCAGATCGGCGTGCGCTACACGTTCTGACGCGCCGGCTGCCGGCTGCTCAAGAGCCGTTCCCGAACAGGTCGTCGCCCAGCAGGTGCCGGCGGGCGCGTCCGGTGACGCGGCGGCCGCGCGGCGTCCGGTCGAGGAACCCGATCTGCATCAGGTACGGCTCGTAGATCTCCTCGATCGTGCCGCGGTCCTCGCCGACGGCCGCGGCGATCGTCGCCAGCCCGACCGGTCCGCCGCTGAACTTGTCCAGGATCGTTCCCAGGACCCGGCGGTCCACCTCGTCGAGACCGAACCGGTCCACCTCCATGCGCTCCAGCGCCGCGGAGGCGGCGGGGCCGGTGATCGCGTCGCCCCCGTCGACCTGGACGAAGTCGCGCACCCGGCGCAGCAGCCGGTTGACGATCCGCGGCGTTCCGCGCGAGCGGCGCGAGATCTCGCGGGCGCCGTCGGCGTCCAGCCGGATGCCCAGGATGCCCGCCGACCGTTCCGCGATCGCCCGCAGCTCCGGCTCGCCGTAGTACCCGAGGTGCTCGACGATCCCGAACCGGTCGCGCAGCGGCGGCGAGAGCAGCCCGACCCGCGTGGTCGCCCCGACCAGCGTGAAATGCGGGAGCTCGAGCCGCACGGTGCGCGCCGCCGGACCGGTGCCGACGACCAGGTCCAGCGCGAAGTCTTCCAGCGCCGGGTACAGCACCTCCTCCAGCGCGCGCCCCAGCCGGTGGATCTCGTCCACGAACAGCACGTCGCCCTGCTGGAGGTTGGTCAGGATCGCGGCCAGGTCGCCGGTGCGCTCGATCGAGGGGCCGGCCGTCACCCGGACCTGGACGTTCATCTCGCGCGCGATCACGTGCGCCAAGGTGGTCTTGCCCACGCCCGGCGGGCCGTACAGCAGGACGTGGTCGAGCGCCTCGCGGCGCTGCCGGGCGGCCTCGAGGAACACCGAGAGGTTCTGCTTCAGGCGCTCCTGGCCGATGTACTCGTCGAGCGTGCGCGGACGCAGCGAGCTCTCGAAGGCGCGCTCGTCGCCGCTGGGGTGGCCGTCGAGCAGACCCGGATCGGTGCTCATGCGGCTCGTCCTCCCGCGGATCCGGCGGCGCGCCGTGCCGCTGTCCGGCAGCGACTCAACGGACCAGGCTCCGCAGCGCCTCGCGCAGCGTCGTCTCGAGCGTGGCGGCGTCGCCGAGCTGGGTCAGCGCCCCGCCCACGGCCCGCTCGGCCACGGCCGCCGAGTAGCCCAGATTGACCAGCGCCGAGGCCGCGTCGTGCCGCAGGCCGCCCGGCGCCCCCGGGTCCTCCCCCGGCCGTGGCGGCGCGGTGCCCCGTTGGCCCCGCCCTCGCCCGGCGCGCTTGGGAGCGAAGCGGTCCTTGAGGTCAACCACCAGCCGTTCGGCCGTCTTGCGCCCGATCCCGGGGATCCGCTGCAGCCGGGCGATGTCGGCCTGGGCGACCGCGCTCTCCAGCTCCGGGACCTCGATCCCGGACAGGATCGCCAGCGCGATCCGCGGACCGACCCCCGAGACGCCCAGCACCAGCTCGAAGGCCTCGCGCTCGCGCGCCGTTCCGAAGCCGAACAGCTGGATCGCGTCCTCGCGCACGTGGGTGTGGACGTGCAGGCTGACCGCGCGGCCGTCGTGGTTCGCCAGCGTGTAGAACGTGCTGAGCGGAATCTGCAGCTCGTAGCCCACGCCGCCCACGTCGAGCACCACGGTGCCCGGCGAGCACTCGGCGAGCCGTCCGGTCAGCCGGCCGATCATCGCCCGTCCCGCCCCGGCATCGGCGTCAGCCCCGCCGCGCCAGCGCGCGGTCCACGCCGGCCCGGTAGCGACGCACGGTCGCATGGCACAGCGCCACGGCCAGCGCGTCGGCGCGGTCCGGCCCCGGCGTGTCGATCCCGAGCAGCCGGGCCACCATCGCCTGCACCTGCTGCTTGGTCGCCCGTCCGTTGCCCGTGACCGACTCCTTGACCCGGGCCGGGGCGTACTCGGCCACCTCGAGACCGGCGCCGGCCAGCACCGCCAGGATCACGCCCCGGGCGTGCGCCAGCTGCAGCGCCGAGCGCGCGTTGGCGCCGTGGAACGGCGTCTCGACCGCGGCCGTCTCCGGCCGCAGGCGCTCCACCAGCCCGGTCAGCGAACGCTGCAGCACCAGCAGCCGCCCGGCCAGCGGACGGTTCGTCGGCAGCGGGATCGTCCCGCTGTCGATCAGCGCGGGCCGGGTGGCCTCGCCGCCCACCAGGCCCCAGCCGGTGACTCGGGATCCCGGATCGACACCGAGGATGAGCAAGGGTTCACGCCACCTTGTTCAGGACGCCTCGGCCTCCAGGTCGGCCTCGTCGACGTCGAGGTTTGCGTACACGTTCTGGACGTCGTCGTGGTCCTCGAGCACCTCGAGCAGCTTGACGCACTGCCGGGCCTTGTTGCCCTCGAGCCGGATCAGGTTCTGGGGCTCCATGACCAGCGCAGCCTCGGCCGGCTCGATCCCGGCCCGCTCCAGCGCGGCGCTGACCGCACCGAAGGCGTCCGGGGGACAGAAGACCTCGAACGTCTCGTCGTCGGACTGCAGATCGTCCGCCCCGGCTTCCAGCGCCAGCTCCATCAGCTTGTCCTCGCCGATCGCCGACCGCGGCACCACGAAGCGGCCCTTCTGGTCGAACATCCAGGCCACGCTGTTGGTCTCGCCCAGGTTGCCGCCGTGCTTGGAGAACAGGTGGCGGATCTCCGGGGTCGTGCGCATCTTGTTGTCGGTCAGCGTCTCGACCAGGATCGCCACGCCGCCCGGGCCGTAGCCCTCGTAGGACATCTCCTCGTAGGTCGTGCCGGGAAGCTCGCCGGTGCCCTTCTGGATCGCCCGCTTGATGTTGTCGGCGGGCATGTTGGCGGCCTTGGCGGCATCGACCGCGGTGCGCAGGCGCGGGTTGCCGGCCGGGTCGCCTCCGCCGAGCTTGGCGGCGATCGTCATCTCCTTGATCAGCCGCGAGAACAGCTTGCCGCGCTTGGCGTCCTGCGCGGCCTTCTTGTGCTTGATCGTGCTCCACTTGTTGTGACCGGACATGGGCTGGCTCCGCGGGAACGGCCGAATTCTAGCACAGCGGCCGGATCGGACCGCCGGCCCGGGACCGCCGCGACGCCGGTGACCGGCGAGCCCGGCGGGGGCGGGGGAGCCGGGTGCGCGCCCCCGAGCGGACAAAAAAAAGGAGGGGCGTCGTAGCCCCTCCTTTCGAGTGGTTGTGGTTCGGATCAGCGGTTACGGACAGGCGTTCCCGTCGGCGTCAATCTGGGCGTCGCGGTCGACCGCTTCGCCCTCGCCGCCGTAGCTGAAGTTGTTGCACAGGTTCCCGCGGACCACGTAGTAGATCCCGTTCCCCGGTGCGATGGTGTTGGTGTCGCTGAACGTCGTGGTCGCCGGATCGCTGAGGTTCTTGAGGCAACCGATCACGGTCCCGGTGTAGGTCCCGGTTCCGAGCAGCGCATCCAGATCGCCGTTGACGGCCTGGACCTTGACGGACGAGGCCCAGTTGGCGGTGATGGTGACGGTCTTGGAGCCGGCGCCGGCATCGACGACGTTGTCCTTGACCAGTCGCACCGTCGACTTGAAGCTGCCCGTGCCGGTCGAATCCGGACACGTGATGTTCAGCGTCTCGTCGGCGAAGCCCTCGCACAAGGTGTCGGACGAGCAGCGCACCTCCAGACCGTAGGCGAGGGAGTCGCTGGGCGCGTCCATGTAGATCGGGTTGTCGGTCCAGTCGCGGAGCAGCACGTCGCTGCCGTCGAAGCCTCCACCCGGAGTGACGTCCAGGTAGAACCGGAACTGCAGCGTGCCGCCGACGCAGGACGTCGCCGTCGAGTCCTCGCCGGACAGCTCGACCATGTGCCCCGGCGTGGCCAGCGGCGACGGCGGATCCAGTGTCAGCACCGGAGTCACCGAGCCGCAGTTGTCGACGGGGCAGGCGTCGAGCAGGCTGTTGTCGACCGTGTCGACCCGCAGCGTGGCCGGCGTGGCGAGCGTCGGCGAGATCGCGACCTCGTCGATGTACCAGCCGTCGTCACGCGGGTCCGGGTTGAAGGGCGCGAAGCCCTGCTCGTAGGTGGGCACACCGTTCAGCTCGATCGACGTGGCCAGGAACCGCAGCAGGATGCGGCGGCCCTGGAACCGCGACAGGTCGAACTTGGTCTCCATCCAGGTCCCGCCGCCGCACGTGCCGGTGCAGGTCGAGAAACCGGGGAAGACCTTGTCCGGATCCGAGCCGGCGCCCGAAGCGGTCGCGTTGAACGGGTTGCGGTAGTCGGTGTCGCCCTGGAAGCCGAAGCTCGGCTCGGGGTAACAGGTCGAGGACGGCCCGAGCCGGCGATCGGGATCGGCCGGATCGAAGAAGTCCTCCTCGTCGTTGCCGTCGTCGGACGGGTCGAACAGGCAGTCGATGTAGTTATCGGTGCCCTGGACGTCGTAGAGGTTCTGGTAGGGGTAGACCTTCTGCCAGGTCCCCTGCGGCGTTCCGGCGCCGTCGACCAGCTGCACGTGCACCACGCCACGCTCGCCGGCCTCACCCACGTTCACGTTGACCGACCGGTAGTCGACCAGGCTGACCTGGTGCTTGAACGACATCTCGGGCGTCCCGCCGGCACCGGCGTGGCCGAGGTTTATCGGGTTGGTGGTGCGGATGAACTCGAGCTGGCCGGGTCGACCGGTGTCGAAGTCCGCGTTGCCCGGTTGCGAGTGGACACCCCAGTGCAGCGAGAACTCGTCGTCCGTTCCGCGCCCGCCGTCGGGAGCGTTGGTCAGATCACCGTCGCCGTGGGCGTGCCAGTTCTGCGGCTCCAGGAACGTCGCCGTCGCCGTCCCCAGCCAGCAGGTGGTCTCGCCGTAGGAGTTCGAGTTCACGTAGTCGGGGTCGTTGTACTGGCAGCGCAGGTTGGCGGAACCCGTGTTGTTGCGGGCGCCGTTGTCCTGCTGCACCGGAGTCCAGTTGGAGATGCCGCCGGCCCAGGTCTCGAAGAAGTTGCCTTGCGCTCCGCCGCCCTCGACGTTCAGGTCCAGATCGAGCGTGATCCGCCGGGGCGCGATCAGCGCGTCGAACTCGCCGGACGACATCGTCACCGTGAAGACCGCGGTGAGGTTGTCGAACTGGCCGGCGCGGTTGACGCCGGGCCCGACGTGGAACTTGAACTTCTCAAGGGTGGTCTTGGTTTCACCGTCGGCCAGGTCGCCGACGGCGACGATCGGGTTGATGATGCAGTCGATGTTGGTCGAGTTGGTGGTCAGCCGGGCCACGACGCCGGTCAGCGGAATCTGGCTCTTGTTGGAGACCGTGATCGCCATGTCGACCGTCTCGTTGGTGTCCGCGTAGCCGTCGTTGTCGCCGTTGTCGGTCAACGACACCGACACGATCGAGACGTCGCCGACCGGGTAGACGATCGCCGTGGTCGTCTCGACCTCGCCGTGCGCGGTCGAATCGACGTCGTTGGGGCAAGGCACGCCCGTGCCGTCGTCGAAGTCCTGGTAACGCGCGATCACCACCGGAAGCTGGGTGCCGTCGCGCTGCACGAACAGCGTGCCGTCCAGATCGAACACCGCCGAGATCGGCAGCGTGCCCTTGTACACGCCGTCCGGACAGGTCAACCCGACAGGATTGACGCAGGGGACGAAGAAGCGCTCGTTGTCGATCGGGATCGTCAGCGTGGCCTCGACCGGCACGTCCGGGATCCCGTCACCGGAGCAGTCGGCGGCGTCGCCGGCGGTTCCGTTGAAGTCGCAGTCGTTGTCGGGCGACGTCTCCAGGACCGTGATCTCGAGCAGCGCGTTGCCCTCGAAGAAGTTGGTCGTCTGGAGCTCGATCACGGCACAGGCACCGCCCGAGCACGCCGTCTCGTCCTTGTCGAGACGGAACTCGCGCCAGCGCAGCACCATGTCGTCGATCGCCACGCCGAAGCCGGCGGTCGGCGACGTGGTGGAGTTGCCCTCGACCGCGATGAAGCCGATCGCACCCTGCATGCGGTTGCCGCCGAGGCCGTAGATGTCCTCGAGGGTCGTGAACCGCAGGTCGGGTCCGTTGAAGTGGCCGAGATCGAAGTTGCGCAGCGGACCGGCGTCGGTCACGAACTCGTCGATGCCGCCGCCGCTGTTCTGGTCGATCTCGTCGTCCGGAGGATCGGACAGGCCGAGCAGCGACGCGTTGTCGGAGTTGACCGCGCCGCCCTCGAAGAAGCAACCGTTGTCGCCCTCACGGTTGAGGCCGGCCGTGCCGTTCTGGCTGGCGGTGCGCGAGGCGTTGAGCGGCGCGAAGACCGGGTAGCCGTCGGTCAGCGCGACGTTCGAGCCGCCCGCGACCGCGCCGTAGGCGCCGCCGAACAGGTTGAGCACGGTACCGTCCGTGATCAGGCTCTGCGGCTCCTCGTTGTCGAGGTCGAGATCGAGCTCCCAGGTCATGATCGCGAACGGGTCGGGGAGGTCGACCAGAGCGTTCCAGCTCCAGTCCATCACCTCGACCTCGTAGATCGGATCGCCCAGGGCGTCGGCGTCGATGTTGACCTTCTGGACCTCCTGCGTCAGCAGCAGCTCCCAGACGACCTTGTTGCTCTGGTTGCCCGTGAGCACCTCGGCCGACTGGCAGTCACCGCTGGCCGCCAGGTCGAACAGGCAGGTGGCCTGGCCGGGCGTCGAGATCTGGCCGGTGTGCCAGATGCCGCCGGCCGCGCCGCCGTCGTTGTTGGTCTGCCAGCCGCAACCGCCGTCCGAGCCCCAACCGGTGTTGAGCAGCTGGTCGGGATCGTCACGATCCTCGGAGCCGGCGTTGCAGACCGTGGTGGCCAGGCCGCCGCAGCCGGTGCTGGGCGGGTTGTCGGGGTCGTTGGGGTAGTCGTCGCAGGCGCGCGAGGCATCGGAATCGCAGGTGCCGTTGAGGCGCCCGTCGAAGTTCTGGTCCTCGCTCCAGTAGGCGACGATGTCGGGAACGTCGTCACTGGTGGCGTTACGGCCGGCGCTGAAGCCCTCGTCCGTGACGTCGAAGTCCCACGGGCTGGTCAGTCCGAGGTTCCGCGTTCCGCCGGCGGTGAGATCGTTCCAGGTCTGGTTCTCGAAGCGGTAATCGAGGTTGAAGTCACCGATGTTGGTGGTCGGGTTCTGGAGCACCTCGTCGTTGTTCCAGTCGAGGGTCTCGGCGCCACCGCTCGGGAAGTCGGTGCTGTAGAAGAAGCTCACCTCGTCGGCGTCGAGCTTGTGCCGCGAGACGACCAGCGACTCGACGGACTTGCCCGACTTCTTGGCCGAGATGCCCATCACCATCTCGATCGTCGGCGGCACGCAGCGACCGCTGGTGCAGCCGGCGTTCGTCGTGCAGGCCGACTGGTCGTCGGAGCACTCGCCGGTGATCGAGCTGGCCATCTCGAGGGTGAAGTTCGCCGCGAGCGCCGAGCCGGCCGTGACCGAGCCCAGGTTCTGCGACGGGTTGAGGATCGTCATCTGCGTGCAAGCGGTGTTGTTGGACCGCTGCGGGTCGGCGCAGTCGGTGGAGTTCGGCAGGCAGTCGGCCGGGCTGTCCGCGTCGGCCTCGACGCAACGCAGCGTGGCCAGGACGTCGGCCATGTCCTCCTGCTCGTCCATCGTGAACGCCAGCCGGTAGCCCAGCTTCTCGTCGGCGTCCATGTACTTGTCGGGGAAACCGAACTCGAACTGGCCGCGGCCGTTGCGCTCGCAGCCGCCGTCGACCAGCGACTCCGAGTCCAGACCGAAGTTGCCGAACACCAGGTCGCCGAAGCCGATCTGGATCTGGCAGTTGACGCCGGCGGCGTTGACCCGCTCCTGATCCGGATCGGGCACCCCACCCGACTCGTCCTTGTACACCACCTTCAGCGCGAGGCCGTTGCTGATGTCGAGCGCTCCGTTACCGAAATCGGGCGCCGTCTCGGGCGAGAGGGTGATGTTCTCGGCGAGGAACGTCAGGCCGCCGGTATTGGTGAACGTGAAGCCGCTCTCCTCGTCGATCAGCACGTCGTCACCGGTTCCGACCTGTCCGTCGGCGCCCGGATCGACGACCTGGATGAACGTACGCGAGGAGATCTCAGCGACGGTCAGGCCGGCCGCCGGATCGTTGACGGCGTCGTCGATCTCGTTGACCTGGATGCCGGCGAAGTCCTTGCACTTGTAGAGCGGCTGGACGAAGCGGACGTTGGAGCCGAGGCAGACGCCGCCGGCGACGGCCACCGCGTAGGCCTGCGTGCCGGCCCAGCTGCCGCCCGGAGGGGTCTGCTGGTCGGCACCGATCACGCGGATCGTCCACGTGCCGATCTCGAGCTGGTTGTCGTCCGCGGGGTCCGGATCGCCCTGGGCGACGGTCGTTCCGTCGGCGTCGGCGTCGTTGGACAGGAAGATCCCCTCGGTGGGGTTCTTGTCGTCGCGGATCGAGTTGGCGCAGGTCGGCAGGCTCCACGGCGACGCGTTGATCGAGCCGTCGGGCACGCCGAAGTTGGTGATCGGCGCGCAGTCCTCACCGGCGTCGAGCACGCGGTCGCGGTCGTTGTCGTCGGTGAAGTAGTTGCCGAAGTAGACCTTGCCGCTCGGAGCGACCAGCTCCAGGTCGAGGTTGTTCACCAGCGACGAGCCGGAGCCCTCGA
>JBFKMV010000179.1:0-10380 GCA_041629655.1 Candidatus Polarisedimenticolaceae bacterium
CGCGGACGCATCCTGCGCGACGTCCCGCCGATCGACCCGGCCGCGATCCGTCAGATCGGTTTCTTGATCGCGGACAAGCGGGAGGGCCCGTTCCGTCTCGAGGTCGACTGGATCAAGGCCCTGGATTGACCGCCGAGGTCCGCGCGCGGCCGCGCCAGGTGGCCGTCGTTTGAGCTCCATCTGCACTCAGGCGCAGGACCAGGTAGCCGGCCACACCCGCGAGCGTCGATCCGGCGATGACACCCAGCCGGACGGCGTTGGCCTTGTCCACACCGTCGAAGGCCAGGGTCCCGATGAACAGGCTCATCGTGAAACCGACGCCGGAGAGCAGCGCGACTCCGTAGACGTGCGACCAGCCGGCCCCCGAGGGTCGGTCGGCGATTCCCAGCGCCACGGCCGAACGGGCGGCGAGAAACACGCCGAGCTGCTTGCCGACGAACAGGCCGAGGGCGATCCCCAGGGTCAGCGGCTGCAGCAGATCCTGCCAGCGGAGGTTCGTGAGCGGTATGCCGGCATTGGCGAAAGCGAAGACCGGCATGATCATGAAGGCGACCCAGGGATGCAGCGCGTGCTCGAGCCGTTTCAGCGGCGAGGCCGTCACCGGCCCCTTCGCTCGCAACGGGATCGCCATCGCCAGCGCGACGCCGGCGAGCGTCGCGTGCACCCCCGACTTGAGGACGCAGACCCACATGACGATCCCGACCAGCATGTACGGCGCATACCCGGTCACCCCCTTGCGGTTCAGGACGAACAGTCCGAGTCCACAAGCGGCGGCGAGCGCGATCGAGATCCAGGACAGCTCCGACGTGTAGAACAGCGCGATGATCACGATCGCCCCCAGGTCGTCCACGATGGCGATCGCCGTCAGCAGCACCTTGAGCGACATCGGAACCCGTGGACCGAGCAGGGACAGGATTCCCAGCGCGAACGCGATGTCGGTGGCCGCCGGGATGGCCCAACCCGACAGGTTGTCCGGCTGGCCGTAATTCAACAGGACGAAGACGGCCGCGGGAGCGACCATTCCTCCGACAGCCGCCGCGAGCGGCAGGGCGGCCTTGGCCCGGCTCGACAGCTCGCCGACCAGCACCTCGCGCTTGATCTCGAGCCCCACCAGCAGGAAGAACACCGCCATCAGCCCGTCGTTGATCCACAGCAGAAGCGGCTTCTCGAGGGCGAACTCGCCGATCGAGATCGCCAGCGGCATCCCCAGCAGCCGGTCGTAGAGCCACGCCAGCGGCGAGTTGTCGAGGATCATGGCCAGCGCCGCGGCGCCGATCAGCATCAGGCCGGCCAATGACTCGAGGCGGATGAACTTGCGGATCATGTCGACGGTCCTCGTCGTTGCTTTGCAGTCGATCCGTCAGGCGGCGGGTGCGGCTGCCATGGCCGGGGTGGCCCGGGTCTCGTAGCGCAGCAAGCAGCCCACGCCGCCGAGCCGGGCCAGCGCTTCGCTGTGCTGCACGACCTCGACCGGGACGTCGTGCTTCACGGCCAGCTTCACCAGCTCCTCCCGACGCGCGCGGTCCGCGTCGTCGCCGTCCGCGAGCATGATCAGCTGGTCGGCCTGGCCCCGTTCGAGCGCCGTGCGAGTGTCGCCGTAGCCACAGACCGCCAGCCCGCCCCGGCGCAGCTCGCGCCGCAGCAGGTGGACCGACGCCACGGATTCCCGCTCCTCGTGCTCGATGAAGCTGGACAGCGTGGCCAGAACGATGTCGGTCGAGCGGTCCCGCGCCGAGGCGGGGACGACGTCGACCAGCTTGCGCTCGAGGCTCCTCGGCAACGCCTTGCGAACGCGCGCCAGCACGCGAGTGCTTCCCGCCAGCATCAGGTGGGTATGCCCTCCCGAGGCGACGATGCGCTCGACCAGCGCGATCTTCTCCTTGATGAAGCGCTCGCCGCGGTCGCGGCGGTGATTCTGGTAGTGGAGCTTCGTCCACTCACGGCCCACCCGCTTGCGCAGCTCGGGCCGGCGGGTCCAGATCTCACGCGTCACGCTGCCCAGGCTGACCTCGAGGACCCTTGCCGACTCCTCGTTACAGATCATCAGCACGTAGCGGTGATAGTTGTCCTTCAGCTCGATCAGCGGAAACACCGCCGGGGTCGAATCCGCGACCAGTTGCGTCGGCAGCGTCGCCTCGAACTCCAGCACGACGAACAGCGGGCTCGAGCCGGCCCGGGCGAAGACGGCCACGGACCGCGTGGAGCCGTCCAGCGTCCAGGGCACGTGGTTCGCGATCCGGTCGACCGCGCGGTCGAACGCCGGCCGCTGCTCCGGGTCGAGCGCCTTGCGGGCGGCCGTGACCTGCTCGTGGATGATCCGCGGCCCGTCCGGGTCTTCGCAGTCCAGGAAGTAGCTGACGACGGGGCTCTCGGTCTCGTCCAGCTCGATCAGGGTCCGAAGCTGGTTCTCCAATTGCCGGATTTCCATGGCGCGATCTCCTATCGGTTCGGGGTCAAGGCCCGCCCCACGACCTCAGCCTAGGAGGCGCCCAAGGATTCGGCACATAGAAAGTCTGGATGTTATAATTAGGCTGAATCGAATATTTGATACGGACCATGGACTGGCTCAACTATCACCACCTGCTGTACTTCTGGACCGTGGCCCGCGAGGGCAGCATCGCCCGCGCGTCGAAGGCGCTGCGCCTGGCTCCACCGACCGTGCACGCGCAGATCCGGACGCTGGAGCGCAATCTCGGGCAACAGCTCCTGGTCCGGCGCGGTCGCGGGTTGTCGCTGACCGACGCCGGCCGGGTCGTGCTGGGCTACGCCGACGAGATCTTCTCGCTGGGCCGCGAGCTGCTGACGGCGGTCAAGCAGCAGCAGCCGGCAGCGGACCGCCCGGTGCGTTTCAACGTCGGCGTCGTGGATTCCGTGCCCAAGCTGGTGGCCAAGGAGCTGCTCGAGCCGGCGCTGCGTCTCGACCCGCCGGCGCACCTGACCGTCCGCGAGGGCAAGCTGGAGCCGCTCGTCGCCGAGCTGGCGACCCATCGGCTGGACATGGTCCTGGCCGACCACCCCTACAGCGCGCCCTCGACGATTCGCATCTACCACCATCGCCTCGGAGAGTGCGGCGTGACCTTCTTTGCCGCCGCGCCGCTCGCGTCAAAGCTGAAGCGGAAGTTCCCGAAGTCGCTCGACGGCGCCCCGGCCCTCCTGCCGACGGACAACACCGCCATGCGCAGCTCGCTCGAGTCGTGGTTCGAAAGCGTCGGCGTCCGGCCGCGGGTCGTCGCCGAGTTCGAGGACAGCGCGCTGCTCAAGGTGTTCGGCGGCGAGGCGAAGGGCTTCTTCGCCATGCCCAGTGTCACGGTAGACGCCCTGGCGCGCAACCACTCCGTGTGCGTGATCGGCGCGACCGAGGACTGCCGGGAACGGTTCTTCGCGATCAGCGCCGAGCGCCGCCTGAAGCATCCGGCGGTGCTCGCGATCAGCCGGACCGCCCGCAGCGACCTGTTCGGCAAGCCGCGTTGAGCGATCGGAAACGCGTCACGCGAAGCTCGGCGTGCGCCGCTCTTCCCCGGCGCTCCGGTGCGATGCCCCGAGCCGTGCCTCGGAACCATGCTCACGTTCGGAGGCATGACGCAGACGTGGCCGGGCTCCAACGGCATCGCTTCCGCCGCTTCGCGGTGTCTCGGGACTCCGGGTCGACATGACTCACCAGGTACAGTAGAATGCTCTACTCACGCGGCCGGAATCCAATCACCAGATAAGGGACGGAAGCATGAAGCCGCCTTTCGCGGACCGTATCGATAGCTGTGCGACCGCCGGTGTGCTCGACGAGCTTCCCGAGGCGGTCCGGGTCGGGCTCGGGTCGAGCGAGTCGTTCCGGACCAGGGGGCGCTGACACGACATGTTCTGGAGACGTCGCAAACCGGAGTGGTCCATCGATCCGTCCAAGGTCTCGTTCGGCGCCGTGGTCGAGAACAAGCTCCGGAACCTGAGCCGTTCCCACGTCAGGGTCAAGTACGGTCGGGCATCCGCAGCGCAGTTCGTGCCCCTGGCTACGTTCATCGTGCGCTGTCGCGAGGTTCTGCGAGCCGGAGGGTCTCTCGACATCGAGCACCTGCTTGTCGCCCCGATCCTCAAGCGCCGCTACACGAAGTTCTTCGATCACCTCACGGACTGGGATTGCGCCACCCGTCGAGCGACCGCGCCCGGTCCGGGAGTCGGCGCGTCTCGTTACACGATCGGTGACGCGAGCGGCGGCCTGCGACGCTGCCTGGCTGGATCCCGATCAACCTCATGAGCCTGTGAGCATCCGGCAAGCCCGTCACGTATGATCCCTTCCCGATCCGCGAACCTCACAACGGCGCTGGAGTCCGTGATCCACGACCTTCCCGAGGGGATCATGATCTCCGACCGGAAGGGGCGAATCCTGTGCTTCAATTCCGCAGCGCAGCGGATTCTCGGTCTCGATGCGCTCGACGTGGGTCCGGATGAGCGACCGCGGGTCTACGGCTGTCATCTCCGGGACACCGTGACTCCGTACCCGCCCGATCGGCTGCCGCTCGCCCGGGCCATCGACGGAGAGGTGGTCACGGACGTCGAGATCTTCGTACGCAGCGAGCACGTTCCGGACGGCGTGTGGATCAGCGCGAGTGCGGCGCCCTGGCGGAACGGGGCTGGCCGGGTGTCCGGCGGGGTTGTCGTTTTCCGTGACGTCACCCGTCAGAAACGATCTCTCGAAAACACCGAACGTCTGTCGAGCGCCGTCGAGCAGACCGCCGACGCCGTCATCATCACCGACATGGAAGGCGCGATCGAGTACGTCAACCCGGGCTTCGAGGAGATGACGGGTTACAGGCTGGACGAGGTCAAGGGCCAGACGCCGCGTCTTCTCAAGTCCGGCCAGCACGAAGCCCGATTCTATGAGGACATGTGGAGCACGATCCTCGCCGGTGGCGTCTTCCGTGGAACCCTGCTGAACCGAAAGAAGGGCGGGCAGCTGTTCCACGCCGAGCAAACGATCTCGCCGGTCAGAGGCTCCGATGGTCGAAACGCGTTTCTCGTATCGGTGCTGAAAGACATCACCGAACGCCTGCGAAACGAGCAGCTGCAGATGGAGCTGGAAGTGGGGCGGCAGGTACAGCAACGGCTGTATCCGAAACGCGCGCCGCACATTCCGGGCTTCGACATCGCCGGTGCCGCCTTCCCGGCCGCGATCATGTGCGGCGACCTGTTCGACTTCTTCCCGATGCCGGGCGATTGTCTCGGGCTTGCCGTTGCCGACGTCTGCGGCCACGGACTCGGCCCCTCGCTGCTGATGGCCCAGGCTCGCGCGTATCTGCGGACCCTGGCCCTGTCGTGCTTCGACGTGGGCGAGCTGCTGCGCCGGCTGAACGACATCGTCGTCGTGGATTCGGAGGTCAGGAACTACGTGACGATGCTGGCCGCGCGGCTCGACCCGCGTGCCCGGACCCTGGCCTACGCGAGCGCCGGACACGTGACGGGCTATCTGCTCGACAGCGAAGGTGAGGTGCGGAAGCAGCTCGTGAGCACCGAGACCCCTCTCGGGATGTTCTCAGGACGCGGGTTCCCATCCGGCCCGACCCTGTCGCTGAGGCGAAACGAGACGGTGGTCATGTTCACCGACGGCTTCACGGAGATCGGAGAGCTCGAAGGCAACGCCTTTGGCACCGACAGGCTGCTGCAGTTCGTCAGGGAACATCGCCACGAGTCCGCTTCCGGCATCGTGCAAGGTCTGTACGAAGCGGCGAAGAGCTGCGAGGTCAGGGGCCCGCAGACCGACGACATGACCGTCATCATCTGCAAGGTCGACGCTGTGCCGTGAGCCGCCGGCCGGTCTCAACCACGCGCCGGAGGCGAGGACGTTTCCCGCCGGATCTTCCTGAGTCGGCGGTAGCCGACGAGCTTTCTTCGCTGCTCGTCCCAGAGGCGAAACGACAACGACTTCAGGCTTCCCCACAGCGTGACGGCCTCGACGCGCTGGAACAGCGGGGTCTCCCGGTGGCATCGCGGAAGGTTGTAGTTGGGGATGGCGGGGCTCAGGTGATGGATGTGGTGGAACCCGATGTTGCCGGTGAACCACTGCAGCACCTTCGGTAGCCTGTAGAACGAGCTGCCGCGCAGCGCCGCGTCGGCGTAGTCCCAATCCGCGCGTCTTTCCCACTGCACGTCTTCGAACTGGTGCTGCACGTAGAACAACCAGACCCCCGCCGCGCCGGCAAAAGTCATCACGGGAACCTGAATCAGCAGGTAGGCCTTGAGGCCCACGGTCAGGCTCATCACGATCGCGATCGCCAGCAGCGCGGCGTTCGTCCAGTGCACGCCCCTGCGTTCTCGTTTCCCGACGGTGGGGGACGGGAACCGATAGTGGATCAGGAACAGGTAGAACGGCGCGAGAACGAACAGCACGAACGGGTTGCGGGCGAGACGGTACGCCAGACGCTTCCAGCGGGAAGCCTCCAGGTACTCCTGAACGGTCAGCGTCCAGATCTCACCGGTGCCGCGGCGATCCAGATCACCCGACGTCGCGTGGTGCATCGCATGCTTGTGCCGCCACTGGCGGTAGGGCGTGAAGGTCAGCACACCCGTGACGAACTCGGTAATGCGATTCGCGCGTCGCGATCTGAAGAACGACCCGTGGCCGCAGTCGTGGAAGATGATGAAGATGCGCACCAGGAACCCGGCGGCGACGACGGCAAGCGCGAGCGTGATCCAGTAGGAGATGCTCAGCGTCCAGATCATCAGACCCCACAAGGCCAGGTAGGGCAGCACGCTGTTGCCGAGCTGCCAGAGGCTGCTGCGCAGAACCGGCTTTCGATGCTCGGCGACCGCCTCTTTCCAGCTCACGGCCGGGGGAGGATTCCGACGGGCGAGATGTGGCATGTTCGATTCTCCAGGGACGCGCGGGGGCACAGCGCCACCGCCGTACTTTCAGTTCTCGCGAAAATGAAGTGGGTCTCTGAGGTTCTGCAAGGCACGGTAGTAGTAGAGTGGGGTAGGCCGCTTCCCCTTGAACCGCAACGAGCCGAGGAACTCGATTTCCTCTTCGGCCACGTCGCCACTCAGCGAGCGGTCGCGCAGGAACTCCTTGAACCCCGGCTCGTTGTCGAGGGGTTGGTCGAGCTCCCGTTCGACGAACTCGAGTCTCCTGGAGTGCCCCGGGGCCAGCCGCTGATTCAGCACGATTTCCATGTCGAAGCTGGCGAAGTCGATGTCCCAGGATTCGATCAGCGGATCCAGGAACGCGACACAGTGCTCGACCGACACGGTCAAGACGTCGCTGTCCAGGAACTCGAGGACGAGGACGCGCATCTGCTTGTAGCTGCGTCCTGTTCTCTCGGCGACCATCCGGAACCAGCTTTCGTTGTCGAGCTCTTTCTTGGCCGCGGTCTTGACCGCCTTCAGGAGCTTCTGCGTGACCAGGTGCTCGAGAGCCCCGAACGGCTCCTTCTCGAACGTCGCGCGGATCTGCCTTGCCTTGCTCGGTGCGCACTTGCGCAGGATCAGCTCGCGGACCTCGGCATGCAGGGGCGCGGGCGGGTCGGCCAGGGTCCGCTTCAGCTCGTCCCGGCGCTCGTGGCTCGCCAGCCTGGCCAGCCGCTCGCCGGGCAGCTTCAGGAACGCCTCCATCTTCCGGTAGATGTCCGTCCGGTCCGGCGCGGGGGGCGCCTTCTTCCGACTCAGCAACTGGGAGATGTAGGACTCCGTCACGTCCGCGGCGGCAGCCAGGTCTTTCTGCTCGAGTCCCAGCTCCGCCAGCCGCCCCCGGATCACCGAACCGAAGTCCATCGGCCGCCTCCGTCCATCGGGTTGCCCTTCCCTGGCCTGATTAACCTTGATTGGTAAACCTGTATGCATCTTCGCACATCACTATTGACGCGGCAAGTGAATTAACTTATAGTAGTTAGCTAGCTGGGAAACTGCAAGGATTCGATTAACCACCAAAGTTATCTGAAGATCACTCGCCAGGAGGTTCCCGTGTTCGCACGAGGGGTCACGATTCCCCCTCTTCCCGGCGTCTCGAAGGAGAAACGACCCATGAACAAGGACCTGCTGGTTGCCTTGACGACGCTCGTGCTGCTGCTGGGAATCGCGCCCACCGTTGTCGCTGCACAGGCCGACGTGGCCGAAGCACCGCTGAACTCTCACGCCAAGACCTATGGAGACGGGTGGGAGTGCGACCGAGGCTACCGGGAAGTCAACGAGGCCTGCGCGGTTGTCGAGCTACCGCCCAACGCCTTTCTGAACTCCCGCGGAACCGGGTGGGAGTGCGATCGAGTTTACACCCGCGTCGAGCAGTCCTGCGTCGCGATCGAGTTGCCCGCAAACGCCTACCTCGTGGACTCCTACGGGCGTGGCTGGGAGTGCGATCGAGGATATCGAAGAGTCGACGATGCCTGCGTCGCGGTCGAAGTCCCGCCGCACGCCTTCCTGGATTCGAGCGGGCGCGGTTGGAACTGCGATCGCGGCTTCAAGCGAGCCGACCGGTCGTGTGTGGCCGTCGAGGTGCCCCGGAACGCCTTTCTCGGCTCTTCCGGAGACCGCTGGGAATGCGAGCGTGGATTCAGGAAAAGCGGCACGTCGTGCGTGGCAGTCGAGATTCCGCAGCATGCCTACCTCGGTTCTTCGGGAGGCTGGGACTGCAATCGTGGTTACCGCAAGAGCGGCGACTCCTGCGTCGCGATCGTGGTGCCCACGAACGGCTACCTCGCCTCCTCGGGTCGGGCCTGGGCCTGCGAGCGCGGCTTCCGAAAGAACGTTGACTCGTGCGACGCCCTGGTGCTGCCGGCGAACGCCCACCTCGGATACTCCGGAAACGACTGGAGCTGCAACCCGGGCTATCGACGGCAGGAAGGCACCTGTGCTCCGTCGGGGAAAGGGGACGTTTCCCTGAGGCCGCTTTAGGGAAACGGAACCGAAGGCATTCCTGCCTCCTAAGCCCCGTTCAGGGAAACGTCCCCGGCAGGGTCCGGTGGATCGCTTCAGGGGGGAGTTGTGTCGACGGCTTGACACCCGCGGAGGAGTCCGCCGATAGTCCGCGAGAACGAGTCGTCGAGCCACGCAGATGAAGAAGTGAGGATGCCGTGAGACCGAACCCGAGGCTTCGAACCGTTGCATGGTGCCTGGCGCTGCCCCTCGTGGCCGTCGCCTGCGCGGGCCCGGCCCCGCCGCCGACTCCGGGGCCGGCCGCGCCCCCCGCCACCCCCGAGCCGACCCATTTCCTGTCCAGCGACAACACCCACAGCCGCTGGAGCCGCACCATCCCGCCCGTGCTGCGCGTGCCCCCGGGCGCGGTGATCGAGATCGAGACCAAGGAGGCGACCGACGGCCAGCTCACCCCGGACTCGACCGCCGCCGCGATCACGAAGCTGGACTTCGACCCCATCCACCCCCTGACCGGCCCGATCTGGGTGGAAACCGCACAGCCCGGCGACGTCCTCGCCGTCACCTTCCACGAGATCGAGATCCTCGGCTGGGGCTGGGCCGGCATCGCGCCGGGCTTCGGCTTCCTCCAGGACGAGTTCCCCGAGCCGTACCTCAAGACGTTCAAGATCGAGCCCGGCCAGACCCACGTCGCCTTCAACGACAAGGTCTCGCTGCCGCTCGCCCCGTTCCCCGGCGTGATCGGCGTCGCGCCCGCGACCGACGAGCTGCTGGTCACGATCCCCCCGCGCGCCAACGGCGGCAACATGGACAACAAGTACCTCGGCGTCGGCACCACCGTGTACCTGCCCGTCCGCGTCGAGGGCGCGCTGCTGTCCATCGGCGACACCCACGCCGTCCAGGGCGACGGCGAGGTCGCCGGCACCGGCATCGAGGCCCCGATGCGCGTCGTGCTGTCGGTCGAGGTCAGAAAGGGCGGCCGCCTCCCGCCCGAGCCCGAGTACGAGACCGACGAGTACTACGCCGTCACCGCGTTCGGGACGTCGATCGACGAGGCCGCGAGGAAGGCGACGCGGTTCATGGTCGGCTATTTGGTTGCCGAGCGGGGGTTGACGCGGGAGGAGGCTTACGTGCTTTGCTCCTTGGCCGGGGACCTCAAGATCTCGGAGGCAGTGGACATGCCGCACTACCTGGTGAGCATGCACATGGCGAAGGGGATCTTCCGGTAGCCGGGGGCGAAGGGGGAGATGGGGACGTTTCCCTAAAGCCGTTTAGGGAAACGGGACCGAAAGCATTCCTGCCTCCTAACCCCGGGTTAGGGAAACGTCCCCCTCAGGGACCGTCACGCAGCGGCCTCCAAGCGCTTCTTCACCCGCCTCTTCGGCTGGACGGCCGAGGACAGGCCGATGCCGGGCGGCATGGGCGGTCACAACACCATGTTCCGGCTGGGAGGCGAGGACGTCGCCGGTCTCTACGAGCTGGCCGGCCCGATGGCCGGGGTCCCGCCCCACTGGGCGACCTACGTCACCG
>JBFKMV010000180.1:0-10373 GCA_041629655.1 Candidatus Polarisedimenticolaceae bacterium
GCCGCGGCGCCGGCGGTAGACGCCCGCCGCGCGGCGGGGCGTCTCGCGATCCTCGCGCGAGCGCGCCCGGGCGATGAAGACTCGCCCCCCCTTGCCCTGCTCGATCTTGCCCTGTTCCAGCAGGCGCCCGATCGCGCGACGGAACTCGGGGCGCGCGCTCTTCGACAGGCCGAGCTCGTGCAGCAGCTGCCGTTGTGTCAGCGGACGATAGTCCTCGCGACGCAGGTACTCGAGCACGCTGCGCTGCGCGGCCGCAGGCGCGCGGTGCGGCTTCTGTCGGGGCATCTCGACGCTCCTGCCGGGCTGCGCGCGGTCCTGCTTGACAGCCTTTTCCGGCGGCGCTAGCTTACAGCGTCTTGCCCACTTGCCGAAGTGGCGGAATTGGTAGACGCGCTAGATTCAGGATCTAGTCCGGGCAACCGGGTGGGAGTTCGAGTCTCCCCTTCGGCACCAGCGGCCCGCTGCGCTCGCCTCGGCGCCGAAGGGGCGCCCCGGTCCTTGAGGGCTGCGCTCGCCGAGTCGGCTTCGCGCATGGGGCCGGGGCCGGAGTTCAGTTGCGGTCGAGGTTGCCGGGCTTGTCGTCGTCGCCGACGGTGGGGTCGGCATCGGCGACCTCGGCAATCGGGCCGGGGCCCGAGGAGCCGCCCTCGATCAACACCTCGCCTTCCGGGTCGCCGCAGATCTCGTGGCTTCCGCCACGGACCTTGTCGAGTTCGTCGTCGCGCAGAGCTCTGGGTGGGGTGTTCCGCTTCGGCATGGTGGACCTCCTGTCCGTCGTCGAGGTAGAGAACCAGTTGGCCCGACTCTACACCCCGCCGATGTCCGCCGGCGGGGAAACAATGACGCGAATCGTCATCGGAACGGTCCGCTTTGACGACGCCCGAAAAAGACCCGTAGCGCGCTCCCGGGCGTGGTTGCGCGCGGTCGCTCCGTGGTAGCATCGCTGCCTTTTCGTGGACGCTCGGGATGCACGTCACCACGGAACAGCTGATCGAGCGCATCCGGGCATCGATCATCGGTGACGACCAGACGATCGACGGACCGTACGGACCGCGCCGGCTGGTCTACTCCGACTACACCGCCTCCGGGCGCTCGCTGACGTTCGTCGAGGACTTCATCCGGGGCGAGGTGCTGCCGCTCTACGCCAACACGCACAGCGAGTCCTCGGGGACGGGTCTCCAGACGACGCGTTTCCGCGAGGACGCACGGGCGATCATCGCCCGCGCCGTGGGCGCCGGGCCGCGCGACGTGGTGCTGTTCGCGGGGTCGGGCGCGACCGGGGCGATCGACCGCATGATCGACGTGCTGAACCTGCGCATCCCGGCCGACCTGGACGACCGCTACCGCCTGAGCGAGCGGATCCCGGCCGAGGAGCGGCCGGTGGTGTTCATCGGCCCCTACGAGCACCACTCCAACGAGCTTCCGTGGCGGGAGTCGATCGCCGAGGTGGTCACGATCGACGAGGACGAGGACGGCCACGTCGACCTCAAGCACCTCGAGCGCGCGCTCTCGGAGCACGCCGACCGGCCGCTCAAGATCGGCAGCTTCTCGGCCGCCTCGAACGTCACGGGGATCGAGACCGACACCCGCGCGGTGGCCGGGTTGCTGCACCGTCACGGGGCGCTGTCGTTCTGGGATTTCGCCGCCGCCGGGCCGTACGTGGGGATCGAGATGAACCCCGAGCCGCCTGCCGAAGGCGAACCCTCGGTGGCCAAGGACGCGTTGTTCCTGTCGCCGCACAAGTTCGTCGGCGGGCCGGGAACGCCCGGCGTGCTGGTGGCCAAGCGCGGGCTGTTCCGCAACCGCGTGCCGGCCGTCCCGGGCGGCGGCACCGTGTCCTACGTCAGCTCCGCGGGACACCGCTACCTCGAGGACATCGTGCAGCGCGAGGAGGGCGGGACGCCCGCGATCATCGAGTCGATCCGCGCCGGCCTGGTGTTCCAGCTCAAGCAGGCCGTCGGCTCCGAGGCGATCATGACCCGCGAGCACGCGTTCATCCAGCGCGCCATCTCCGCGTGGTCCGGCAATCCCAAGCTGCGCATCCTGGGCAACCCCCGCGCGCAGCGGCTGGGCATCGTGTCGTTCATGGTCCACCACGGCGAGCGGTTCCTGCACCACAACTTCGTGGTCGCGTTGCTCAACGACCTGTTCGGGATCCAGGCCCGCGGCGGCTGCTCCTGCGCGGGACCGTACGGGCACCGCCTGCTCGGGATCGACCTGACCCGCTCCCGCGCCTACGAGCGGCAGGTGCTGCGGGGCTGCGAGGGCATCAAGCCCGGCTGGGTGCGGGTCAATTTCAATTACTTCATCTCGCCGACCGTGTTCGACTACATCGTCGAGGCGGTCCAGCTCGTCGCGCGCCAGGGCTGGAAGCTGCTGCCGGACTACCGCTTCGAGCCGATGCGCGGCAGCTGGCGCCACCGCGAGTGGGCCGCGCCGCCGCTGGCCGGGCTGGCCGACCTCAGCTACCGCTCGGGGCGTCCGGCGTATCGCTCGCAGCACGTCACCGAGCCGGAGTCGGCGCTGCCGCGCCAGCTCGAGGAGGCGCGGCGGATCCTCGCCCGGCCGGACCGCCGGCGCGGGGAAGCGGGACTGCCCGAGGACCCGCCGCTGGGCGGCTCGTTCGAGGCGTTGCGCTGGTTCCCGCTACCGGAAGAGATCGCGCGAAGCCTTCAGGCGGGCTGAGCCGCGCGCAGCGTGCGCCCGCGGTCGTCGACGACCTCGACCGCGACGGGCACGCCCTGCCGGATGCTCTCCGTGACGACGCAGTAGTCCTCGAACAGGCCCAGGCAGCGCTCGAGCCGCGCCTCGTGCTCCCCCGCGCCGTCGACGACCAGCCGCACCGTCAGCGGGCCGAGACGCAGCCGGCCACGGTCGTTGCGCGCGAGCGTTCCCGCGACCTCCGCGGAGACGCCGCGCGGCTCGACCCGGGACTTCTTGAGGCAGAACAGCAGGCTCGCGGCGAGACAGTTGCCGACGCCGGCGGCGATCAGCCGGGCGGCGTTGGGGCCGGTTTGCCCGCCCAGCGGCCGGGGCTCGTCGGTCCGCAGCTCGGGCGTCCCGGGCCAGTCGAACTTGACGTTGAACTCGAAGTCGCGCAGCGGCTCGATCCGGACCCGGAACCCGTGGTCTTCGTCCATCGTCGTCGCGCCTCCTCCTCAGCAACCTTCCTTCTGCTTCTTCTTCCGCGGGGCCACGGCCGCGGTCAGCCCGGGCTCAGCAAGACACGCCCTTGCCCGCCGCGGAAACCGCGGCCAGGATTCGCTCCAGATAGACCCGCTCGTCCACCGCGCCCACGACGGCGACGCGGCCGTTGACGATCGTGGCCGGGACGCCGCGCACGTCGTGGCGCTCGGCGAGCTCGGAAAACCCGGTCGCCTCGACCATCTCGCCCGTCACCCGGTCGCTTTCGAACGCGAACTGGTGCGCCAGCCGGACCGACCCGGCGCAGTAGGGGCAGGTCGGCGTGACGAAGACCTGCACGTGCAGCGGGCGCACCACGCGGTGCAGCGCCCGGCGCGTCGGCAGCGCCAGTCCCGAGTCGCCCCGGGCCACCATCACGATGTCCTCGAGCAGCGCGGGGAACTCGAAGCCGCTCGGGATGCCGAGGTAACGGATCCCGCGGTCGTCGTCATCCGCCACCAGCCGGGTCGCCGGGGCGGGCTCGGCGTCGTCCCCGGGCGACGTCTCGCGAACCTCGAGTCGCAGCGCGTCGGACATCCCGCTCAGCTCCCGGAGCAAAGCCAGCGTCTCCGGTCCGTAGGTCGCCCCGGCTCGCGTCGTGTGCAGGATCGTGACCTGCCGCGGCAGCCCGCTCAGCCGCTGGAGGACGATCTCACGGGTCCGTCCCTCGGCGATGAAACGCATCGCCGGTCAGACGGAGTCGAGGACGCGCCGCAGCCGTTCGCCGACCTCGTCGGCCACGGGCTCCAGCTCGCCACCGGGAAACGCCGCGGCCATCGCCCGGGCGTTGACGGCCTCGACACGCGTGCGACCGTCGGGAAGCTCGCGCAACACGACGTTACAGGGCAGGAACACCCCGACCTCGGGCACCGCCTCGAGGGCGCGGTGGGCCAGCGGCGGGTTGCAGGCGCCAAGGATCTCGAAGCGGGGCAGATCGACCCCGAGCTTCTGCTTCATCGTCTCCCGGACGTCGATCCGGGTCAGGACGCCGAACCCCGCCGCGGCCAGCGCCGCCTCGACCCGCGAGCGCGTCTCGTCGTACGACGCGGCGACGGTGCGGCCGAGGGCGGCCGGCACGGGCGCAGTTGGTCCGGTCTTCATCGTCTCAGGCCTCCCGTGCGCCGAGCCGGCGCAGCAACGTCATCATCGGGCACCACCCGCTGAATGCCGACTGAAGCAGGTTCAGGCCGACGAACAGCGTCAGCAGCAGGAACCACGGGCTGACCGCCAGAGCCAGCCCGACCGAGACGATCACCACCGTGCCGGCGATCATGCGGAGCCAGGCATGTAGATCCATCGTCGCCTCCCTCGGGGCGGCTCGTGGGGCCGCCCACACGGGAAGAGATGCAGGGGCGCCCCGGGAGGTCACGGGAAGGGAGGCCCGGGCTCAGTCTCCGGGCGTTTCCGAGGAACGCCGCTCCCGGAGCGCGCGGTAGGCCTCCAGGATCTCCGCCCGGAGCGTGTCGGGCAGCGGCGTGGGGTCGGCGTCGCGGATCAGGCCCACCGTTCGGCGCAGCGACTCGATGAACACCTGGCACGGCGGGCAATCGTCGAGGTGGCCCTCGAGCACCTCGCACAGGTCCGCGTCGAGCTCCTGGTCCAGGTACTCGGACAGCCGGGCGAACACCTCCCGGCACTCCGGCGTCCCGTGGCGGTGGGCGCTCACGACGTCTCCTCCCCCGCCCTCTCCCGGCCGAGCTCCTCGAGCCGCTTGCGCACCATCAGCCGGGCGCGGTGCAGCCGCATCTTGATCGTGGATTCCGGAACCTCCAGGGCCTCGGCGGTCTCGCGGGTGCTGAGCTCCTCGATGTCGCGCAGGGCCAGCACCACGCGGTACGGCGCGGGGAGCGCGGCGATCGCCGCGCGCACGGCGGACCGGGCCTCCTCGCGCGACAGCAGCTCGTCGGGGAGCGGTCCGACGTCCGCGACCTCGGCGGCGGTGGCGCCGTCGAACCTCGGCATCAGCTCCTCCAGCGACAGCTCGCGCTGGGGCTCGAACTTGCTCCGCCGGCGCTTCATCAGGCAGGCGTTGGCGGCCACGCGGTACAGCCAGGAGCGGATCGCGCGCGGCTCCTTGAGCTGCTTGAGCGAGCGGAAGGCCTGGAACAGCGTGTCCTGGGCCACGTCGCGAGCATCCTCGCGCTCGCCGCAAACGCGCATGCCGAAGCCGTAGATGCGGTCGCCGTAACGGTCCACGAAGCGCTCGAACGCCTCGGGCTCCTCGCGCTGGATGCTCTCCAGCAACGCCTGGTCGTCGGACGTCGTCGCCACGGCCGTTCCTCCGCGGCGAGGATGGTAGCATCGTGCCGTCGAACGGCCCTCGAGCCGACCGGGGCTGACCCGTGACCTCTTCCTCCCGAGCGCATCTTCAAAGACGTGGGTGGTTCGCACCCGTAGGAGCGGATGGATGGATCGACCCGTCGTCGCCGCAGGAATCGCTCTCTCACTGGCGCTGGGCGGCCTCGCCGGGGCCGCGGAGCCGCCGCCGGATCCGCTGACGCCCGAGGCGGCGGTCTCACTGGCGCTCGCGCACCACCCGATGCTCGCGGCGGCGGGCGCTTCGGCCGACGGCGCGCGGGCCGACCGCAGCCTGGCTCGTTCGGGCTTGCTGCCCCGGGTCGGGATCGTGGAGCAGCTGAACCGCTCCACCAACCCCGTGTTCGTGTTCGCCTCCAAGCTGGGGCAGGAGCGTTTCGGCCCCGACGACTTCGCCATCGAGGCGCTGAACCGGCCCTCGCCGTTGACCAACGCCGCGACGCGCATCGAGGTCGAGCAGAACGTGTGGGACGCGGGGCGGACCCGGCTCTCGATCGGAGCCGCCGGGGCCGGCGTGGAGGCCGCCGACCTGGAGCGTCAGCGCGCGGGGCAGCAGATCGCGTTCGAGGCCCGGGAAGCGTTCTGGAACGTGGTCCTGGCCGAGCAGATGCTGGCGGTCGCGCTGGAGAGCGAGGCCGCGGCGGAGGAGAACCTGCGCCTGGCCGGCGAGCGCGTCGAGGCGGGCGTCGCCCTGCGCTCCGACCGGATGTCGGCCGAGGTGCGCCGGTCCGAGGTCCGGGCGATGCGCGTCCGCGCCGAGCACGGGGTTCCGGTGGCCCGCGTCGCGCTGGCCCGGGCGCTGGGCGTCGAGGGCCCGGTCGCGGCTCGCCTCGCGTTCGACGAGCCGCAGGACGCCCCGGCCGCGGACGATGCCGGGGCACGGGTGGCCGAGGCGCTGGAGCAGCGCCCCGACCTGAGCGCCCTGGACCGGCGGCTGCGCCAGTCCGAGCTGGGACTGCGTCTGGCCCGCAGCGGCCGCTTGCCGGTGATCGGGGCCGGGGCGAGCTACGAGCGCAACGACGAGGATCCGTTCGGCGGAGCCGGGGACAACTGGAGCGTGGGCCTGGCGCTGCGGCTGTCGCTGTTCGACGGCGGCGAGACGCGGGCGCGCGCCGACCGGGCCCGTGCCGACCGCGCCCGGCTGGAACAGCTGCGGCGGGCGATGCGCGACGGGATCCGGCTGCAGGTGCGGGCCGCGTGGGCGGACCGGGCCGTCGCGGCGGAGCGGTTGCGCCTGGCCAGCGCCGCCCTCGACGAGGCCGCGGAGGCGCTGCGCATCGTGCGCGAGCGCTACGCGGAGGGGTTGGCCGTGATGGTGGAGCTGCTGGGGGCCGAGGCGGCGCTGTCCGGCGCTCGCGCCCGGCGGGTCGAGGCGTTGCGCGACCTGGCGGTCTCGACCGCAGCGCTGGACCTGGCCGTGGGCCGGTTGCCGCAGGGGAGCTGAACGACGATGAGACGACTGCGTGCTTCGATCTTCCTGGCGCTCGCGGCGGCAGTTGCCGGTTGCGGGCACGACGAGGCGCGACACCCGCGCCAGACCGGCCCGGCGGTCGAGGTGGCCGTGGTGACCGCCGCCGAGGAGCCCTGGCCCGGCGGCCCCACGTTCAGCGGCACGGTCGAGCCGCTGCGGCGCGCCGAGCTGGCGACGGTGCTGATGGGTCGCGTCGACGCGGTGCTGCACGACGCGGGCGACACGGTCGCCCGCGATGCGCTGCTGGCGCGCGTGGAGAGTCGCGAGGTCGCGGCGCGGCTGGCCCAGGCCGAGTCGGCCGTGGCCGCGGCGCGGGCCGCCGAACGCAACGCCGCGGCGACCCGCGATCGGATCGAGCGGCTGCACGCGCGGCAGGCGGCCACGCAGCAGCATCTCGACGACGCCCGAGCGGGACACGAAGCTGCGCAGGCCGGTCTGGGCGCCGCGGAGGAGGGGGTCGCGGCGGCACGGATGTACGTCTCCTACGCCGAGGTCCGCGCTCCCTTCGCGGGAGTCGTGGTCGAGCGCCACGTCGAGGCCGGCGACACCGCCGCGCCCGGGATGCCGCTGTTCACGCTGGAGGATCTGTCCCGGGTCAAGATCGAGGCGCAGGTCCCGGAGACCGTCGCCGGCGGCCTGGCCCCGGGCGACCCCGTCGAGGTCGAGGTCCCGTCGGCCGGCGGCGCCCGCGCCGGGGAGATCGCCGAAGTGCTGCCCGCCGCCGATCCGGACAGCCGCACGTTCACGGTTCGCGTGCTGCTCGGGAACGCGGATCGCGCGCTCCGCTCCGGCACCTTCGCGCGGCTGCGGATCTCCGGCGCCGCGACGCCCGTGCTGGCGGTGCCGGAGTCGGCGGTGCTCGAGCGCGGGGCGCTGCGCGGCGTCTTCGTCGTCGGCACCGAGGGGCTGGCCCGGGTGCGCTGGGTCACGCTCGGCGAGCGCCGCGACGGCCGGGTGGCCGTGCTGACCGGCCTGTCGCCGGGCGAGCGCGTCGTGGCCGAGCCGCCGCTGGCGCTCCAGGACGGCTCGCCGGTGGAGGCGCGCTGACATGGACACCGGCCTGTCGGGGCGCGTCGCCCGGGCGTTCATCGCCAACAAGCTGACGCCGATCCTGGTGCTGGCCTCGCTGCTGCTGGGCGTGCTGGCCGTGGTCTCCACGCCGCGCGAGGAGGAGCCGCAGATCACCGTTCCGATGATCGACGTGCTGGTCGGCTGGCCCGGCGTCTCCGCCGCGGACGTCGAGCGGCTGGTTGCCGTTCCGCTGGAGCGGGCGGTGCGCGAGATCCAGGGCGTGGAGTACGTCTACACCACGTCCCGGCCGTCCGGTGCGATGCTGGTGGTGCGGTTCTACGTCAACTGGGACCCCGAGCGGGCGCTGATCGGCGTACGCGACAAGGTCGCCACCGCGGCGGCGACGCTGCCGCCGGGCACGCTCCCGCCGAGCGTCATTCCGCGCTCCATCGACGACGTACCGATCCTGGCCCTGACGTTGTCCTCGCTGGAGACCGACGAGTTGACGCTGCGCAGGATCGCGCTCGAGTTGGAGGAGGAGATCCGGGCGCTCCCCGACGTGGCGCAGACGACGCTGATCGGCGGACGCCGGCGCGAGATTCTCGTCGAGCTGGATGCCGAGCGTCTGGCCGCGCGCGGGCTGTCGCCGCTGGCCGCGCTGGGCGGCATCCGCGCCGCCGGCGGCGCGCTGCCCGCCGGCAGCATCGGCACCGGCGGCCGCGAAGTCCTGGTCGAGGCCAGCCATCGGCTGCGCCGAGCGGAGGACGTGGCCGCGGTGGTGCTGGCGGCCCCCGACGGGGCGCCGGTCCACGTGCGCGACGTGGCGCGCGTCCTCGACGGTCCCGCGGAGCCGCGCCATTACGTGCTGCACGCGGAGCCCGGACAGCCCGTCCGTCCCGCGATCACCCTGGCCGTGGCCAAGACCCGCGGAGCCAACGCCACCGTCGTGGCCGAGCGGATCCTCGACCGCGTGGAGCAGGTGCGCGGGCGGCTGCTGCCGTCGACGGTCGGGCTCACGGTGACCCGGGACTACGGCGAGACCGCCAACGAGAAGTCGAACGAGCTGATCAAGCACCTGCTGATCGCCACCCTGTCGGTCGTGCTGCTGATGGCGCTGGCGCTGGGCTGGCGCGACGCGCTGGTCGTCGGCGTGGCGGTCCCGGTGACGCTGGCGCTGACGCTCCTGATCTACTACCTGTTCGAGTACACGCTCAACCGCGTCACGCTGTTCGCCCTGATCTTCTCGATCGGGATCCTGGTCGACGACGCGATCGTCGTCGTCGAGAACATCCACCGCCACTTCAAGCTACGCCGGTTGCCGGCCCTGGACGCGGCCGTGCAGGCGGTGGACGAGGTGGGCAACCCGACCATCCTGGCCACGCTGACCGTGATCGCGGCGATCCTCCCGATGGCGTTCGTGTCGGGGCTGATGGGGCCCTACATGATGCCGATTCCCGTCGGCGCCTCGTTCGCGATGTTGATCTCGCTGGCCGTGGCGTTCGTGGTCTCCCCGTGGCTGTCGTACCTGATGCTGCACCGCGAGGCCGAGCACGCCCCGACCGGGCCCGCGCGCGAGGACCGGCTGGCCCGCACCTACCGCCGGGTGATGAAGCCGGTGCTGTCGCGCGCACGCTACCGCTGGGCGGTGATCGCGGTCGTGCTGGTGCTGCTGCTGGGCGCGGTGGCGCTGGTGCCGCTGAAGCTGGTCACGGTCAAGATGCTGCCGTTCGACAACAAGAGCGAGCTGCAGATCGTGATCGACGCGCCGGAGGGGTTCCCGCTGGAGTCGACGCTGGCCGCGGCGCGCGAGATGGCCGACCGGTTGCTCCTGGAGCCCGAGGTGCGCGACATCCAGGTCTACGCCGGCCTGTCGGCCCCGTTCAACTTCAACGGCCTGGTGCGGCACTACTTCATGCGCAGCGGCGGCAACGTCGCCGACCTGCAGGTCAACCTGCTGGACAAGCACCAGCGGAGCAAGTCCAGCCACGCGCTCGCGGCGCGGGTCCGGCCGCTGGTGCAGGAGGTCGCCACGCGCCACGGCCTGCGCGTCAAGGTGGCCGAGATCCCGCCGGGGCCCCCCGTCCTGTCGACCCTGGTCGCGGAGGTCTACGGCGACGAGCCGACCCGGCGCGAGGTCGCGGCGCGGGTGCTCCAGATCTTCGACGAGACCCCCGGCGTGGTGGACAGCGACTGGTACGTCGAGGCGCCGCAGGAGCGGCAACGCTTCGTGGTCGACCGCGAGAAGGCCGCGCTGGCCGGCGTGCAGCCGGAGCAGCTCGCCGCGACGCTGCGGCTGGCCGTCGACGGCCTGACCGCCGCCGTGCTGAACGAGAGCCCCGAGCGCGAGCCGGTGCCGATCCTGCTGCGCCTGCCCCGGGAGGTCCGCAGCGAC
>JBFKMV010000181.1:0-10261 GCA_041629655.1 Candidatus Polarisedimenticolaceae bacterium
CCCGCGAGAACCAGGTCACCGTGTTCTTCTTCGAGGCCTTCGACGAGCCGTGGAAGGGAACCGGTACCGAGGGACACTGGGGGCTGTTCACGGTCGATCGCAAGGCCAAGCCGGTGATGCAGCAGCTGTACCCGGAGCTGATGCCCGATGGTCCGACCTCGCCGAGCTATCCCGAGCAGATCGGCGCCGCCGGTCCGGACATCACGGTCGCGCTACGCGCCGATCTTGCCGCGGTCATCCAGAACGGCAGCGTCAATCCCCTCGGACCGGGTCTCTCGTCATCCGGCGTCTTGCCGATCGAGGAGGCGGAGGGCGGGACGGCGCTGCGCCTGGTCTTCACGGGTGAGAGCTGGGGTGGGGTGTACTTCATCCTCGGCAAGTACGACGCGAGCGCGGCCCGCGCGTTGGCGATGCGGTTGAGACTTCCGGACGAGGTGGCCCGGCTGGAGCTGAAGCTGGAAGGTCCGGAGACGAACGAGCAGTCGGTCAACCTGATCGAGCACGCGGCCGGTCGCGACGGGTCCGGCTGGAGAACGTTCACCGTACCGCTGGCCGAGTTCAGCGAGATCGATCTGTCGCAGATCACGATCCTCGGCCTGTGGAACCCCTCGGATCGAGCGAATGGGTTCGTGTCCGGCGAGGTGATCGTGGATGACATCCGGTTCGAGTAACCCGGGGACTCGACGTTGCAGCTCGCCCCCATCGATTGGATTCTGATCGCGCTGTACTTCACCGCGATCTTCGGTGTCGCGTGGTGGGCTGCCGGCAGAAAGAGCGGGACTCACCGGTCGTCCAGCGGCTACTTCCTCGCCGGCCGCAACGTCGGTTGGTTCGTGGTCGGCACCGCGTTGTTCGCTTCCAACATCGGATCCGAACACCTCGTCGGCCTTGCCGGCACCGGGTTCGACAGCGGCGTGGCCGTGGGCCAGTTCGAAGTCCTGGCTTCGCTGATCTTGCTCGTTCTGGGATGGCTGTTCGTGCCGTTCTACCTGCGGAGCGGCGTCTACACCATGCCGGAGTTCCTCGAGCGGCGGTACTCGCCGGCCGCACGCTGGTACCTGGCCGTGATCTCCGTGGTCGGTTACGTGCTGACCAAGATCTCCGTGACGCTCTACGCCGGCGGCATCGTCTACGAGGTGCTACTGGGCGGGAGCTTCCTGACCGGCGCCATCGTGATCGTGGTCGCCACGGGGATCTACACCGTGCTCGGCGGACTGCGGGCGGTCCTCTACACGGAAATGCTGCAGACGATCCTGCTGATCGGTGGAGCGGTCCTGGTCACGGCGATCGGCCTGAGCCGGCTCGGGGGCGTGGGTGCGTTGATCGCGGCGAGCGAACCGGGCACCTTCGAGATGTGGCGAAACCCGTCGTTTCCGTGGACCGGGATCCTGCTCGGCGCCCCGATCCTCGGCGTGTGGTACTGGTGCACCGATCAGTTCATCGTGCAGCGGGTCCTGTCGGCCAACGGAATCGACCACGCGCGCCGTGGAACGATCTTCGGCGGTTTTCTCAAGCTGCTGCCGCTGTTCATCTTCGTGATTCCGGGAGTGATCGCGGCCGCCCTGGTCAAGACCGGGCAGATCCAGATCGCCCGCGCCGATCACGCCCTGCCGGAGCTGATCCGGACCCTGCTGCCCGTCGGCATTCGCGGGCTCGTGATGGCCGGCTTCCTGGCGGCCCTGATGAGCTCTCTCGCCGCGGTGTTCAACTCCTGCTCCACCCTCATCACCTGGGACATCTATCGCAAGCTCCGGCCGGACGCCTCGGAACGCCGACTGGTCGTCGTCGGCAAGCTGGCGACGCTGCTGCTGGTCGGCCTCGGCGTGCTGTGGATCCCGTTGATGAAGTACATCTCCGGGCAGCTGTACGTGTACCTGCAGAGCGTGCAGGCTTACATCTCACCGCCGATCGCCGCGGTGTTCCTGCTCGGTGTGTTCTGGAAACGGGTCAACGGCGCCGGTGCGATCGCCTCGCTGGGCACCGGTTTCGTGCTCGGCGCCGCCAGGCTGTTCCTGGAGCTCGCCAAAGGTTCCCTGAACGGACCGCTCCACTGGTACGCGGACATCAACTTCCTGCACTTCGCGGCACTGCTGTTCGCGATCTGTACGGGAGTGCTGATCGCCGTGAGCCTGCTGACGCCACGGCAGCCGGACGAACAGCTCGCCGGTTTGACCTTCGCCACCGCCACGGACGGGACGCTCGAGGCCGACGCGAGGCTCGAGTCGAATCCACGCTGGCGAGGCCGCGATGCGGCGCTGTCGATCCTGCTCGTCCTCGCGGTCGCGGCGGTGTGGTTGATCTTCCGGGGGTAGGGTTCCGGCTGCACGGCCTTGAAGCTGGCCGTGCAGCCGGATCACAGCGTCGTCGTCAGCGTCGTCGTCAGCGTCGTCGCGGCGAGCGCGGCTGGCGCCATTCCCGGCGGAACAGCTCGGGCTCGGGCTCGGTTTCGGAGACGGTCGTCGTGGAGGTGGCTCCGCCTCCGTCGCCCAGGCCGAATCCCTCGTTCGCCGTCGCGGCGCACGCGGCAGCCTGCTCGCATTCGCCGACCTGGATCAGGTCGCGAACTTCGAGGGTCAGCTCACCGACCGTGGTCGCTCCGCACCCCTCGGCACCGGCGTCGACCGCGGTACTGTCGAGGAGTCTCGCGGGGCAACCGTTGAGGATCAATGCGGTGAGCTGCTTGAGCGCTCGCTCGCACGGGTCTGCGGCCGGGACCGCGTCCATGCCCTCACAGGTGGTTTCGCCGTAGAAGCCGAGCTCCTCCAGCCGGGCGTCGGCACAGGGCATCAGCTGGTCGACGAACCCCGGCTCGGTCGGGCCCGAGGGGCCACGGCCGTTGCGGCCGGGATCGATGCCGCCCTCGGACTCGGAAACGCCGAGACACTGGCGGTGCCAGTAGCCCTGGGTCGCCGGATCGGGCTCGAACACGGCGAACGAGAGGTTGTCGTAGTACACGCCCGAGGGCTGGTACAGCGTCGCGTTGTTGAGGAAGCCGAACTGGAGGATCTGACCGACGAGGCCGGCGTCGATCTCGAGCGCCAGCCAGAAGCTGCCCCACGCGTCCGGCAGGTCGGTGGTGTCGACGGTCACGAAGTTGGTCAGCTGAAAACCGGCGTTCGGGTCGAGGGTCTTGATGAACGCGAGCGCCGTGGACCAGCACGGACAGTTCCCGAATCCCGGATCGTTGATGTTGCCCCGCTTGGCATCGAACCGGAAGATCCAGGTCTGGCCCACGTCGCCCGGGCCGATGATCTGCTCCTGGAACACGTTGGATTCGATCCGGTGGCCGTTGGCGTGATCGAAGTTGTTGTAGTCGCTGTAGACGCTCAGCTGCTGTTCTCCTTGATCCGGTCCTCCCTGCCCGCTGACGAGAGCCGAGAAGCCTCCGCCCGGGTTCGGCGCCGGGAACGGCCCGTAGCCGTACTTGTAGAACCCGAAGGTGCCGTCGAAGACGTTCCCGAACACGAGCCAGCCGTCAGCGGCCAGCGCGCCGGGGTCGCCCATGTCCAGGCCTTCGAAGTCCTGGCTGTAGGGCGTCAGATCCGCCTGTGCCGGAACGGCCAGCACGACCGCGATCGCGATGGCGACGACGCCGTATACCCATCGGTGTTTCATCGTCGAGCCCCCTTTGCTGGAATCGGTTGATGCCTCGGTACGTGATCTGTCATACCGCGTGATGACAGCGCTGTCACCCCAACAAACAGTTGAAAAAGGACCACGTTGATCCAGAAACCGTTATCCGGAGCTCAGCTTCCGGAAACGGCCGCCAGGTCCGTCAATCGCACCTGGTCGAGCAGCACCCGGCCGGTCGCCGAGCCGCCGGGGAGCCGGAAGCCGTAGCCCCACACCTCGTCGAGGTCGAGGCCGTCGTCGGGGGCGCCCGTCGGCTGTTCCTCACCGCGCCGGAACCTCGCGAACGGGATCTCGACCTCTTGCCAGCCGACGAAATCGTCCCTGAACGTCGCTTCCCACCGCTCGGCGGTGTCCGGTCCCTGATAGACGCGGACGTAGTCGATCGCCATCGACTGCGGGAAGGTGGTCAGCGGGCTCACCGGTCCGGGGAAGTAGCCGCCCACCGCCAGGTTCAGGATCAGGAACACCGGACCGTTGAAGACCCATTCGTAGCGCCACACATCGGTCGGTGTCGCCGTGTGATACAGGTTGCCGTCCACGTACCATTCGATCCGGTCGGGCCGCCATTCGATGGCGAAGGTGTGGTAGCGCTCCGCAACCCTCTCCGGGTAGGTGAAGTACTTGTTGCCGAACGAGTCCCCGCCGGCGTACCCGGGACCGTGGATGGTGCCGAACACCTCGTACGGCCGGCGGCTCACGTACTCCATCACGTCGATCTCTCCGGAGCGGGGCCAGCCGACCCGGTCGATGTCGGTACCGAGGCTCCAGAACGCGGGCCACAGCCCGTTGTCGCCGTCCGGCACCAGGACGCGTGTCTCGATCCGGCCGTACGCGAACTCCGCCCGGTGCCACGAGATCAGCCGCGCCGACGTGTACATGCACGGGCCGTAGTAGCACTGCAGCGACCCATCGGCTTCCCGCGCCGTGATCACGAGGTTGCCCCGGCCGTCGGTGGCCACGTTGTCCGTGCTGTTCGTGTAGTACTGCAGCTCGGCGTTGCCCCATCCGGGGATCCCGTTGACCGTGCCGTCGCCGATCTCGTACCCCCAATGCGCGAGATCCGGCGGCGTGCCGGCGGGGTCGTCGAACTCGTCGGCCCAGACCATCTCCCAGCCGCTCGGACCGGGATCCGGAGCGCGGTTGTCGTGCAGCTCGACGGTGATCTCGTCGCCGGTGTCCTGGCCGTGGAACCAGAGCTTCAGACCGTCGTGGGGACTCCAGTCCTGCCCGATCGCGAAATCACGTCCGAACACGGCATCCACGGCACCGTTCGTCAGGCGCTGGCCGTCGTAGGTCCGACCGTCGAAGGGCACCACGTCGGGATCGCAGGGCAGGGCGGTCTGATCGAACCTGAAGTGGAACACGAGGTCCATGTCGCCGTCACCGTCGACGTCTTCGACGTGCCGTCGCGGGATACCGCTCTTCCTATCCACGTGCGCCTCGTACGCCTCGCCGAGGGTGACGGTGGTGTGGTCGACGGTGGTGGCATCGAAGGTGTCGGTGGTCCACAGCACCACCGGAACGACGCCATGACCGCGGTTGCACAGCCGGCCCTGGACTTCGATATCGACGCGGAGCGGGACCGCGGCCTCGAGCACGCGTTCGAACGCGCCTTGTCCCGGGACGGGCTCGGGATCGTCGGCGCCGACCTCGAGATTGCCGAGCCGCACGTCGTCGCCGGCCTCCCACAGATGGGGGTGGCGCTCGAAGTCATCCAGCAACAGCGGATCGTACGGATCGTCGTCGATGATGCTCAGGGCGGCCTGCATGATCCTACCGGGCGCCACGTCCACGGGGTTCGTCAGGCGCAGGATCAACCGCTCCGTGCCCTCGTACTTGCTGTCGGGCAGCGTCTCCAACGGGATCAGCTGAAAAGTCGGGCCGCCGTTGACGAAGGTCAGCGTTTGCGGGGGTGGCTGCACGTAGTCACGTCCCGCCTCGGCGAACACGGTCTCCACGTGGAACTCGACCGACACCTGAGGCGGATCGCTCTCGTTCATCGACCGGTTCAAGGTCACGACCAGGTCGCGCGTGCCGCCCTCGGCGACACGGAAGTCGGTGACAGGAAAGCGCACCGCCAGTTCAGGCAGGGCGGTGGTGCCGGACTGCCAGACACCGACCTCGGTCGAGGTCGGGCAGTTCCGGGTCGCGGCCGGCGACCGGAACGCGGTCGTGTCGCCGCAATCCGGCGTCCCGTCCGCGCTGGCGGGATGGGGCGCCGACGGGCTCCCGCGGTCCGAGATCTGGGCCGCCGGAGCCGCCCAGGCCGCAGCGAGCAGGACCAACAACGCGAGGGCGCCGCGGCGCCCGAAGCGACCTCCTGAGTCGTTCAAGCCGTCTACCTCCCGAAGCCCCCGCGCACCGGATTCGCGCCGTGGGCACCCGGTTTCGAGTGTGCCCCCCTATATACGGAGGAATGACAGCGCTGTCAATTCCTTCTGGACATTGCCCCGCCTCCTCTGCGATATTCCCCTCGGGTGCCACCCCGTCGGAGCGTCCGCGAAACCGGCCCGGGCCAGGAGAGGCGGTGGAGGAGAGTGCGGAGTCCAATCTCGAGACGACCGACCATCAACGATGTGGCCCGACTGGCGGGGGTCTCGATCAAGACCGTTTCGAGGGTCTTCAACCGGGAGCCCAACGTCCGCCCGGCGACGCGCGACAAGGTGCTCGCCGCTGCCGAGTCGCTGAACTACCGGCCGAATCTGTCGGCGCGGCAGCTCGCCAGCAATCTCACCTTCGTGGTGGGAATGCTGTACGACAACCCGAACGGCGACTACATCACGGCGGTCCAGGACGGCTCGCTCCAGGCGTGCCGGGAGTACGGTTACAACCTGCTGATCAACCCGTGCCGGGCCGATCCCGACACGCTGGTCGACGAGGTCATCGGTCTGCAACGCCAGGTCGACGGCTTCCTCGTGCTGCAGCCGCTGTCCGACCTCCAGCGTCTCAACGAACTCCTGCTCGACAACGGGATTCCCTGTGTCCGCGTCTCGCAACGTCCTTTCGACGGGTTCCCCTGGGTTTCGGTGGCCGACGAAGAGGCCGCGGATCAGATGACCGAGTACCTGGTGCAGCTCGGTCACCGGCGGATCGGATTCATCATGGGACATCCGGACCACGGTCAGAGCCACGATCGACTGGCCGGTTATCGCCGGGCCCTCGACCGGCACGGCATCGACCTGGACGACGACCTGGTCGAGCAGGGTCATTTCGACTATGAATCGGGCTATTCGTGCGCGCGGAACCTGCTCTCTTCGCCCGCGCCGCCGACGGCGATCTTCGCCAGCAACGACCCGATGGCGATGGGGGTGCTGTCGGCCGCCCATGAAACGGGGCTCGACGTTCCTCGCGATCTCTCGGTTGCGGGTTTCGACGACTCGCCGTTGGCCCGACACGCCTGGCCCCCGCTGACGACGGTCCGCCAGCCGATCGTCGAGGTCGCCCGGCTGGCGACCGAGGTACTGATGAAGCGACTGCGGGGCGAACCCGAAGGCGCCTCCCATCACTGCCTGCAAGCGGAGCTTGTGCGTCGCCCCTCGACGGCGGCCCCGGGCGAAACGACCTTCGGCTAACCCGTTCCGTCAGAAGTCGGGGGTTACGCCGACGAGCCAGGGTTCGAGACGGCGGCCGATGGCCACGGTCGCGCCGTAGCGCGCGGGGGTCGGCTCGGGCCAGCCCTGTGCCGCGGCGCGGCGCTCCCGGGCTTCGACCTCCTCGAAGGTCTCCTTGGGGAGCAACGGTTCCAGTTGCCGCCGGAGCGCCAGCGGCACGTGAACCCGCGAAACCAGCAGGCGCACCGCCGCGCTCAGCATCGCCGGCCCTCCTTCGGGACGCAGCACTCGCGGGACGACCACCGCCGGCAGCACCGCGAATCGCCGGCGGTCGGGATAACGCTGCCTCAGCTCGTCCGCGTCCGTTCCCGCATCGACCGGGAACAGCCGGGATCGCATCGTACGGTCGAGGGCCAGGAGCGCCTCCGCGTCGGCGAGCGCGGCGCGGTCCACCGCTCCCGCGTCGCCGCGCCGGCGGAGCTGTCGGACCTGTTCCTCCCGGCGATCCAACCACCGGCTCCACGCCTCGCCCTCGTACTCGAGGACGACGTAGGCCCGACGACCGATCTGGCGGGAATAGTACTCGTCCGCCTCCGGGTCGGACGGATCGCGATCGACCCGGAACCCGAGCCGGCGAAGCTCGTCCGGTTCGATCCACGGCTCGTCGACGGACGGAAGCTCGTGGTGCCTCCAGCGGGCCGTGCGTCGCACCGTGCCCGGGGCCTCGACGCCCAGGACCACGAAGAGATCGAGCGCGGTGCCGTCGTCCTGGCGTCCCCAGGGCAACGCGAGCTCCCGCTCGGTCAGCGCGAGCACGGCCTCCGGCTCGCCGCGACGGTTCCAGGCTGCGGCGGTCAGGTACAGCGAGCCGGTGGCGACGATCAGGACACAGCCGGCGGCGACCCACGCGGGGGATGCAAGCTGTTTCATCGTTCGACCTCCGTCCACGTCGCCGCGAGTTTCGCGCGCAGGCGTCTCAACGCGACCATCACGGCCACGGCGGCCACCGCGACGATGAGAAAGAACAGGTACCTCGGCATCCAGTTCCACCACCACTTCACGAACGAGAGGAACAGCAGCGTCACGAAGAAGAACGTCCCGCTGTACACGGCCTCCTTCGTGCGCGACGCGATGCCGAACCAGATCGCCCCGGCGCTCATCGCGAAACCGGCCAGCTGGTACGAGATCTCGACCGTCCGCAGATCGACCGTGAGGTAGCTCAGCGCGCCGAACATGCCCAGCAGGACGGCCGGCACGACGAGCAGTACGATCGTGAGGACGCAATAGACCGGTGCGAAGCCGGCGTACCCGCGGCGATGCGTCGCCAACGCCAGGGTCAGCAGCACGAGGCCCGCCGGCAGGAACGTCTCCGGCCGCGCGAAGCACTCGATCCACAGACCGCCGGCCGCTTGATGCAGCAGGCCCGCCAGGAATGTGCTCAGCAAGGCCAGCCCGACCAACAACAGCAGGCGCAGCCGGAACCCGTACGCGAGGATCAACGCGAAGGCGCCCCAGGCCAAAACCGAGACGGGAGACGAAACCAGGTTGAGCGTGGCTCCGAGCAGCGACGATTCGACGACCAGCGCAGAGAAGGCGACGAGCGCCGTGATCAACGTGAAATAGCCCGATCGTTCGCGCCGTGCGACCACGGAGGTCAGCAGCAGCGCCACGATCGGCGCGGTGACCAGGATCGCGACCTGCGGTACGGTCGCGAGCGTTCCCCAGATCCGATAGACGAAGTAGTAGACGCTGGCGGCCAGCGCGATCGCGCCCACGAGCGAGACCGCGCGCATCCCGAGCGAGAGCTGCTTCGCGCGGTCGGTGAGATCCACGTCGAACCGCTGGATCAGCTCCCGCAGGACCCGTTCGTGATGCGTTTCCACCGTGCGCAGCTCTTCCCTTCCGATCCTCAACAGGCCGGCCTGCTGCAGCTCGGCCAGCTCGGCACGGAACGCCGCGATGCGGTCCGCCCGTCGTTGCGCCGCGACGAGCGCGTCGCCGACGGCGTCCCCGCCCGGCAAGGCCTCGACAAGTGACCGGGCGCTCGACGGACGACGCGAGGGATCGGACTCGAGGCAACAGAGGATCAGCTGCTCGACGCCCGGATCGATGTGCGGGGCCAAACGCGAGGGAGCCGGGGGCCGCTCGCGGCGTTGGCGCTTGATCTCGTCGAGAGTTCCCCCCGGGTAGCCCGGCTGCCCCGTGAACAGCTCGTACAGCACGAGACCCAGGGAATACAGGTCGCTCTGGAACGTGAGTCCCTCGCCGGCCAGCTGTTCCGGCGCCATGTAGCGCGGGGTTCCCTCGCGCGCCCGCTCTTCGCGGACCGCCGTGGCGAGCTCGGCGAGGCCGAAATCGGTGATCCGCGCGACACCGCGCTCGTCGATCATCACGTTCGACGGCTTGAGGTCCCGGTGCAGGACACCGCTTTCGTGCGCCGCGGCGAGCCCGGCGCAGATCTGCCGCGCGATCGAGCTCGCGCGGTCCGGCGCCAGCTGGCCTTGCTCGCGCAGCAGGGAGCCCAGATCCTCCCCGTCGATCCACTCCATCGAGAGGAAGTGCCGGCCTTCCGCCTCGCCGATGTCGTAGACGCGGCAGACGTTCGGATGCGAGACCTGGCGCGCGATGCGCACCTCGTCGCGCAGGCGCGTCAGCCGATCGCGATCGCCGGCCAGCTCCTCGGGCAGGAGCTTGAGGGCGACCCGCTGGCCCAGCACGAGGTCATCGGCGCGATACACGTGGCCCATCCCACCCTTGCCGGCGAGGCCGAGGATCCGGTAGCGCGTTCCGAGGGTGGTACCGGCCCGCAGCTCGGTTCCGTCCGTGACCGACCGTCCGTCGAACGACGTTTGCGTGGGCGAGGCGAGGAAAGATCCGGCTTCGTCGAGGGACCGCAGCAGCGTCTCGACCCGGCGGCGGAGCGGCGTATCGGCCCCGCAAGCGGACTCGAGGAACGCTGCCCGCTCCGTGGCGGGCAGCTCGACGGCCCGGTTGAACAGCTCCTTCACACGTTCCGGAGAGGGTTCGCTCATGATCGCCTCCGCCCTTCGGCCTTCACCCCAAAGGGCGCCATCCGG
>JBFKMV010000182.1:0-10222 GCA_041629655.1 Candidatus Polarisedimenticolaceae bacterium
ACGTCGAGCAGGTTGAGCGGCGCGAAGGTCACCAAGAGCGAGATCGGGATGCTGACGCCGATGATCGCGGTGCTCTTCACGTTGCGCAGGAACAGGTACAGGATCAGGATCGCCAGCAGCCCACCGAGGATCGCTGTGTTCCGCACCTCCTTGATGCTGCTCTCGATGAACAGCGAGCGGTCGGCGACCAGCTTGAGCCGCGCGCCTTCTTCCTTGTGGATCCGGGCGGCCAGGCCGGTGCCCTCGGGCGGTCCGCGAGTCTCGCCGGCATCGGCGGCCGCGGCCGCCTGCGCCTGCTCGGGATCGAAGTCGCCGAGCGCGGCGCGCACCCGCCGGGCCATCGCCACGATGTTGGCGTCGCCCTCCTTGAAGATCTCGATCTGCACGCTCGCGCCGCCGTCGGTGCGGGTCGCGATCTCGCGCTCCTTGTGCGAGCGGACCACCTCGCCGAGGTCCTTGACGCGCACGTCGCGGCCGCCCAGGTTGGCCACGATCGTCTCGCCCATCTCGTCGAGGCTCTTGAACTCGTTGAGCGTGCGGACCAGGTACTCGGTGCGGCCTTCCTTGAGCGTGCCGCCCGCGACGTTGATGTTCTCCTGGCCGAGGCGCTGGATCACCTGCTGGATCGACAGCCCGGTGCGCCGCAGCGCCTCCTCCTCGAGCCGGACGTGGATCTCCTCCTCCAGCCCGCCGCGCACGCGCACCGCCGCGACGCCCTTGATCGGCTCGAGCTCCTTCTTGATCCGCAGCTCGGCCAGGCGGCGCAACCGGCGCAGCCCCTCCTCGCCCTCGAAGCGCTTGCCCGTGCCGGTCAGGCTCAGCTCCATGACGGGATCGAGCGAGGGGTCGTAGTGCAGGATCAGCGGCCGCTCGGCCTCGTCGGGCAGGAACACCACGTCGAGCTTCTCCAGCACGTCCTGCGTCGCGTCGGACATCTCGGTGTCCCAGGCGAACTCCAGCACGACGTCGCTGACCCCGGCGCGGCTGACGCTGCTGAGCCGGCGCAGGCCGTTGATCACGCCCAGCGCCTCCTCGAGCGGGCGGCTGATGTCGTTCTCGACCTCCTCGGGCGCGGCGCCCGCGTATTCGGTGCGGACGGTGATCGTCGGGTAGGTCAGCTCGGGCATCAGCGTGATCGGCAGCCGGCCCAGCGACAGGTAGCCGAACACCACCGCGGCCAGGAACACCATCAGGATCGCGACCGGCCGCGAGGTCACGAAGCTCCGGGCTGCGGACGGCTGGTTCACACGCTGGCCCTCTCGACCGCGGCGTCCTCGTCGTCCGCGGCGGCCTCCTCGGCCTGCTCGTCCTCGGGCAGGCTCACCAGCGCACCTTCCTTGAGGCCGGCCTGGCCGGCAACCACGAGCTGGTCGCCTTCCTCCAGCCCCGCGGCCGGCTCGATGTTGAGCTTGTCCGACAGCAGCGGTTCGATGAACACGCGCTCCACGCGGCGGTCATCGAGCAGCCGGAACACGAACATCTGGTCGCTGTCGTAGACCAGCGCGCGCTTCGGGACCAGCACGGCGTCGCCGCGGGTCGCGGTCACCAGGGCCACGTCCACGTACATCCCCGGGCGCAGCCCGGTCCGGCCGCCGACGTCCACGGTGACCTTGATCGTGCCGGTCCTGGCGTCGACGATCGGCGCGATCCGCAGCACCTTGCCGGCCGACTGCCGCGCCCCCAGCGCCTGGGCCGTGACGCGCGCGGGGAGCCCCGGACGGAGGTCCTTGAGGTGTTTCTCGGGCACGTAGACCCGCGCGACCAGCGAGTCGAAATCGACGATGTCGAACAGGTGCTGCCCGACCGAGACCTGGTCGCCCAGGTTGACCAGCCGCTGCGTCACCGTGCCGGTGATCGGCGCCTTGACCTCGGTGTAGCCCAGCTCGCGCTCGGAGTCGGCGAGCCGGATGCGCAGCTGCTCCAGGTCGAAGGTGGCCTCGTTGAACGTCTCCTCGCTGATCAGCTGCTCGGAGTACAGCCGCTGCTGCCGCTCGTACTCCCGCTCGGCCTTCTCCAGCTCGTTCCTCACACTGGCCAGGTTGTTGCGCTGCTGCTCGTCCTGCAGCCGCAGCAGCACCTGGCCCTTGCGGACGCGGTCGCCCTCCTCGACCAGCAGCTGCCGCACGAGCCGGGCCGCCTCGGCGTACACCTTGACCTGGCGCTCGGCCTCGAGCGTCGAGGACGAGCGCAGCACCGATTCGATCGCGCCGCGGCCGAGGGTCACGACCTCGACGGGAACGGCCTGCTCCTCGTCTTCCTCCTCGCCGTCCTCGCCCTTGTTTGCGTTCTTCTTCTTCTCGCCGTCGGCCTTCTCCTCACCCTCGGCGCCGTTCTCGCCGCCGGCCTCTTCGGCCGGGGTGTCGCCTTCGGGGGCGGTTTCCGCCTCGCTGCAACCGGCCGCCGTCAGGGCCAGCAGCAGCAGGGCAAGGAGAAATGCCAAGCCGTAGCGCCTCGTACTCACGGGAGCCTCCCACCGCGTATCGTTTCGCGGTCAACCGCGAATGCTGGTTCGCCGAAGTCTCGAAACCAAACTCCAGAGTATCATCTCCTGCGTTCTCAGCAGATTACGGGCTTCCGGCCTCCGGGGTTCTCCCTCCCGGGCGGTCCTCGCCCTCCCTGGTAAGACGGACCGGTCCCCCGGATGCTTTCAACCGGTTCCTGACGCATCGGGCGCCCGGGGTTACGGCGACGGCCGTCGACCCACGCTACTCACGATATCTTGTTTCTTTTCAGTTAGTTGAACCGACAGACCGCGACCCGGCTGGACACGCAGGCTAGAATCCCCGCCCATGAAGCTGATCGAGTGCGTTCCCAACTTCAGCGAGGGCCGCGACCGGGCGGTGATCGACGCCATCACGGCCGAGATCCGGGACACCGACGGCGCGATGCTGCTCGACGTCGATCCCGGCGCGGCGACGAACCGCACGGTGGTCACGTTCATCGGCACGCCCGACGCCGTGGTCGAGGCCGCCTTCCGGGCGATCGCCCGCGCCGCGGAGCGGATCGACATGTCGCGGCATTCGGGCGAGCACGCCCGGATGGGGGCCACCGACGTCTGCCCGTTCGTGCCGGTCCAGGGCGCCACGATGGAGGACTGCGTCGAGCTGGCCCGGCGGCTCGGCAAACGGGTCGGCGAGGAGCTGGGAATCCCGGTCTACCTCTACGGCGCCGCGGCGAGCCGTCCCGACCGCGTGCGGCTGCCCGACGTCCGGCAGGGCGAGTACGAGGCGCTGCCGGACAAGCTCGAGACCGCCGACTTCGCGCCCGACTTCGGTCCCGCGCGCTTCAACGCCAGGAGCGGCGCCACGGCGATCGGCGCCCGCGAGTTCCTGATCGCCTGGAACGTCAACCTGAACACCCGCGATCGCAAGCTGGCCAACAAGGTCGCGGCCGAGCTGCGGGAGCACGGCAAGCCCAAGCGCGGCGCCGACGGCAAGTTCGTGCGCGACGCCGGCGGCAAGGTGCTGCGCCAGCCGGGACGCTTTACCGAGCTGCAGGGCGGCGGCTGGTACATCGACGAGTACGGCCGCGCCCAGGTCTCGTTCAACCTGATGAACTACAAGGTGACCTCGCTGCACGCGGTGTTCGACGCCGCCCGCGAAGAGGCCCGCAAGCTGGGCGCGCGAGTCACCGGCAGCGAGTTGGTGGGGCTGGTTCCGCTGCAGGCGTTGTTGGATGCCGGCGACCACTACCTCGAGCAGCAGGGGCAAACGACCGGAGTTCCGGAGAGCCGGCGCGTCCGCACCGCCGTGATGTCGCTGGGTCTGGATGACCTGGGCGCCTTCGATCCGGCCGAGAAGATCATCGAGTACAAGTACCGCGGGAAGCCGGGCGGCCTGGTCGGCATGCGGGTCCACGAGTTCGCCGACGAGCTGTCGAGCGACTCGCCGGCGCCGGGCGGGGGCAGCGTGGCCGCCCTGTGCGGCGCCCTGGCGGCGGGACTGGCCAGCATGGTCGCGGCGCTGACCTGGAGCAAGCGCGGGATGGAGGACGCCCGCCCGCGGATGAAACAGGCCGGGGACCGCGCGCAGGCGCTCAAGGGCTGGTTCCTGCTGGCGGTCGACCGCGACACCGACGCGTTCAACGCCGTGCTGGCGGCGATGCGCCTGCCGCGTCAGACCGACGCGCAGCAGGCGGCTCGCGCGCAGGCGCTGGAGCAGGCCAACCAGAACGCGACCCGGGTGCCGCTGGAGGTCCTCGAGCGTTCGGTGGAGTGCTTCGAGCTGGCGCAGCGTGTGGCCGAGCACGGTAACCCGGCGTCGGTCTCGGATGCCGGCGTCGCCGGGGCCGCCGCGCTGGCCGCCGCCGAAGGAGCGGCGCTCAACGTCCGCATCAACGTTCCGTCGCTGACGGACGCCGGGGTGGCGGCGGAGCTCCTGGCGCGCACCGAAGAGCTGCTGGGGCAGGCCCGCGCCGCGGCGGGACGGGTGCGCGAAACCGTCGACGCGGTGCTGGATCGCGGCTGACCGCGAACCGCCGGTCGCTCAGGGGTCGATGCCCCCGGTCCTGACGGGCGCGGCGCCGGCCGTCGGACCTGCGCCCAGGTTGTACCGCGTTCCGCGACGCTCGCCGGTCTTGTCCACGAGGCCCAGCTGGACCAGCCGCCGCATGTTGTCCTTGAGCGTGTTGCGGTTGGCGCCGGTGGCGGCCAGCAGCAGGGCCGCGTCGACACTGCCGTGCTCGCGGATCGTCTCGAGAATCCGCGTCTGCAGCGGCGAGAGCTGGAGCGCGCGCAGCTCCAGGTCGAGCGTGCTCTGCGCGCGGCGGCTGTGCTCGGTCAGCGCCTCGAGGAAGTAGCTCAGCCACGGCTCGAGGTTCCCCTCACCCGTCCAGAGCCGGGTCTCGGCCAGGTCGTAGGCGCCGTAGTACGACTCGCGGGTCTCCTCGATCACACGTTCCACGCTGGCGTAGTCGACGTGGGCATAGCCGACCCGGCGTAGCAGCCGGACCGTCAGCAGGCGGCTCAGTCGCCCGTTGCCCTTGTCGAACGGGCTGGCGGCGAGCAGCGCGAGCATGAAGGTGCCGATCACCAGCAGCGGGTGGTTGGCGGCGGAGCGCAGCTCGAGCTCGAGCCAGGTCGACAGGTCTTCGGTCGCTTCCCGGACCAAGCGGGGCGGGAGCGTCTGGAACACGCGACCCGTCGCGGTGCCCTCGGCGGTGAACGCCTCGCGACACAACGGCTGGTCGCGCCACGGCACCAGCTCGGGCGCGGCGACGTCGGGGGACGCCGCCCCCATCATCACCGTGTGCAGGCCCTGCAGCGCCCGCGAATCGAGCAGGGCCCCGGCCTCGCAGGTCAGGGCGGCAGCGTAGCCCGACAGCTCGGAACGGTCGCGGTGCGGCGTCGACGGGTCCAGGAGCACCGACCCCACGTCCGCGTCGGACACCCTGATTCCCGCCAGGCGGCACGACGACGCCACGGACTGCACCCGTACCGCGTGGCGCAGGCGCGCGAGCCGGTCGGCGGGAACCTGGGCCAGGTTGCCGTTCCAGCTGCCCCGGAAGTGATCGAGGTACGAGACCTCGCTCAGGATGTCGCGAGTGACCGGAATGCTGAAGTCCATCGACCCACCATGGTTAGCACCCAAATCCACCCATAACATATGTCGGTTATGGGTGGATCATCGGGTGTGCTCGCGTTCCGACGGAACATCTAGGGCCGGAAGGCCCCTCCTGTCAAGGGCTTCACTGGAATAATTATAGATTTGCTGCCCGAAGGCCGGTTTTTGGGGTGGATTCCGAAACCGTCCGGCGACGCCTCCCATCGACTCCCCTCCACGCTCTTGAAACGGGGCAGGGTGCGCGCCTAATTTTAACCCCGCAGGACGTTTCGCAAATGGAAAAACTGTAGGGCCGAATGAGCGCAGGTTCCCGCCGGGACAAACCGAACGGCCGCCCGTCGCGCGGCAGCACGCGATTCCGCGCCGCGATCCACGCCGAGCTGAACGTCGGCGGTACCGATCACGCCTGCCAGGTGGTCAACCTGAGCCGCACCGGCGTGCTGCTCGAGGGGACGTTGCCGTCGGTGTCGATCGGCGACCGCGTCGACTGCACCCTGCACGCGCCCGTGGGGGACCTGCGTCTGAGCGCCGCGGCCCGCGTCGCGCGCGCGCCGGACGCGTCGCGGTTGGCGATCGAGTTCCAGGGGCTGGACGAACGGCAGCGCCAGACCCTGGAGGCGCTGATCAATCGCATCCTGGAAGGACAGGGCGTCGTTCCGCTCGACGACCTGCGACCGGGCGCCACGGAGCGGGAGATCCGGGAAGCGCTGGGGAAGATCTCGGTGCCGCACCGCATCTCGCTGGCCGCGCGGGGTAATCCGCGCGACCGGGAGTACCTGCGTCACGACTCGCACCCCCAGGTGCTGGAGGCGCTGGCGCGCAACCCGAACCTGATCGTGCCGGAGGTGCGCGAGCTGGCGCGCAGCCGTCACATCACGGTCGGCGTGATCGAGGTGCTGGCCAACGATGGGCGCTGGAAGGGTGACGAGGAGCTGCGGATCACGCTGGCCACCCACACCCGCGTCCCGGTGCCGCTGGCCGAGAGGCTGCTCGCCGGCCTGTCCAACGCCGCGTTGCGCCGGGCGCTCCAGCGCCCGGGCCTTTCCGACCTGGTCCGCGACCGGATCCTGCGCAAGCTGACTCGCGGCAAGTGAGCGCCGCTAGAGTCGCTCGCCCTCCAGGGTCTGGATCACCAGGCCCGAGCGCAGCTTGGGCTCGAACCACGTGCTCTTGGGCGGCATCACTGCTCCCGCGTCGGCCACCGCCATGACCTGCTCCAGGCTCGTCGGGTAGAGCGCGAAGGCCACGGCGTGCTCGCCCGAGTCGACGCGCCGCTGGAGCTCCCCGAGCCCGCGGCTGCCGCCGACGAACTCGATCCGGCGGTCGGTGCGCGGGTCGCCGATCCCCAGCACGGGCTCCAGCAGGTGCCGCGTCAGGATCGACACGTCCAGGCGGGCCGTCGCGTCGTCGCCACAGGCGTCCACGATCTCCGGGCCGGCCACCAGCAGCGACCACTTTCCGGCGACGTACATCCCGAACGTCTCGGGGTGCGGCGGCCGCCACTGCCGGTCCTTGGGACGGATCTCGAATCCGCGGTCCCGCACGCGACCGAGGAACGCCTCGGGGTCGAGCCCGTTGAGGTCCCGGACCAACCGGTTGTAGTCCAGCACCTGCAGCTGATCGGCCGGGAAATGGACGGTCAGGAAGTAGTGGCACGGCTCGTCCCCGGTCGGGGCCTCGAGCGCTTCGCGTCGCCGGCGGGCCACGTTGACTGCAGAGGCCGCGCGATGGTGGCCGTCCGCCACGTAGGTCCGCTGGATCTTGTGGAACAGCTGCTCGATCTGGCCGGTGATCGCGCCGTCGGCGGCGACCCACAGCTCGTGCCGCACGCCGTCGGCGGCGACGAAATCCACGGCCGGCTCCGCCGAGGTCAGCCCGTTGACCAGCGCGTTCAGCTCGGGCACGCCGCGGTAGGTCATGAACACCGGGCCGACGCAGGCGGACAGCGCATCCAGGTGACGCGTGCGGTCCTTCTCCTTGTCCGGCCGCGTGTGCTCGTGGCGCTTGATCCGCCCCTCGAGATAGTCGTCGACCGCCGCCGCGCCGACGATCCCGGTCTGGCGGTGCTCGCCCTGGGTCAGCCGGTAGACGTAGAACGCCGGGGCCTCGTCGCGCACGATCCAGCCCCGCTCGACCATCCCGTCGAAGTTCTCGCGGGCCTTCTCGTAGACGCGGTCGTCGTACGGGTCGAGAGCCGGGTCGAGGTCGATCTCGGACTTGACCACGTGGAGGAAGCTGTACGGGTCGCCGGCGGCCAGCTCGCGCGCCTCGTCCGAGCTGAGCACGTCGTACGGCGGGCTGGCGATCTTCCCCGCAAGCTCCGCGCGCGGCCTCAGGCCGCGGAACGGGCGGACTCGCATGCTAGCGAGCCTCGTCCGCGGTGGCTGCGGGGTCGGGAAGGCCGAGCAGCTGGCGGGTCGCGCCCTCGAGCCGGGTCAGCCCCGCGTCGAGCCCGAACTGGAGCGCCTGCTCGGCATCGACGTCTTGACGCCAGGCTGCGCGAAGCGCCAGTACGGCGCCGATCCGGTTTCCGCTGGCGCAGTGGAACAGCACCGGGCCGGCCTGCTGCGCCTCGCGGAGCGCCGCGTCGATGCGCTCGACGTTTTCCGGGGTCAAACCCCCGGCGCCGGCCACCGGGACGTGCACGTAGCGCATCCCGAGCTTCTCGACCAGCTGCGCCTCCCACTCGTAACCGGTCTCCTGTTCGCTGCGCAGGTTGATCACGGTGCGGTAGCCGGCGCCGGCCGCGGCCCGGATCTGCTCCGGCGTGGGCTGGCCCCCGCTCAACACGCCGTCCAGCGGAACGCGCGCGTTGCGGATCGGGACGAGCGCCGTCGGCGGCGCGGCGGTGGCGGTCTCGGCGGCCTGGACCGCCGTGAGCACTGCGAGCGCTGCGAGCAGGACGAGAGCCAGGGGTGCGATGCGCTTGTCCATGTTTTTCGTTCTCCCCGTGGATGCCGAACGCTGCATGATAGCCGACGGGCTCACCAGCGGTCGACGTCCACCACGAGGCCCGAGGGCGCGGGGGGCAGCCGGGCCAGCGAGAAGCCCTCGACCAGGTCACGGGCGGCCACGGGCCGCGCTCCCGGACGCAGCCCCAGCAGTCCCGCGAGACGACCCACGACCTGCGGCGGCGTGAAGCCCGCCTCGCGCAGCTCGCGGAGCGTGATCCCGCGCTGGCGCTTGGAGAGCCGGATCCCCTCGGGGTCCAGCAGCAGCGGCACGTGGCCGAACTGCGGCGGCCGCAGGTCGAGGCTCGCGTACAGCAGCAGCTGCTGCGGGGTCGAGGACAGCAGATCGTCGCCGCGAACGACCTCGGTGATCTCCATCTCCGCGTCGTCGACCACGACGGCCAGCTGGTAGGCCGGCACGCCGTCGGAGCGCTGCACGACGAAGTCGCCGGGCGGCGGCTGCCGGGAGCCGTCCCTGGCTCCGCGCACCAGGTCGGTGAACGAGGGCCGGTCGTCGGGGCCGACCCGGTAGCGCCAGGCGTGACGCTCGCCGCGCGCCATGCGCTCCCGCGCCGCTCCGGGATCGAGCCGGCGGCACGTGCCCGGGTAGCGCGCCGTCTCGCCCGGGAGCTGCGGCGCGCTGGCCGCGGCCTGGACGTCCTTGCGGCTGCAGAAACACGGGAACACGCGGCCCGCCTCGCGCAGGCGCTCGAAGGCGCGGTGGTACAGCGACATCCGCTCCGACTGTGCGTAGGGCGCGTGCGGCCCTCCGCGCTCACCCCCCTCGTCCCAGTCCAGGCCGAGCCACTCCAGGTCGCTCAGGATCGCCCCGGTCAGCTCCGGGCGGACGCGCGCGCGGTCGAGGTCTTCGATCCGCAGCACGATCCTGCCGTTCCGCGCGCGCATCGAGAGCCAGACCAAAAGCGCGCTGGACGCGTTGCCGAGGTGCATCTCGCCGGTCGGGCTGGGGGCGAAGCGGCCGCGGGGTGCGCCGGCCGGGACCGGCGTCACGGCGCGTGCTCCGGCGGCAGCAGGAACAGCTGCGTGAACGCGATCGTGCCGTCGTCCCCGACCGCCACCCCGATTCCCGTGTGCGTGTAGTCGGGATCGAGCAGGTTGCGGCGGTGGTCCGGACTGGCCATCCACGCGGCGACCGCCGTTCCGACGGGGTCGGCGTCGTCGTCGTTGAGCTGGATGTTCTCGGCGACCTTGCGATAGCGCAGCCCGGCGGCCCGCACCCGGTCGGCGGGCCCGCCGCCCCCGGGCGCGACGTGTGCGAAGTAGTCGCGGCGCAGCATGTCGCGACTGTGCGCGCGGGCGACGCGGGCCAGCCGCGGATGCGCCTCGAGCTCCGCCAGGTCGTGCTCGCCGCGCACCAGGTTGATCGCCGCCAGCACGCCCTGCTCGATCGTCTCCGGGCCGGGAGCCGCCGCGCGATCCTCGATCAGCACGGCGACCAGGATCCGCCACCCGTCGGCGGCCTCGACGGTGGCGATCCCGATCGCGTTGCGGCGCGGGTCGAGCACCGAGCTCCAGGCCTGGGCGTAGCCCTGCCACGTCGCGGCGAAGGCCGCGCCCGGGTCGCGGTAGCCGAGCTTCATGTCCATGTAGTCGAAGGCGCGGCGGTAGCGGGTGAGACCGTGCCGCTCCAGCACGCGGTCGATCGGCTCGCCCAGGGCGAGCCGCCGGCCCGCGGGAAGCGCCGCGATC
>JBFKMV010000183.1:0-10212 GCA_041629655.1 Candidatus Polarisedimenticolaceae bacterium
AGGGTCCACGTCGCTTTTCCCGACATCCCGGTTCACCGATGCGACGACTGCGGCTTCATCTACTCTGGGCGCACGCTCGGTCCCGATAGCCTGGACGCCTATTACCGCAGCGGGTTCGGGAGTGAACGCCAGCTTCAGGGTCAAAAGGTCAACGCGGGAGTCAACCTCGCCGTCCTCTCGAGGCTGGTCGACCTGGCCGGCGTGCGCCGCTTCCTCGATGTCGGAACCGGCTACGGTTTCCTGCTGCAGGCCTTGGAGGATAGCTACGGGATACGGGGCAAGGGTGTGGAGCTTTCCGACCAGGAGGCGACCTACGCGAGGGAGACGCTGGGCGTGGACGTCGAGCCGTGTCTGCTCTCCGAAGCGGATCTGCCGCACGAGAGCTTCGATCTCGTGGCCAGCTTCGAGGTCATCGAGCACGTGCCCGACCCCAAGAGCTTTCTCGCGGAGTTGGCGGCCTACGTCCGACCGGGTGGGAGCCTGCTCGTCATGACCGATAACTTCGAGTCCTGGGCCTGTGAGAGTCTGGGCCCGGCGTTCCCCAAGTGGATTCCCCACGCCCACGTGAGCCACTTCGCCCCCGCCACTCTGGAGCGCTGCATTGAGATCACGCAGGGACTTCGAGTCGCCAGCGTTATCTCCTACACTCCCTGGGAGCTGGTAGCGCGCGTCATCGCGTCGACGGGACGGCGGGCGCCGACTCCGGAGAACAGCTTCGACCTGGAGGCCACGCTCCGTACCGAGATGGGGGGCACCTACCGGTTCTACGCGTTGCGGCGCGCCATCAATCGGCTGTGGGTCCGCGCGACCCACCGGCGGGACGCGCGTGGAGCGTTGATGTACTTCCTCGCACGCAAGGCCGGTCCGGATTCGTGATGCGTGTCCTCCACACGGTCGGCTCGCTGGCGGCAAGTCACGGTGGCCCGTCTCGAACCATACCCGCGCTGTGCAACGAACTGGCGTCTCTGGGCACGCACGTCGAGCTGGTCACCCAGGACCTGGGTCCTGAGTACGGCTCCAGCCTCCTTCCCGAAAACTGCGCGGTGCGGAGCCACAAAGTTTCCAAGCCGCGAGCCCTCCCGTCTTCCTCGGCTTTTCACGCGTCGCTCCTCGATGTGTGCCGTGGCGGAAAGATCGAGTTGCTCCACGACCACGGAATGTGGCTGCTCACCAACCACGCGGCGGCGCGAGTGGCGACGCGACTCGGATTGCCGCGGGTGGTCTCGCCGCGAGGCATGTTGGCGCCCTGGTCGCTGGCCCACCAGGCCTGGAAGAAGCGTCTCGTATGGCGTCTTTTCGCGGGCCGCGAGACGCACTCCGCGACACTGCTTCACGCGACGTCGGAGCAGGAGGCGAACGACCTTCGCGAACTGAGTCTGCGTCAGCCGATCGCCGTGATCCCGAACGGTGTGGACCTTCCGCCCCCGTTCGGCGAAACGCGTCACGTCGAGGACCGCCGCCTCGCACTGTTTCTCTCACGTATCCACCCCAAGAAGGGCTTGCCGAACCTGATCGAGGCTTGGAGCCGGCTTCGGCCTGACGACTGGCGGCTTCTCATCGTCGGTCCCGACGAAGCCGGTCACAAGGCCGAGCTGGAGGCTTTGATCCGAGAGCACGGTCTCGGCAACGCCATAGGCTTCGGGGACCCGGTAAGCCACGGCGGAAAGTGGGAGGTTTATCACCGGGCCGACCTGTTCGTCTTGCCGACACACAGCGAGAATTTCGGAGTCGTCGTGGCGGAGGCGCTCGCCTGCGGGGTCCCCGTGATCACCACCCGCGGAGCACCGTGGGCCGAATTGGAGGAGGAGCGATGCGGGTGGTGGGTGGAAATCGGAGTCGAGCCGCTGGCCGCAGCGCTGAGCGACGCGCTATCCCGCGATCGGGAAAGGCTGCGCTCGATGGGACGGCGGGGTCGTGAGCTCGTTGAACGCCGCTACGTTTGGCCCGTCATCGCGCGGAGAATGCAGGCGGTGTACGCTTGGCTGCTCGATGGAAACGACCGGCCGGAAACCGTAAGGATGGACTGATGGCCGGCGGCAGCGGGCGTGCACACCCGCCCCTGCGTGCGTACAACGACTGGGTTCACGCTTCCCTACCCGCGCGCTAGCCAGCAACCGTCAGCGCTCCGCGGCGCGCCGCGGGACCGCCTTTACCACGCCGGTCGCTCCATGGCCCGGCACCACGCCGAACACCTCCAGCACCCGCAGCGCCAGGTGCCGCGAGGACAGGCCGCCGCGACCGGTCCGCATCCCAACGCCGGGCTCGAGCCACTCCATCACCGGGATCGTGAAACCGGACTTGCGGCGACGGAAAATCTCCTCCGGCAGTGCCGGCGCGACCTCCCGGACCAGCGCGGCTTTGCCATGAGTCCGGGCCGGCTCGAAGCTCCAAGCGGCGAGCTGTTCACGAAGCCGGGCGTCGACAAGCGGCACGCGCAACTCCAACGAGTGAGCCATCGATGCCCAGTCCGAGTCCCGTAGGAGCTGGTTGCGCATGTACTGTGCCGACTCCATGCGGTGGACCGCCTCCCAGCCGTCGATCGCCGCGCCTGCACGCCCACCGGCATCCAACGCCGCCGTCACGGCCGCGACCGGGTCGTACGCGGCGAGCCCCGCTTCGCACATCTCGCGGCCGATCAGGGCGGGAAGTTCCTCGGGCAGGAACAGCGCGCGCCGAAGCAGGTAGGCGCCGGCGAGTCGCGGCCCGTATGACAACAGGCCGGACAGCTTGGGCTTGCCGGGCGCGAGCGTCCGTGCCGCGAGCGGCCAGATCGCGCGCGCTCCCGGAATCCGCCGCAGCCGGTCGGCCCACCGGCACCAGCGCGGGATGTCCTGGAACGACGAGTAGCTGCCGAATAGCTCGTCGCCGCCCAGTCCGGACAGCACGACCTTGAAACCGGCCTCGTGGGCCACGCGACTCACCACGAAGGTGTTGAATCCGTCGATGCTCGGCTGGTCCATTGCCGCCAGGGCGCGCGGCCAGAGGTCCAGGAAATCACCACGACCGACCCGCCGCTCGAGGTGCCGCGCCCCGAGACTGCGGGCGACTTTCGCGGCGAGCGGCGCCTCGTCGAACGCGCTTCCTTCGAATTCGTCGAAGCGCAGCGTCAGAGTCGTCGGTGGCTCCGCGAGCTGACCACGGACAAGCGCCGCTAGCAGTCCCGAGTCGAGGCCAGCAGACAGGAAGATCGCCACTGGAACATCGGAAACAAGGTGCGCTGCTACGCTGCTGTGCAACGCCTCGGCAATGCCGCTCGTTACCTCACCGGCCCCGTCGCCCCATCGGTGGTAGGCCGTCAGCGCCGGCGGCTGCCCGGCGCGAACCTCCAGATGGTGTCCGGCGGGTAGCGCCCGGACATCGCGCCGGATCGTGAACGGCTCGGGCACCGAGCCCCACAGCAGGAAGCCAATCACTCCCGCGGGCTCCGGCTCCGTCGGCACCCCGCCGCCCGCCTCGAGCGCCTTGACTTGAGAGGCGAAGCGGAAATGCCGACCGTCGTCGTGGTAGTAGAGTGGCTTGATGCCGTACGGATCGCGGGCTAACAGCAAGCTCCGCTCGCGTTCGTCCCAGATCGCGAGGGCGTACATGCCGCGAAGCCGTCGAAACATGTCGCGGCCATCGCGGGCCCACAGCGCCAGGATGACCTCGGTGTCGGTGTGGGTGCCGAAGCGGACGCCCTGGTCCTCGAGCTCGCGCCGCAGCTCGCGGTAGTTGTAGATCTCTCCGTTGAACACGATCAGGTGGCGCCGGTCCGCGCGGGTCATTGGCTGCAGCCCGGCGTCCGAGACGTCGATGATCGCCAGGCGGCGATGGCCCAGACCCAGCTCTCCGCTGGGCGAGATCCACTCCCCGAAGCCGTCCGGGCCGCGCGACTCCATAGCGTCGCGCGTCCGCAGCACCTCTGCACGATCCACGGGGTCGGCCTGATCGGCCCGCCGCAGAACTCCGTTGATGCCGCACATGAAAACGCCCTCTCTAGGTGCTCGCGGGCCCTGTGGTGGAACAGGAAAGTCTACGGGGCGCGCGCCACCCCGTCAATCGGCACGCCGCCAGGGTGCGGAACCGTTCGACCGACCAACGCGCGATGTCTTGCGTCGCGCCCAGCGACGGGGCGGGGGCTGCGCGAGCCCCTCGTGGCCCGCCCGGCTAGCGTCGGCGACGTCGCAGATCGCGAGCATGCAGTTGAACGAAATACTCGTACATCGCCTTCATCGTGCAATAAGTCCAGCCGGTCGGTCCCTCGAGAACCCCACGTCGCACGAACAGGTAGTACAAAAGCGCCGCCAACGGCCAACCGGGCAACCGCCGCAGCCGCGCGCGCAGCCGCCGCAGCCGCGTCGTCTCGGCGGTGTCCTCCGTCAGCGCCTCGAGGTCGGCCCGCGCCTCCATCCGGGCATAGTGATTGTGCCTCGCGATCCAGGCGCTGACCGGTTTGCGGTCCTCGTCGTGCAGCGGTTCATCCATCGAGACGTAACGCGAGCCGCCGACGAACACCTCTCCGTGGCCCTCCTTCCGAAATCGCACGACCCCAGCGCGCACCACACGATCGATATAGCGCGGGAAGCTCGAGGCCGCCGGCACCCACACGCCCCAGAAGTGAAACCTGCGGCAGATACGAACTCCATCGATGCGCTCATCGGCTTCCAGTAGTTGCTTCAGCCGCCTGGCGAACGCTTTGGTGACCACCTCGTCGGCGTCCATGAACAGGACGTGATCGTTGCGCAGGCCGCCTTCGTCGAGCGCCGCGTTTCGCTGCCGCGCCATGTCGTCGAACGGCCGGGTCATGATTCGGGCCCCTCGTTCACGCGCGACCGCCACGGTCGCGTCGGTACTCCCTGAGTCAATCACAAGCACGTCGTCGGACAACAGCCGCGCAGACTCGACGGCGCGACCGATGTTCGGCTCCTCGTCGAGCGAAGTGATGACAACAGAGACGTCCTTCACGGGAACTTCCGGGGAACGGCCACCGCCGAGGCTGCACGGTTCGTCACTGCCAGCAGCGCCTCGCGGGTCTTGGCCGCGAACGCCGGGTAGCCAAAGGCTTCTTCGGCGCGTTTCCGACCCCGCAAGCGCTCTGCCGCGTGATGGGACGGATCGGCGGCCAGCTGCATGAGGTAGGCCGCCTGTCCGTCGAGGTTCCCGGGGTCGAGGCAAATGCCGCCGCCGCCTTCGATCGCCTCACGGCTGCCGTCTTGGTTGCCGACCACGACGGGCACCCCGCAGGCGAGCGCCTCGAGGGGCGTCAACGGAATCCCCTCGCCCTTCCCCTGCCCCGACTCGCTGGTCAGGTAGAAGGCGTCGGCGCCGCGGTAGATCTCGGGCATGTGCTCCTCGTGGATCGGGCCCGTAAAGTAGGTGCGGTCAGCCACGCCTGCGCGGCCCGCCAGTTCCCGCAGGTGCGGAATGTCGTCACCCGATCCGGCGAACACCGCCTCGAAACGGTCGGCCGGCAGCCTTGCCAGAAGCGCGATCAGGCGCTCGGCCCCTTTGTAGCGGGCGTCGCGGGTCAGGCGGGCCAGGAAGAGGATCCGGAACCTCGCGCGGGGCAACACGCCGTACGCCGCCAGCGCCGATGCAGACGCCTCGCCGGGAGTGAAACGATCCAGATCCACACAGTCCCAGATTACGACCGGAGGCCTGCTCACCAGGTTGGCCTCGACGCAGTATTCGGCGGAGCTGTGGCAGTCCGAGATTACCAGGTCGGAGTGGGACAGGGTGGCTCTCCGCGCCCGCGTCAGGCCGGACCACAGCTCTAGCCCGTACACCGTCTGGACGAGGCGTGCCCGCACCATGCGCGCCAGCAGCCAGGCCAGCGGTCCGAGGTGCAGGTGCTGGGTGAGGATCACGTTGGGACGGGAACGCGCGTAGCCCGCGGCGACTGAGGCGAACAGCACCCGCGCGCCGCGGCTCAACGGCACCGGGCCGGCCCAGGACACGGGAAACGGCTCCTCGAAATCCCCGTCCCGGCGGCCGACCAGACTCAGCACGTCGACTGCTCTGTCGCCGAAGGCATCCCGCAGAGCGCGGATCTGGGCGCGACCGTAGCGTGCGATGCCGCCCTTGTCGAAGACGCCGGGCGTCAGGACGAGAACTCTCAAAGTTCCAGGCATCTTCTGACGGCATCGATCACTTGCTCGACCTGGGACGGCGTGAGCGTGGTGCTGGTCGGCAAGTTGAATCCGGTAGTGGAGAGTTGGCGGCCGACCGGAGTGCCGGCGCCGACAGCGCCGAAGGTGCGCGCCTGGCTGTACGGCGGCATTTCGCTCAGCGGCACGAAGAACGGACGTGTGTCTATTCCTTCTTCACGCAAACGCCTCAGGATCTCGTCGCGCCGGCCGGCGAGCTCCGGGGGCAGCACGGCACACACGACCCAGTTCACGGGATCGGCCCACGGCATCCGGGGGTTCATCGTCAGCGGCGCGGCTCTCAGCCCCTCCACGTAGCGCGCCAGCAGCGAGGCGCGCTTGGCGAGAAACTCATCGATCCGCGCGAGCTGGGCGCAACCGAGTGCGGCCTGCACGTTGGTCATGCGGAAATTGTAGCCCGCCTCGAGGTGGAAGTAGCGCCGGGCGGGGTCCATGGCGTGGTCCTTGAGCATGCGGATACGATCCGCCAACTCCCCGTCCTGCGTCACGATCATGCCCCCCTCCCCGGTGGTCACGATCTTGTTGCCGTAGAACGAGAAAGTGCCGGCGTCCCCCAGCGAGCCGACCCGTCGCCCTCGGTACCGCGCGCCGTGCGCCTCGGCGCAGTCCTCCAGCACGCGGATGCCACGGGCGCGGCACAGCTCCAGGATGGCATCCATCTCTGCCGGGTGCCCGTAGCTGTGGACCGCGATCACGGCCTTGGTGCGTCTGGTGATCGCCCGTTTCACGGCCGCAGGGTCGAGGCACCAGTGATGCTGGTCCACGTCCACGAGCACCGGGCTGGCGCCGAGATGGACCACCGACGCTGGCACGGCTGCGAAGGTGAAGTCGGGTACGATCACTTCGTCGCCCGCACCTACGCCGAGCGCCTTGAGCGTGACCTCGATGGCCGTGGTGCCGTTGGAGACGGCGATTGCGTACTCGGACTCGCAGAACGCCGCGAACTCGCGCTCGAACCGGTTGACGAACTCGCCGATCGAAGAAACCCAACCGGATTCGACCGCCTCGTTGACCAAGCGGCGTTCCCGCTCGCCGATGTCCGGAACGGCGACTGGTATCATCGGTTTCGACACGGACGAGCCTCCGTAGGGCGACGCGCGGCGGCGCATTAGTCACGCCGCGACGGCCCGTACCAATTCAACGAACGCCTCGACGCCGCGTGTTCTGGTAAACTCGCGCTCGAACAACTCGCGTGCGCTCCGTCCTTCGGTTTCTCGCTGCTCGGGATGCTTCCGGTAGTCCAGGATCGTGCGGGCGAGCGCCTCGTCGTCGCCGGGCGCAATGCGGCTCCCGCATTCGCCTCGGCGGACGATCTCCGCGATTTCCCCTTCATCAGGACCGATATACAGGGTGGGTCGGCCCGCGGCAAGAATCCCGTAGATCTTCGACGGGACCAGCAACCCCTGCAAACCGTCGCGAAGCGTCACGAGGTGCAGGTCGCCCGCCGTCAGGCTGTCGCCGAGCCGGTCGCGCGCGACGCTGGTCCGCACCTCGACGTTGGGCAATCTGAGACGTGCGACTTCGCTCTCCACCTGACCGCGGCGGGGACCGCCCCCGACGAAGGCGAATAGGATATCCAGGTGCTCGCGCAGCCGGTTTGCGGCTCCGAGCACCGTCTCGAACTCATGGGCCAGCCCCATGTTCCCCGAGTACAGCACGACGAAGCGGTCGTGCCAGCCCCACTCTGCCCGCAGCCGGTTGCGCGTGGGCAGCTGCGGCCGGATGACTGCTTCGTCGGCCCAGTTGTGCACCACCACCGTATGCCCGGCCGCGGACGCCGGCAGTCGCTCGGCCATTCGCTCGCCGAGAGCCACGACGCGGTCGGAATGCCGCATCATGAACCCGGACAGGCGGTCCAAAGCGCCGCCAGCCAACGATCCCGGGCGCAACACGCCCAGTTCGTAGGCCAGGTCGGGGTAGACATCCATCACCCAGTAGATCGTCCTGGCGCCGCGCAACCGCGCCAGCCCCCAACCCAGCACCGCCACCATCGGCGGGGTGGACAAGGAGATTACCACGTCCGGCCGCCGCACGAACGCCAACCGCACCGTGGCGCCCAGCAGGAAAGTCGCGTAATCGATCAACCTGCCGAGCTTGGTCTCGCGCCCGAAGCCGGTGCCCCAGGCGCGACGGACGTCGACGCCGTCAATGCTCTCCCGCGCCGGGTAGCCCCGCGCCGGATCGGCGTAGGCGCGGCGCGAGCAGACCGCGGTCACCTGGTGTCCCGCCTGGGCCAGCCCCGCTCCGACGTCCGCCAGCAGTTGCGCGGTCGCGGCCTCGTCGGGAGCGTAGTACTGGTTCAGCAGGACGACTCTCACGACTCGCCGGTCTTGCGGAGCAGCGCCTTGCCCACCACCAGCGTGTCCATCTTCGTGCGCAGGTAGCAGTCGATCGCCTGCTGGGGGTGATTGACCACCGGCTCGTTCTCGTTGAACGAGGTGTTGAGAATCACCGGCGTGCCGGTCTTCTCGCCGAAGGTCTGGATCAGGCGATGGTACAGCGGGTTCGACTCGCGCGAGACCGTCTGCAGCCGGCCGGTGCCGTCGACGTGGGTCACCGCCGGGATCTCGTCGCGCTTGTCGGGCCGGATCTTGTACACCTGCAGCATGTACGGCACCGGGTAGGATTCCTCGAAGTACTCGCCCGAGCGCTCCTCGAGGATCGACGGGGCGAACGGCCGGAACGCCTCGCGGCGCTTGATCCGCGCGTTCAGGATGTCCTTCATGTCGTTACGCCGCGGGTCGACCACGATCGAGCGGTTGCCCAGCGCGCGCGGGCCCCACTCGCTACGGCCCTGGAACCAGCCCACCACGTCGCCGGCGATCATGCGGTCCGCGGTCAGGGCGGCCAGCTCACCCTCGTCCTCGACCCAGCGGTAGTCGAGCTTCCCGGCGTCGAGGCACTGGCGCACCTGGGCGTCGCTGTACTGCGGGCCCCAGAACGCGTGCCGGAGCAGGAAGTCGCGCGGCTGGCCGAGCTTCTGGTTCCAGACCCAGAACGCGGCGCCGACCGCCGTGCCGGCGTCGCCCGCCGCGGGGTGGATGTGCAATTCGCGGAACGGGGTGCGCTCGAAGATCTTGCCGTTGGCCACGGAGTTGTAGGCGCAGCCGCCGGCCAGGCACAGCCGCTCGCTTCCGGCCGCCGCGGCGAGATGGTTCAGCGTGTGGAAGTAGACCTCCTCGGCCATCGCCTGGACCGAGCGGGCGAGATTCTTGTGGTGCGCCTCGAGCGGCTGGTCCTTCTGCCGCACCGGCCCGAAACGCTTGACCCAGGCGTCGGAGAACACCGGGCCCATCTCGGGCGACCCGTTCTCCCACTGCATCTCGATCCCGGTCGAGTGGTGCAGGAAATAGTCCAGGTTCAGCTCGAACTTGCCGTTCTTCTTCAGCAGCACGATCTCGCGGAACGCCTCGAGGTATTCCGGTTCGCCGTACGGCGCCAGTCCCATCACCTTGTACTCGTCGCCGTAACGCGGAAAGCCGATGTACTGCGTGCAGGCGGTGTAGAACAGCCCCATCGAGTGCGGGAACTGCACCCACTGGTCGATCGCGAGCCGGCTGCCCTCGCCCTTGCCCCACATCGTGGAGACGAAGTCACCGAAGCCGTCGATGGTCATGCAGGCGGCGCTGTCGAACGGCGAGAGCAGGAACGACGAGGCCATGTGCGCGCGGTGATGCTCGACGTTGTGCACCTCGGCCTGGACCGTGGACGGATCGACGTCGAGCGCGCGCGCCAGCACCTTCCTGAGGTCCATCACCTTGCCCATGTTGGACAGGCGGTCCTTGATCGCCGCGAACGAGGGCCGCTTGCGCAGCGAGAACAGGATCTTGTTGTGCAGGTGCGCCGACGGGTCGCGCCCGATCGCGATGTGTTCGATCTCGCCGATCGTCAGCCCCGCCTCGTCGAGACAGTAGCGGATCGCCTCGGAGGGAAAGCCGGCCCAGTGCTTGACGCGCCGGATGCGCTCCTCCTCGATCGCCGCCACGAGCTTGCCGTCGATCACGACGCAGGCCGCGGAGTCGCCGTGGTAGGCGTTGATTCCCAGAATGTTCACGTCGCTCCCCTG
>JBFKMV010000184.1:0-10098 GCA_041629655.1 Candidatus Polarisedimenticolaceae bacterium
CTGCTCGGCGAGGTCGTGGTCGGCAACCCGGTCGAGGCCTCGGTCACGATGGGTCCGCTGGCCACCGCCGATCAGTTGCGCGACGCGATCGAGGGCGTGGGCAAGCTGCGCCAGGCCGCGGAGCTGGTGCACGGGACCGGCGAGCGCGTCGACGGCGTCGGGGCCGAGCCCGGCCGAGGGTACTTCTTCGCACCGGCCTTGCTGCGGGCCGCGGACCCCGCCGGCGCCGGCGTGATCCACCGGCACGAGGTGTTCGGCCCGGTGGCGACGCTGCTGCCGTGCGGAGGCACGGCGCGCGAGACGGCGGGGCTGGTGGCGCTGGCGGACGGCACGCTGGTCACCTCGCTGTACAGCGACGACGAGGATTACGTGGCCGGGTTCATTCGCGCGGCGGGCTCGTTCAGCGGCAGGCTGTACCTCGGCTCGGCGAAGATGGCCGAGCAGGCGCCGGGCTCCGGGGTCGCCCTGCCCCAGAGCCTTCACGGCGGGCCCGGGCGCGCGGGCGGCGGCGAGGAGCTGGGCGGGCTGCGCGCGCTCCACCTGTACACGCAGTGCCTGGCGCTGCAGGGCAGCCGCCAGATGGTCCAGGCGCTGGTCGGCGCGGCCGGGGAGGCCTGAGGCGCGCGCCGGCTGCCGTTCCCGATGCTAAGATGGGGCTTGTGCCCCGTCTGTTTGGAGGTTCAACCGTGATCACCGTGACCGACCTGGCCCGGCAAAAAGTGCTCGAGGTCGCCGCCGCGGAAAACCGCGCGGGCGTCGGCCTGCGGGTCAACGTGCTCAACGGCGGAACGAGCATGGTCGAGTACTCGCTGAACTTCGTCGGACCGGGCGAGCAAGCCGCGGACGATACGATCGTCGATCTCGGCGATTTCAAGCTCCACGTGGATCCGGAGAGCGCGAAGTTCCTCGAGGGCGCCACGATCGACTACATCGACGGGCTGACCGAGAGCGGCTTCAAGGTCGAAGCGCCCAACTCCGGCCCGCCCAAGCCCGAAGGCCCGATGGCTCAGGCCGTCGAACAGGTGATCCAGGAACGGATCAACCCGGCGATCGCGATGCACGGCGGGTTCGTCAGCCTGGTCGGGCTGAAGGACAACGTGGCCTACCTGCGCTTCGGGGGCGGCTGCCAGGGTTGCGGGATGGTGGACGTGACGCTGAAGCAGGGCGTCGAGGTGATGATCAAGGAGTCCGTCCCCGAGATCGCCGGCGTGACGGACGTGACCGACCACGCCTCGGGCCGCAACCCCTACTACCAGCCCGGCAAGTAGCCCTCGGAGGCGGCGGGAGCGCGCGGCCGCGCCCCCGCCGGTTCGTGCCTACTGTCGCGCTCCGCCCTCGACGCACCCGGTGGCGCAGGCGCGGTCGGCGTAGCACTGGTTCGAGTAGGTGACCCCGTTGTCACAGGTCACCGGGTCCCAGACGTCCAGGCACTCCAGGCCCGCATTCGGACACTTGCCCGGTCCCGGCCCCGGATCGGGGAACGGCCCCGGCCCGGGCTTGGGGCGGGCGAAGGCCAGCGATCCGACCGTGACCACGACCACGAGCGCGAGCACGAATGCAACGATCAGCAGCTTCCGGTTCCGCATCGACGCTTTCCTCCTTGGACGATGGTGTGGATGACTTCGCGTGCGGTTGGCGCGACGATAAACCGGCGCCACCCTGGCGCGCAACAGGAAACGTGATCGGCCGCGCTGCGGCTCAGTCGCGGGGATCGCGGAGCTTCGTCGACTTGACCAGGGGGCCGAAGAACAGGGCGTTGAGATACAGCCGCTCGGTCCCGCGCCAGAACCCGCGGAAGTTCGGGTTGTCGGCGATCCGGATCACCACGCCGCGCTGCCGGCGCGTCGCGATCACGGCCGGGCTGCCGGCAAGCCGCTCGAGGTTCTCGGCCGACGCGTAGCCGGCCAGCCGGGGAGCGCCGGTGTAGACGGCGACGGTCTCGAACGGGTCCGGACCGGGCTCGAGCCGGTGGACCCCGCTGCGGAACACCGCCAGCTGCGGCTCGCGATATCCCCACGCCAGCGGGTGCGTCCCGTCGATCTGCACCTCGAAGATCGCGCCGCTGATCCGTTGCGCATCGCGCTCGCGCTCGAAGTCGGCATAGACGCCGAGCGGCGCCGGCCGGTCCGGTGCCGCGGCGCCCGCGGGCCCCGGGCCCGGCACCGGCTCGGTGTCGGGCTCCGGCTCCTCGGGCGCCTCCGGCGTCTCGGCCTCCCGCTCGGGGGGCGCGGCGGCGAGCAGGTGCTTGCCGGCCCACACCGCGGCGCGCCTGGTGGCGACGACGGTGCCCCCCGCCTCGACCCAGCGCCCGATCGAGGCGACGGTCTTGTCGTCGAGGCTCGCGTAGGTCCCGTCCACCAGCAGCAGGTGCGTGTAGCGGTCGAGCGGCGTCCGCCGCAGCCGATCCGGCTCGACCATCGACAGCTCGATGCCGTAGCGCCGGTCGAGCAGGTGCCATACCTCGCCGGCCTCGTAGCCGGAGACGCCGCGGCCGGCGACCAGCAGCGGCCTGGGCCTGGCGAGCGGGAGCAGGCCCGGGCTGCCGAGATCGATCCCCGACGGCGTCAGGCCGGTCGTGGCCACGGTCACGTCGACGCCCTCCTGCGCGACCAGCTCCGCGACCAGCTGGTGCAGGCGCTCGACGCGCTCGGGCTCCTGGATTCCCACCGGCACCACGATCGCGCCGTGCCGGAAGGCCCGCGAGGCCGAGCCGACCGTGAGCTCGAAGGGCTGCCGCGCCGCCCGCACCCGCAGCTCGGCGTCGAGCAGGCGGTACAGCGCGCGCGGCGCGTCCTCCGGGTCCCAGTCGAAGACGTAGGCGTAGGCCCGCTCCACGGGCCCGCTGAGCGTACCCGGCGGCGGTGCCGCCGACTCGACCGGCTTGCCGAGCAGCCGCGGGTCCCAGGCCCGCCCGCGCAACGCCGCGTCGCGCGCTCCGAAAGCCAGCGGCAGGGTCCACGCCGAGACGTCGTAGAACGTCGTGTCGGCGAACTCGGTCCGGCGTTCGAACAGCGCCCGCAACAGCCGGTACTGCTCCTGCTCGACCGGGACGACGAACGCACCGCCCGGCTCGAACCGCCGTCCCCCGGTCTCGATCGCCCGCGCCAACTCGTGGACCCGGATCCCGTGCGCCAGCAGCAGCTCCACGAGCCACGCCGCGCGGGCCGGGTCGCCCGGGACTGCGAAGACCCAGGCCCGCACCTCGTCGGCGGCCGCCGCGGTCCGCGCGCCGGCGAAGAAGGCGCGCCGGTATTCGAACAGCTCGCGCCGGTGCTCGCGGGCCGCCCGCAGCATCGACAACGAGGTCCGGAACTGGTTGTCGATCGCCATCGCGAAGGTCAGCTTGCCGTTCGGCGTCTGCTGGACCTGCCCGCGCGCGCCGGCCTGCTCGAACAGCACGCCGATGCTGCCCCACAGGTCGGGATACGTGGAGCCCTTGCCCGGGTAGAAGTCGTCGAAGGTCTCCTCGCTGTAGTAGAGCCGCCCGGCCGCGTCCAGCGCGCGGCGGTGATGCTGTGCGATCTTGCGCGTCAGCTCGAGGTTGCCCGGCGGCACCAGCGGGTTGATCCGGCTCGGCACGCCGGGCTGGAAGAAGTAGGTCGCCGACGATCCCATCTCGTGGTAGTCGCCGAGCAGCAACGGCCGCCAGCGCCGGAGCGTTCGCACGCGGGCGCGCGTTTCGGGTTGCACGAGCAGCAGCCAGTCGCGGTTGAGGTCGAACCAGTAGTGGTTGGTGCGGCCGCCCGGCCAGACCTCGCGGTGCTCGCGGTGCGCCGGATCGGCCACCGCCACCCGGCCGCGATGCATGTTGACCCACGTGGCGAAGCGGTCGAGGCCGTCCGGGTTCAGCGCGGGGTCGAGCAGCACCACGGTCTCCTCAAGCAGGGCGTCCACCTCGGGCCCGCGCGCCGCGGCCAGGAAGTACGCGACGTGCAGCGCGGCATTGGAGCCGCTGGCTTCGTTGCCGTGGACGCTGTAGCCGAGCCACACCGTCACCGGGAGCCCGGCCAGCTGCTCGTCCGACGGTTGCGGACGCGCCGGATCGGCCAGCGCGCGGTGGGCCTCGCGGATCTGCTCCAGACGCCGGTGGTTCGCCGGAGCGGTGGCGGTCAGCAGCACCAGCGGCCGCCCCTCGTGGGTCGTGCCCTGGACCTCGAGCGTCAGCCGCTCCGAGGCCTCGGCGAGCCGCTCCATGTAACGCACCAGCCGGTCGTGACGGACGTGCCACTCGCCGACCTCGTGCCCGAGCACGCTGGCCGGGGTCGGGATGGCGGGGTCGTAGTCGAACTCGACGGGGAGCGGGCCGGCCGCGGCCAGGACCGCCGTCGCCGCCAAGGCCGGCACCAACGCTGCGAGGCTTCTCGAGATCACGGCGCGTCCCCCGTTCAAGGCGTCCCGGCGGCCGGGAAGGCTACCACAGGCCCTGTCAGCGATAGAGCTTCCCGCGGTGCCGGATCCAGCCGCCGTCGCGTCGTCCGCGCGGATCGTGGTGCGTCCAGTGCACGACGCCGCCGCGATCGTTCCATTCGTACTCGCCGCGGAAGTCCAGCGTGTCTCCCACGACCAGCGGGACGCGCGGCGCCAGGTCGATGTTGTGGCTGATCAAGAGGGTCTGGCCCGAGCCGAGCCGCACGATGAAGCGCTGGTGGCGCGAGCCCTGCTTGTCGTCGGGCAGGATCCGCTCGACCTCGCCGCGCGTCTCGACCCACAGGTCGGACCGCCGGTCGCGGAACGCCTCACCGATCGCACGATCGGCGGCCTCGACCGCGGCGCGGTCCGGATCGCCCGTCCCCGGCCCCAGGGTGGGCGCGGAGCCGCCGCAGCCGGCCAGCACGGCGAGGGCGAGCGCGAGGGCGATCGGGTGGCGCACGAGCCTGTTCATCGGGCCTCCGGCAATCGGGAAACCGGTATTGTACGCCGAATGTGACTGCGTCGGGCGGAAGCGGTCGATGATACCGACGACGTAGGAGACCCCCGATGGAGTCGATACTCGACCTGATCCAGAAACAGCTCGGCGGCGACACGCTCTCGAGGATCAGCCGCGAGCTCGGCGCGGACGAGCGCACGACCGGCACGGCGGCGTCCGCCGCGGTGTCGGCGATCCTCGGCGGCCTGGCACGCAACGCTAAGAGCGACGACGGCGCACGGGCGCTCTCGGCGGCGCTGGCCAAGGACCACGACGGCAGCGCGCTCGACGACGTCCCGGGGCAGCTGCGCGAGGCGCCGCAGGGGCCGGGCGACGGCATCCTGCGTCACGTGATGGGTTCGCGCCGCAGCGCGGTCGAGGGGGGGCTGAGCCAGGCCACCGGATTGGACCGCTCGTCGATGGGCAAGCTGATGACGATGCTGGCGCCGGTGGTGATGGGAGCGCTGGGGCGGACCCGGCGTCAGGACAACCTCGACGCCCGAGCGCTGGCCGGATTGCTCCGACAGGAGAGCCGGGAGCTGGCGCGGCGCGAGGGCACCTCGCTCGGCATCCTCGGCCGAGTGATGGACGCGGACGGCGACGGCGACGTGGACGTGAGCGACCTGATCAAACGCGGGGGCGGGCTGCTCGACCGCTTCCTGGGCCGCTAGCGGCGTTGCTTACCGGGATCGATGTCGAACGCGAGCTGCGCGTGCGCCTCGCGTAACGCCGCCTCGACCGTACCGGGCGCGACGCCACGCGCGAAGATGAACCCGAGGTAGCGGTGCCCCTCGGGGAGCGGTTCCAGCTCGGACCCGATCGGCCGCGAGATCACGACGTCCTCGATCCCGCTCACGGCGCGGGCCCGCTCGACGCCGTGCACCGCGCGCAGGGTCCCCGCCGCGGGCGTCGGGATCATCATCACCCCGGCGGCGGAGCCGTCGCGCGTCGGCGGACCGGCCCGCTCGCCGAGCGCGTGGCGCAGGATCAGCTCCTCCAGCGAGATCCCGGTCCCGAAGCGCAGCGCGCGCGAGCACAGGCCGCCGATCGATCGCGGCGCGACCTCCAGCACCACCGGAGAGCCGTCGTCCCCGACCCGCAGCTCGGCGTGCACGGGGCCTTCGACCAGTCCCAGCGCGGCGCAGGCCCGTAACGCCTCCCGTTCGATCGAGCGCTGCACGTCGTCCGGCAATCGCGAGGGCGTGACGTAGATCGTCTCCTCGAACGTCGGTCCGCTCGGCATGTCGGGCTTGTCGAACAGCGCCAGCAGCTCCAGCTCGCCCGAGCGCAACAGGCCCTCGACCGCGACCTCGCGTCCGGCGATGAAGCCCTCGACCTGGATCCGGCCCGCCGCCTCGGCCCCCCGGCGCTGCACGTCCGGCCGCGCCAGCAAGGCGGCGATGCGCCGGAACGCGGCGACGAACGACGCCGGGTCGTCGGCGCGCAGCACTCCGCGGCTCGCCGACAGGAACAGCGGCTTGAGCACGCAGGGGTACTCGACCCCGGCCGCCTCGCGCGCCGGTTCGGCGTCCAGGTCGATCAGCCGGAACCACGGCCCGGCGAGCCCGGCGTTCCGGAACAGCTCCCGTGCACGGTGCTTGTCGCGCGCGGCCCGCACCGCCGCGACGGGATTCGCGGGCAGCCCGAGCGCCGCCGCGGCCAGGGCCGCCAGTTCCACGGTCTCGTCGTCCACGCCGATCACCGCGTCCAGGGCACGCTCGCGTCCGAAGGCCACGACCCGCTCGACGCTGGGGCCGGGGCGGAAGAAATCGAGCGCCAGGGTCCGCCCCGGCGCCTCCCGTTCCAGGGCCTGCCCGTGGTCGGAGCCCACGATCACCTCGACGTCCAGCCGCGCCGCCGCACGCAGGAAGTCGCTCGCGCGGTACGTGGTCGTGGGCATCAGCAACAGGACGCGGCGGCTCATCACGTTCTCGACATTACTCCACCGGGTGGGTATGATCCACGAAGCCATGCAACCCGATCAACTGTTGCCGGTCCTCGTACGCTGGGTCCACCTGCTCTCGGCGGTGATCCTGGTGGGCGGCGTGCTGTTCTATCGACTGGTGCTGCTTCCCGCGCAGCGCGGGGAAGGCGGACGGCGCCCGGCCCTGCTCGACGCCGTCGACGCGCGCTGGAAACGCTGGGTCCACGCGACGATCGGCCTGCTGCTGCTGACCGGGTTCTACAACTTCTTCACCGTCTCCATCCCGAAGGGCCGCTCGGACCCCGGCTACCACACCTGGTTCGGCGCGAAGTTCCTGCTCGCCCTGGGGCTGTTCATGCTGGCCAGCCTGCTGATCGGCCGCGCGCCGGCCTTCGACCGCCTGCGCGAACAGTCCTCGCGCTGGTATCTCGTCGCGGCGCTGATGGGTCTGGCGGTGATCCTGATCTCGGGGGTGCTGCGGGTCCTGGGCTGAGGCGATGGCCCTGAGCGAGCGCGAGCGTCCGCCGTTCGAGCGCGAGCTACGGCACGTCTTCGGCGACGAACGGCTGGCGACGGGCTTCGAGCAGCTGCTGACCTACGAGGCCGACGGCCACACGCTGCGGCGGCAGGCACCGGACGCGGTGGTCTATCCGGAGACCACGCTGGAGGTCCAGCAGGCGGTCCGGATCTGCAACCGGTTCGACGTCCCGTTCCTGGCCCGCGGGGCCGGAACCGGCCTGAGCGGCGGCGCGGTCGCCGCCCGGGGCGGGCTGATCATCGAGCTGGCGCGGATGAACCGCATCCTCGACGTCGACTACGCCGGCCGGACCGCGGTGGTCCAGCCCGGCGTGGTCAACCTGCACCTCAGCCTGCACACCCGGCCGCACGGCTTCCACTACGCCCCCGACCCCTCGAGCCAGGGGGCGTGCACGATCGGAGGCAACGTCGCCGAGAACAGCGGCGGGCCGCACACGCTGCGTCACGGCGTCACCACCAACCACGTGCTGGGGCTGGAGGTCGTGCTGCCGAGCGGGGAGCTGCTGCGGACCGGGAGACCCAACGGCGACGCGCCGGGTTACGACCTGACCGGGCTGTTCGTGGGCTCCGAGGGAACGTTCGGGATCGCGACCGAGATCACCGTGCGGCTGACGCCCGACCCGGAGGGCCTGCGCACGTTCCTCGCCGTGTACGACGACGTGCAGGACGCCTCCGAGACCGTCGGGGCCGTGCTGCGCTCCGGCATCGTGCCGGCGGCCCTGGAGCTGATCGACAACCTGGCGATCCGCGCCGTCGAATCGCACCTGCGGGTGGGGTTCCCCCTCGACGCCGCGGCGGTGCTGCTGATCGAGATCGAGGGGGCGGAGCCGGAGCTCGACCCGCTCGCCGAGGACATCGTGCGGATCTGCCGCGAGCAGCGCGCGCGGGAGATCCGGAAGGCCGCCGACGAGCGGACCCGCGCGCAGCTGTGGAAGGGACGCAAGCACGCGCTGGGCGCCGTGGGGAAGCTGGCCGGCGCCTACTACACCCACGACGGGGTGGTGCCGCGGTCGCGGTTGCCCGAGGCGCTGCGGCGCGTCTCGGAGATCGGAAGCCGGCACGCGTTGCGGATCGCCAACGTCTGTCATGCCGGCGACGGCAACCTCCACCCGTTGATCCTCTACGACCCGCACGATGCCCGAGAGGTCGAGCGGGTCCGCGCCGCCGGAGCGGAGATCCTCAAGCTGTGCGTGGACCTGGGCGGCGTGCTGTCCGGCGAGCACGGCATCGGCCACGAGAAGCAGGACTGCATGGGCTGGATGTTCGGCCCCGACGACCTGGACCAGATGGCGCGGGTGCGGCGGGTGTTCGATCCCGGCGAGCGGTGCAATCCCGGGAAGGTCTTCCCCACCGGCGCACGCTGCGGCGAGATCGCGGCGGTGCGGGCGACCAAGACCGGCGGCTGGGTCTGACGTCCCGGCCCCCCGGGGCGAGCGGTTCGGGCGGAGGGTGCATGGCCGATCTCGCGATGCGACTGTTGCGCGGCGTGGTCGGCGACGACCACGTCACGCCGGCCGGCGAGAGCCTGTGCGTCCGCCCCGGCCGCGTCGAGCAGCTGGCGGAGGTGGTGGCGCTGGCGCATCGCGAGGGGTGGCGGATCCGGCCTGCCGGCGCGGGGACCCGTCAGCCGGCGGGGGGCCAGCGCGACCGCTCGACGGCCGGGCTGATCGTGGTCGAGACGACCCGCCTGGCCCGGATCCTGGAGCACGAGGCGGGCGACCTCGTGGCCGCGGTGGAGTGCGGGGTCCGGTTCGCCGACCTGCAGCGCGAGCTGGCCGGACGACGCCAGCGCGTTCCGCTCGACCCGCCCCTGGAGCGCGCCGGCTCGACCGTCGGCGGCGTGCTGGCGACCGACGCCTTCGGCCCGCTGCGGCTCCGGTTCGGCTCGGCTCGCGAGCGGGTGATCGGCGCCACCCTGGTGCGCTTCGACGGTCGCATCGTGCGCACCGGCGGGATGGTGGTCAAGAACGTCAGCGGGTACGACCTGTCGAAGCTGTACGTCGGATCGTGGGGCAGCCTCGGGGTGCTGGTGCGCGCGAACTTCAAGCTGGACCCGTTGCCCCGGGATTCGGGATTGCTGGACGTAAAGCCGCCCGACGGTGCCGCGGCGGGGCGGGTCGTCGCCCGGGCGCTGCGCGAGCCGGTGACGCTGTGCTCCGCGGTGCTGGCCCGCGGCGAGCCCGCGCTGCGCGAGCCGGCGGCCCCGTTGCGGCCGCGGCTGTTGCTGGGGCTGGAGGGTCTTCCGGGGACCCTCGAATCGCAGGCCGAGACCGTCGCCGAGCTGGCGCGCGGCGAGGGCTGCCGCGATTTCCACTGGCTGACCGGCGACCGGGCCGCCGCGATGCGGGAGCGCGTCGCCGAGGCGCGGCTCCCCGCGGCGCACCCGGTCCGCGTGCGCCTGAGCTATCCGCCGGCGGCCTACGAGGCGCTGATCGCCCGGGCCGAGCGGGTGGTCGGGGACGACGCGCCGGCCGAGCTGACCTTCGTGGGCTCGGGCATCAGCTGGCTCGGCTTGTCCGACGCCGGACCCACGGAGCTGCTCGTCGAGCGCCTGCGCTCGCTGCGCCGTCTCTGCGCGGAGCGGCACGGTTGGATGCGGGTCGAGCGGATGCCGGACGCCTGCGCGGAGCACGTGGCGGCGTGGCAGCTCCGTCCGGCGGAGCGACGGCTGATGCTGGAGCTCAAGACCGCGCTCGACCCGCAGGGCACCTTCCCGTCACCGCCCTACCTC
>JBFKMV010000185.1:0-9864 GCA_041629655.1 Candidatus Polarisedimenticolaceae bacterium
GATCTTCCACAGCTCGCCGGACGAGGCAAAGTAGATGAACCCGTCCGGGGCCCAGGTGGCGGCGATCGGGAAGGCGGCGAACGTGCCGATCTCCACGGGCGGACCTCCCCCGAGGTTGGCCTTCCAGAACCCCTCGGTGGTCACGAAGCCCAGCCAGTCGCCGTCCGGCGCGAAGAACGGCAGCCGGGCGCTGTTCGTGCCCGCGATCGGCCGGGCCTCGAAGTCGTCCAGGTCACGTACGTAGAGCAGGTCGTCGGTTCCACCCGCACCGACGCTGACGACCCGGCGCCCGTCGGGCGAGATCGCGAGCAGCCGCCCGTCGCCCTGGCGCTGCGAGCCGCTGTAGGGGCTGTGCAACACGAAGCGGCCGACCTGCGGCTCGGGGGTGCGCTGCGGCATCAACGCCACGACGAGGCTCGCCACGGCAACCACCCCCGCGACCGCGGCAAGCAGCCAGGGCAGCCTCCGGCTACCGCCGCTCGCCGGCCCGGCGACCGGCGCCGTGCTTGCCGCGTCCTCGTCCTGCGCCCCCGACAGCACGTCGGACAGCGCCACGCGGGCCTCGCCGATGTCGCGCAGCCGCCGATGGGTCTCGCGGTCCAGGCAGCGGCGCAGCAGTCGCCGCAACGCCAGGGGCACGTCCTGCGACAGGACGTTCCAGTCGATGGTCGTGCGCAGCACGTCGGCCAGCGTGTGCGAGACCGTCTCGCCCTCGAACAGCCGCCGGCCGGCCAGCATCTCGTACAGCACCACGCCGAAAGACCATACGTCGCAGCGCTTGTCGACCGGCTGTCCCGAGGCCTGCTCGGGGCTCATGTACGCGGCGGTACCCAGGATCATCCCGGCCCGGGTCCCCATCGACGTCAGGGTCGGCGACAACGACGCGTCCTGCGACCCCGGCGCCGCGGCCTCGAACGCCTTGGCCAGCCCGAAGTCGAGCACCTTGACCTTGCCGTCGGCCGTGACGCGGATGTTGGCCGGCTTGAGGTCGCGGTGGATCACGCCGTTCTCGTGCGCCCCCTCCAGCGCCTCCGCCACCTGCAGCGCGATCCGCGCCGACTCCTCGACCGGCAACGGACCGCGCGCCAGCCGTGCCGTCAGGTCTTCTCCCGGGACCAGCTCCATGGCCAGAAAGCGCACGCCGTCGCTCTCGTGCAGCCCGTACACGGCGGCGATGTTCGGGTGGTTGAGCGAGGCGAGCAGCTTGGCCTCGCGCTCGAACCGCGCCAGGCGCTCCTCGTCGTGGGCGACCGCCTCCGGCAGCACCTTGATCGCCACCTCGCGGTCGAGCGTCGTGTCGACGGCCTTCCACACCACGCCCATCCCGCCCTCGCCGATCTTGTCGACGAGGCGGTAGTGCAGGATCTGCTTACCGGATTCCAGGATCACCTTGTGGGTCTCCGCGCCGTAGGGTCGGCGAACCATTCTACCCGCGAACACCTGCCGGCAGGTCGAAGGTCACCGCCAGGCCCCGCGGGTCCGCGCGGCGGGCCTGCACCGAGCCGCCGTGGGCCTCGACGGCGCGGCGCACGATCATCAGGCCCAGCCCACCCGCGCCGGTGCGGCGGGAGCGCGAGCGGTCGGCGCGGAAGAACGGCTCGAACAGCCGCGCCAGGTCGGCTTCCGCGACGCCCGGGCCCTGGTCGGCAACGGTGATCCGGACGCGGTCGTTGTGCCGCTCGGAGGACACTCGCACCTCGCCGGGGCCGCCGTGGCGCACGGCGTTCTCGAACAGGTTGCCCAGCAGCCGCAGCGCCAGCGCGCGGTCGGCGGCGACGTGTGTCGCGTCGGCGCCGAGGTCGAGGGCCAGCGTCGTGCCCCGGGTCGCGGCCTCGGCGGCCACGCGGGTCCAGGCCTCGCGGCACAGCTCGGCCAGGTCCAGCGGCTCGGGCGTCAGCGACACGGCGCCGAGGTCGATCCGGCTGGCCAGCAACAACTCCTCGACCAGGGCGTCCAGGGCGTCGACGTCGGCCTCGAGCCCGGCGATGCGGTCGGCGCCGCCCCGGCCCTCACGCAACAGCTCCAGCGAGATCTTCATCCGCGCCAGCGGGGAACGCAGCTCGTGCGACACACCGGCCATCAGCTCGCGTTGTCCGACCACCATGTCACGCACGCGGTCGGCCATGGCGTTGAAGCTGCGTCCGATCGCGGCGCCCTCGTCGTTGCCGTGGACCACGACCCGGTGGTCGAGGTCGCCCGCCGCGATGCGGTCCATCGAGCGGCTCATCCGCCGCAGCGGCGCCGTGACGTAGACCGCCAGACCGACCATCACGATCATCGCTCCGGCCCCAAGCCACAGCACGGTCAGCATGAACGCGTCGTGGGCCCGGTGGATGTCGTGTCCTCCCGAGTGGATCACCATCCGCGCGAACAGGTGCAGGGTCAACGAGACGAACGCCAGCAGCACGACCAGGAACACCGCGGCGATCTTGACGGCCAGCCACCAGGACCTCATCACGGCTCCCCGCGGACGAGCTGGTAGCCGACGCCGCGCACCGTCTTGAGCAGCGCGGGTCGCCGCGGGTTGTCCCCGATTTTCTGCCGGATCCGGCTGACGTGGACGTCCACCGCGCGCTCCTCGGCGGCCCAGCCCTCGCCGTGCACCCGGGCCAGGAGCTGCTCGCGCGACAGCACGCGCCCGGCGCTCGCCGCCAGGGCGTGCAGGATCTCGAACTCCGCGGTGGTCAGCTCCACGGGCTCGCCGCGGACCGTCACCGTCCGCGAGGCGGCGTCGACCGTGAGTGGTCCCACGCGCAGCAGCGGCGTGTCGGACGGCGGCTCGTCGGCCTCGCTGCGGCGCAGGATGGCACGGATGCGCGCCAGCAGCTCACGGGCGTTGAACGGCTTGGGCAGGTAGTCGTCGGCCCCCATCTCGAGACCGACGATGCGGTCGGTCTCGTCACCCCGGGCGGTCAGCATCAGGATCGGCACGCGACTGGCGCGCCGCACGCGCCGGCAGACCTCGAGCCCGTCGATGCCGGGCAGCATCAGGTCGAGGATCACCAGATCCGGCCGCGTCGACAGGGCCGCGGCGACGCCGGCCTCGCCGTCGTGCGCCGCCGCGACCTCGAAGCCGTGCGTTTCCAGGTAATCCCGCGTCAACGCAACGAGCTTCTCGTCGTCGTCGATCATCAACAGGCGTGTCGCCCCCGCTCCCACGCTGCCCATTCGATCACATTTCGCGTCCGCGCGGGAGCGGGGCGACCGGCGATCAACGACCGTGGCCGTGCTGTCCCGGAGGGCCCGCCTGGAGGTGGCGCAGCAGCATCTCGCGCTGCTCCGCGTTCAGCCCGTTGATCAGCGCGATCATCTCGTCGGTCACCGCGTAGGCCGTGCCGCGGATCTGATCGACGTGTTCGTCGATCAACGCGCGGATCTCGAGGGCCTCGATCCGCCCTGCTTCCAGCTGGGCCACCAGCCGGTCGTGCAAGGCCGCCATGTCGGCGGGGTCGCGTCCGCCGTGGTTCTCGAGCAGCGCGTGGATCTTTTCCAGACGGCCGGCCTGCTCCGGGGTGAGCTGCAGCTGCTCGATCAGCTCGCTCATCGGGTTGTGATGGTGCCCGCCGCCGTGGAAGTGGCGCGCCAGCATCTCGTGGAAGTGGTGCAGCACCCCTTCCCCGCGCTCCTCGGAGCCGGCGCGGGCGGTGGTCATGAAGCTGAGGGTCAGCGCCCCGGCCAGCGCGATGGCGGCGACGAGCGCCACGATCCCGAACGTACTCTTGGTCATGCGCGAGTCCTCCCTGATGGTGGTTCATCGAGAGGATGCGACATGGGCTTGTCGCGTGGGTGTGGCGTTTGCTGCAGTCGGTGAACGATTGTTACGGAATGTTGCGGGGGCGACCTACTCCCCGACCAGGCGCACGAATCGCGGATGCTCACGGATCGGGTCCCACGTCGGGTCGACCCTGAGGTAGGGCCTCGAGACGAACCCGGGCCGGTCGAGCAGGAATTCCAGGCGATCGATCGCCAGGTCCGGCTCGCCGACCACGGCGTAGATCTCGGCCAGCTCGAGCACGCGCCGCGCACCCCGCAGGGCCTCCTTCTCGTAGGGCAGCATCTCCACGCCGCGCAGCCCGTGGCGCACCGCCTCCTGCTTGCGGCCGAGCCGCGCCAGGACCAGCCCCAGCGCGCTCGGGATCCGCTCGTCGTCGGGGCACTCCCGGGCGCGCGCTTCAAGCACGACCCGCGCCGCCTCGTAGCGTTCCCGCGCGGCCCGGGTGTCCCCGGCCAGGCGGTGCAGCAAGGCCTCGATCATCGCCCGCGGGTAGTACGAGTACTGGTCGTCGATCGGCGCTTCCCCGGGATACGAATTCAGCCTTTCCCGTGCGGCTGCGACATCGTGCCGGATGATGGCCAGCCTGAACATGATGTCGGTCAGGTCCTTTTCCGTCAGGTTCAGCTCGAGACCCTTCCGGACGATCTCCCGAGCGGCGGGTACGTCGCCACTGGCCAGCAGCCGGATGTTGGCCCGTGCGGCGTAGGCGTTGCTGTTGGCCGGGTTGAGCTCGAGCAACCGCACGAGCTGCCGGTCGGCCTCGTCGTACTCGCGCACCAGCATCAGCGTGAACGCAACCGCCTCGACGCTGACCAGATCCCGGGGGTTCAGCTCGGCGGCCCGCCGGAACATCGCCAGCGCCTCGTCCATCTTTCCCTGGCGGCGCTTGACGAAGCCGATGCCGGAGACGACCTGGGAGTTGTTGGGCAGCGCCTGCGCGGCCGCGGCGAATTCCTCCAGCGCGCGCTCGTACTCCAGGAAACCCCAGTAGTGGTAGTAACCGCGCGCGATCCGGGTCTCGCCGAGGCCGGGTGACAGACGCTCGGCGGCTTCGATCGCGTTCCAGGCCCGCTCCAGCCGCTCCGGCGAGCGGTCCCAGTGCTGCCAGTACGCCTGGGTGTGCAGCGTGCCGAGGTACGCCCACGCTTCCGCGAACTCCGGGTCGAGCGCGACCGCCCGCTCCATCATCTGCATCGCGATGCTCTGGTCGGATTGGGCCTCGCTGCGCGATGCGTAATCGAGCCCGCGCAGGTAGGTCTCGTAGGCCTCGAGGTTTTCGGTCGGACGGTTCTCGAGCTGCCGCTGTTCCTCGGCAGTCAGCCGGGCGCGCAGCGCGGCGACGATCTGGCCGGCCACGTCCTCCTGGATGTCGAAGATGTTGCCGGTGGTCAGCTCGCGGTCGTAGCTCTCGGCCCACAGGCTCTCGTCGTTACGCGCGTTGACCAGCTGCGCGTTGAGCCGCACGCGGTTGCCGGCGCGCTGGACGCTGCCCTCGAGCACGTTGGCCACACCGAGCTCGTCGGCGATCTGGCGCAGGTTCTTGGTCGTGTCGCGGTACTCCATCACCGACGTTCGCGAGATGACCTTCAACGCGCCGACCTTGGACAGCCGGATCAGCAGGTCGTTGTGGATCCCGCTGCTGAACTCGACGCTCTCCGCGTCGGAACCGACGCTGGTGAACGGCAGGACCGCGATCGAGGGTTCGATCGCCGTCCCGCTCGCGGTCGGCGCGACGCCGGAGCGGGGCCACAGCAGCACCGCCAGCGCCACGACGGCCACGATCCCGCCCAGTACGGCCCCGGCCAGCAGCCGGCGCCCCGGCGGTCGCCGCGCCGGCGCCGCGGCCAGCTCCGTCGTCGTTTCCGTCTTCAGCTGCAACAGGTCGTTGCGCAGCTCCTTCGCCGCCTGGTACCGCAGCTCGGGGTCCTTGTTCAGGCACCGGCTCACGATGCGGCCGAGGTGGCGCGGCAGCGCGGGCTTGAGGTCTCCGATCGGTTGCGGCGTGTCCCGGATGATCGACGTGATCGTCGAGATCGGGGTGTCGCCGACGAACGGCGTCTGTCCCGTGGCCAGCTGGTACAGCACGACGCCGAGCGAGAACACGTCGGACCGCGCGTCGACCGGCTTCCCCTCCGCCTGCTCGGGCGACATGTAGGACACGGTCCCCAGGATCTTGCCCTCCGCGGTCACGGCGGTACGAGTCGCGGTGTCGAGGGCCGTTGCCGGCGACGGCGCCGCCAGCTTGGCCAGGCCGAAGTCCAGCACCTTGAGGTGCCCGTCGTGCGTGAGCATCACGTTGTCCGGCTTGACGTCGCGGTGCGTGATGCCCTGCTGGTGCGCCGCCGCCAGCGCCTCGGCGAGCGGAAGCGCGATCTCGAGGAACGGCTCGAGCGCCAGGCCGTCGGCCGGAATCAGCTCCGTGAGCTTGTTCCCCTCGATCAGCTCCATGGTGATGAAAGCCGTTCCCTCGGATTCCTCGACGGAGTGGATCGTGACGATGTTGGGGTGGTTGAGCGCCGCGATCGCCTGCGCCTCGCGTTCGAAGCGGGCGCGGCGGGCGGGGTCGGCGGCCATCGCCTCGGGCAGCGTCTTGAGCGCGACCTTGCGGTGGAGCCGCGTGTCCTCGGCGATCCAGACCTCGCCCATCCCGCCCTTGCCCAGGGCGGCGACGACACGGTAGTGGCCGAGTTGCTTGCCGATCATGACCACCGTCATCGTACCGCAGGACCGGGACGTCAGTAGTGGTAGCGCGCCTGCAGAAAGTCCACCCGCTCGTCCCGTACCAGGTACACCAGCCGGTGCTCCTGGGTGATGCGCCGGGACCAGCAGCCTTGGAGGTAGAACTTGAGCGGCTCGGGCTTGCCGATGCCGGCGGCGGGGTCGCGGAGCGTAGCCGCAACCAGGTCGAGCACGCGCAGGGCGACCTTGCGGTCGGTGCGGACCCAGTGACGGAGGTCTTCCAGGAACTCGGGGTGGAAGACGGCCAGGCGGGTCGCGGGGGCGGCTCGCGAGCGTCTACGTCGGCTCAAGACCCAGGCTCCGGCGCAGCTCTTCCAGCGACGACGGAGCCGGCTTGCCTCCCAGCGCGCGCTCCAGCGCCGCGGCCAGACGGCTGGCGTTGCGCGGCGAGCGCAGCAGGTGCGCGGTCTCGAGCAGCGAGTTCAGCTCGGCCTCGGAGATCAGCGCGACGTTCTCGCCGTTGCGCCGCTCGATCACGTACGGCTCGCGCGTCTCGGCGACGGTGTCGCAGAGGCTGGCCAGCTTCGCGCGGGCCTTCGTGTAGGTCGTTCGGTTGGCCATGGGCCCTCCTCGGACATGTACAGTTATACTGTACATGTCGAGGGGGCGAACGTCAAGCCGAGACAGCCCCTACGGCGCCGCCGGCCCGAAGTCCTGGTCGATGCCCAGCCCCTCGTCGTCGGCCAGCACGAACGACGGCAGCGCGCGCTCCTCGCTCTCCGACGTCAGCACCAGCTCGCGCGAGGCGCGGGCGATCAGACCGGCGAGCTGGCCGGCGATGACGAACTCGCCGAGGTGCAGCCAGCGCGAGGTCTCCTCGACTCGCCGGCCGTGCGGCAGCAGCATCGTGCGCAGCGGCGCGCGCACCCGCTCCTGCAGCACGTGGGCGCCGCCGTAGCGCCGCTCGACCTCGGATTCCCACAGCGCCGGCGGGGTCTCGACGCCCAGCAGCACGCCGCGGCCCTCGTAGCCCTCGGCGGGCTTGAGCACGAAGCGCTCGCGCGCGGCCAGCGCCAGCTCCTTGAGGTCGTGGCGGCGGCCCTCGAACTGCGTCTTGCCGGGGCCGAACATCCGCGTCCACGGCACGTGGGCCTCGATCAGCGCGCGCTGGGCCGGCGACATCCGGCGCTGCCAGCGCTCGTGGGTCAGAAACGCGAACAGCCGCTTGGAGTGGGCCACGTCGGAAGCCCACGACGACACCGCGACCATCGCGTCGGCCTTGGCGGCGTCGATCAGCGCGCGCAGCTCGTCGGCGCGCTCGACCAGGTCGATCGTGGTCAGGCGGCGGTAGACCACGTCGATCGGGCCGGCGGGACAGCGCAGCTGCTTGCCGTCGAACGCCAGCTCGGACGGTTGCACGACCTCGGTCGGCACGCCCATCCCCGTCATGTGCTCGGCCAGGCGGAGCTGCTCGGAGCGCGTCGAGACGTTCTTCCAGTCGACGATCGCGATGCGCCGCGGCGCGCCGTCGCTCCCGCGGGCCTGGCGCCACGCCGAGACGAGGCCGTCGAACAGCCGGTTGGTCAACGGCCAGCCCTCGGCGCCGTGGCGCTCGACGATGCGTCCCAGCTCGGGCAGCGCGAGCGCCTCCTGGCCCAGCAGCTCGGCCAGGCACCACAGCGAGGCGCCGTTGGCGTTCAGCTCCAGGAACCGCACGCGACGGCCGCTCCAGTAGGAGTCGAAGCGTCCCAGCATCACGTGCGGGCGGTAGCCCGGGTCGAGCCGGCACAGCTCCTCGACGTGCCGCGGGAAGCCGAAGAAGGCACGCACCTCGCGGTCCTTGCGGTACAGCTCGACCACCTCCTCGATCAGGTGCAGCAGGCCGTCGGTGGCCCAGCGCAGGTGTCGCTCCTCCTCGGCCGAGAGCAGGAGCGGGAAGGCGTGTACGTCCCAGGTCTCGTCGGCGTACTCGAGCCCCGCTCCGGCGACCCGCTCGGCCAGCGTCTCGTCGAGCTGCCCGGCCAGCGCGGGGTGCCGGGCCAGCACCGCGGCGTACTCGTCGTAGGCGTGGCGCACCGTGGCGGGCAGGCTCGCCGCGGCCAGCGGTTCGGCGTCGGGCAGCGCGGGCTTGGCCGCCGGGACCACCTCGGGCGCCGCCGGCCGCGCGGCGGGCTCGCCGAGGAACCGCTCGACGAACGGGTCAAGGTAGCGCTCGAGGAACCGCGTCGCCGGCATCCGCAGCAGCTCGCCGGGCGGCGCGTCGGCCAGCGCGAAGCGGCCCAGGTAAAGCCCGAACCAGTAGTCGCAGCAGTCGGGCGAGTCCGGCGTGACCGAGCCCTCGGCGTAGAACGTGCGGTACGGCTCCTCGCGCTCCAGCGCCAGCAGCATCCGCTCGGCGATCTCGCGCCGGTGCGCCTGGCACCAGCGCACCGCCTCCTCGTCGAAGTAGACGTAGCGCCGCTCGGGGCGCCCGCCGTAGAGCTTCTCGGAGATCGAGGTGGCCAGCGCTTCGCTGACGAGGTGCTCGCGGAACGGGTGCCGCGCCACGAACTCGTCGTGGCCCATGCCGCGTCGCCCCTTGTAGTCGCGCAGCACGTCGGGTGACGGGTCGCGGATCGCGTGGCACAGCTCGTGCGACAGGATCAGCTCCAGGTGGTCGAAGTGCGCCAGCGCCGTCGGATGGTCGAGACCGACGAAGATCGTGTTGCCCCCGCGGTCGAAGCGGCTGTAGCCCTCGGGCCGCTCGAGCCCGGCGAGCAGGATCACCGGCACCTCGGGCAGCGTGCCCACCTGCTCGCGGTACCGCTCGCCGATCGTCCGGACCCGCTCGGCGTACCCGCCCGGCGCGAGCTGCCGCAACAGGTCGCGCGCCTCGCCCAGCGACGGCGCGTTGCCGACCGAGGCCCAGTGCCGCTCCATGTCCTCGAGCAGCGGCCGCAGCGGCCCCTCGCGCCGCTGCTCGTCGAGCCAGCCCCAGAAACGCGCCTTGAACTCGATCGTCGTGCGGCTGCTCCGCACCAGATCGCCGAACGGCCCGGTCAGGTCGATCAATTCCATCCGTCACTCCGCACGGGGTCAGGTCTCACATTTCAACACTTCTGCCCCAGGCCGCAAGGGGGTCGGAATGTTGAGATGTTAGACCTGACCCCGTTGCGCTTCCTTCAGCCCGGCCTTCGCCAAGCCGTCGATCAGCTTGTCGGTGAGAGTCGGCGAGAAGGCGTGACGCTCGATCAGCTCGCGGCGGACGTCGGCGATGTCCAGCCCCTCGCAGCCCGCTTTCTTGCACAGCTCGGCCCACAGCTCGCGGAGCTCGGCAAGCGCGGGTGCCGCCTCCTCGACGCGCCCGAGCTGTCCCAGCGTGGCCGCGAGGAACATCGGCTCGCGGAAGTCCGGACCCGCCACGATGCCGC
>JBFKMV010000186.1:0-9706 GCA_041629655.1 Candidatus Polarisedimenticolaceae bacterium
CATCGGCTCGACCTCCAAGGGCTTCGTCTCGCTGGCGATCCTCAGGCTGGTCGAGCAGGGCCGGCTGCGCCTCGACGATCCGGTGCGCGGCCTCGTCCCCGAGATCGAGTTCGAGAACCGCTGGGAGCGGACCGACCCGGTGCGCGTGGTGCACCTGCTGGAGCACACCACCGGCTGGGACGACATCCACCTCGCCGAGTACGCGTGGAACGATCCGCGGCCCGCGTCGCTGCGCGAGGGGCTCGACTTCCACCCCGACTCCCGCGTCTCGCGCTGGCGTCCGGGAACGCGGTCGTCGTACTGCAACTCGGGTCCGGCGGTCGCCGCCCATATCGTCGAGAAGCTCACCGGTCAGCGCTTCGAGGACCACGTCGAGGAACACTTCTTCGAGCCGCTCGGCATGCCGAACGCAACGTACTTCGACAACGCCGATTACGAACGCCTGGGGGCGACGCTCTACGGAGCCGACGGCGTGACCGTCAAGCCCTACTGGCACATCAGCGTGCGGCCGTCGGGCGCGATCAACGTCTCGGCGCGGGAGATGGCCAACTACGTGCGGATGTACCTCGGGCGCGGGGCGCTGGACGGTGTCCGCGTGGTCTCCGAGGCGTCGCTGGCGCGCATGGAGCGGGCGGGCTCGACGCAGGCGGCCCGCGAGGGGCTCGAGGCGGGTTACGGCCTCGGCAACTACACCTCGTTCGAGGACGGGTTCGTGTTCCAGGGGCACAACGGCGGCGTGGACGGCGGGCTGACCGAGATGAGCTACCTGCCGCAGCACGGCCTCGGCTACGCGTTCATGATCAACTCGGGCAGCGGCGGCGCCTTCCGGGCGCTGTCGGACCTGATTCGCGGTTACCTGACCTGGAACCTGGAACAGCCCGAGCCGCCGCCGGCCGCGACGGTCCCGCCGGCAATCGCCGCGACCTACGCCGGCACCTACGTGCCGATCAGCCCGCGGCCCGAGATGTCGCGCTTCTTCCTGCGGCTGTTCGGGGCACGACGGCTCACCATCGACGAGGAGCGGCTGACGCTCACGCCGCTGCTGGCCGGCGCGGGCCGGGAGTACGTGGCGGTCACGGAGCGGCTGGCCCGGCGCCGCGACGGCTCGATCACCAGGCTCGCGCTGCTCCAGGGCCTCGAGGGCGGGCCGCACATCGAGGCGGGCAGCGAGACCTGGAAGCGGGTCCCCGCCGCGCTCGTGTGGGGCCAACTCGGCCTGGCGGCGGCGAGCCTGCTGACGATGGTCACCGCGCCGCTGTTCGCGCTGGTGTGGATCCCCCGCCGCCTGTTCGGCAAGCTCAAGGGCGCCCCGCATCTCTCCGCGCGGGTCTGGCCGCTGCTGGCGGTGATCCTGTTCTTCCTGTTCCTGCTGGTGTTCGGGCTGGCCTTCGGCGACCCGATCCCGCGCCTCGGACGGATCACCGTTCACTCCGTCGGGCAGTACGTGCTCGGCATCGCGTTCGCGGCCGCCGCGGTGTGGAGCCTCGTCGCCGTGTTCCGGGCCCGCCGCGCCGAGATCAACCGCGCCGCCTGGTGGCACTCGGCCGCGGTGGCCTGCTCGGCCGGCGTGGTCGGCGGCTACCTGCTGTACTGGGGCATGATCGGGCTGCGGACGTGGGCGTACTGAGGAGCCACCCGCACCACAAACGTCCGTTTCTCCGCTTTGATTTGAAGGCTCGGTCGGCTATCCTCGGGTCAGCCGTCAGGCACCCGACGACAACCCGGTCCGGAATCCAGGAGCATTCACATGGATGTGATCGCGAACGTACGGGACAAGCTGACCTTCTATACCGAAATGCTGGAAACGACCAAGGCTCTCGTAGACGAGCTTGGCCAGGGCGCCTCTGCCGTCAAGGTGCTGCGCCGGTTCGCCCGGGGCGAGACCGACTCGAAGCTCCAGGAACTGTTCGACGCGTTCGAGGTGGACGAAGCGCGGCAACGAAAGCTGCGCGACGCGATCGAGCGGCACGACGATCTGCTCGACCTGCTCGGCGGTACGGTCGGCGATCTGGGCGGCAAGGTCTACAAGCTCGAGCTCGACAAGCAGGGACGGGTCGGGGCGGGCCAGGCGGCTCTCGACGTGGGCGGTTCGCTGGCCGCACGTTTCGACGTTGACGTCGACGGCGTGGTCGAGGAGGGGCCGGTATCGTTCGACGCCGACAGCGAGGCGTTCCTCCGGATCGGCGTGGACGGCAAGCTGCGGGGCCACTTCGAGCACTCGGGGCTGCTCGGAAAGCTCCCGGGCTCGACGGCCTTCAGCTCCGAGGCTTCGATCGCGTTGCACAATTTCTTCCGGCACCGCCGGTCGGATCGCGCGCTCGAGGCGCTGCTGGGCGGTCTGAAGAGCTTCGAGCTGCCCGGCACGATCACCGCGGCCTCGGACCTGGCCGTGTGGAAGTCGAATGCCCCGGACGCAGACTCCGTCGTCGAGGCCCAGTACGTGCATCTCGCCGGCGGCGGCTACGTGCAGCTCGGCGCACAGCTCGGGTGGAGCAGCGGATTCCTCGCCTCGGCCTCGGTCGATTCGGACCGTCTCGGACTGAACGAGGTGCTGCCGGTCAAAGGCGGGGTCTTCGCCAAGGCGCGGTTCAGCGGGCTGATGCGGGGCAACTTCGACATCCTGGTGTCACGGGACCGCGACGACGAGGGCAAAGTCCGGGTCAGGCTTTCGAAACAGCGTCTCCGGCAACGGGAGGCCGGCTTCTCGGTCGGCGCCGAGCTGTCGGTGGAGGGGCTGGACCGAGTGGCCCGTCAGGTCCTCGGGCGGGCGTCGGAGCCGCTGGAAGAGCTGATCGGGAAGCTGGAGCGAGCGGCCAAGAAGGGTAGTGATCTCGACGAGTTGCTGAGCGCGAAGCTGGTCGAGGAGGCAGACGCGCTGGAGAGCGCGGTCGAGGAGCGGATCGAGCGCAAGCTCGAGCAGCGGATCCAGGGTCTCGTGGGCAAGGCCTCCGCTCGGAAGGAGCTGGCGGGCGTGCTCCGGAAGCTCGACACCGAGGTCGACCTGTCGGGGATGTTACGCAAGCTGATCGACGAGAAGGTGCTCGACGTGGCCGGCGAGCAGCTCGACCGGCTGGATCGGCACGTGAACAAAATCAGCGAGAAGCTGCTGGGGCTGATCGGAGACTACCGCCGCGCCCAGCACAAGCTGCACCGGCTGATCGACAAGGCCGCGAAGGCGAAGCTGGCCGTCACCTTCGAACGGTTCCGCGAGCGGATGGAAAAGCGCGACCTGGCGCTGGAGTTCAGGATCGATCCCGCCCGCGATCCGGACCTCTACCGGACGATGCTCCGGGGCGACTTCGAGCCGGCGCTCTCGCTCGCGCTGCAGCCGGACGACAACAACACCAGTTTGGAGATCATCGACGCCTCGCTGCGCCAGTTGGGCTCGCGCAAGCTCACGGAGTCGTTGACCATCACCGCGTTCAACCGCCCCTTCACCTCGAAGACGCTGCTCCAGCAGGAATGGGACGGCAGCGTCTCGCTCAGCGGCGAGATCAACATCGCCAGCAAGGGCTCGCTGAAGAGGAACATCTCGACCTTCCACCGCACCCGCACGTTCAACTTCCTCAGCGACGCGAGGCTGCTCGGCTCGCTGGCCGACGCCAGCGGCAGCCTGGACAACACCCTGGCGCTGGAGGTGATCGAGGAGCTCGAGCGCGGAAAAACCAAGCTGGTCCGGAAGCTACAGAACAACGTCGCACGGGCTGCCGCATTTGGCGAGCCGCCGGACCTCGTGAGCGACCTGGCCGGTCCGTCGGCCCGCGGCCGCAGGCTCGGACACGTCGTCTCGGCGCTGACGCTGGAGCTGCCGGCGGCCGTGGTCCGCGAGATCGTCGCCGGCGACACCGCGGACCTGGTGTCGGGGTTCGCGCTGCACCTCGTCCGTCTGTTCGACAACGACGACTGGGAGGCCCTCGACGCCGACGGACGGCCTGCCGCGATCTTCGCGCTTCCCTCTGCCGATCGGTTCTTCGAAGGCAACCCTCCGCTCCAGCCGGACACCGTGATGGAGTTCGGCGACGGCACCGGCAACGCCCGCCGGTACCGCAGGGTCGGCGCGATGTTCCACCACTGGCGCCTGATGCGGAACTTCGGGCGCGCGATGGGCCGGCTGAACACGATGGCGCGGCTCGGGACCGCCGCCACGCTGGATCAGAACATCGCGGCCATCCGCGACGCCCAGTGGGAACTGCTGCAGTCGGTCAAGAAGGCTTCCGGCGGGGCCGGCTGGTACCGGGCGAGCTACGCGCTGTTCGCGGCGTTCCGCGAGCAGGCCGGCAAGCTGGCGGAGGTCACGCCGCACCTGGTGGTCAAGCGGATGCAGGACGAGCGGGTGTTTGTGTACGAGGCATGAGGGGCTGGCCGGCCGCCCTCGCGGTGCGGGCAGACGTTGAGCCTCAGCCCGAGCGGTCGAGTCAAGGCCGCCTACACCGGCGGCCCCGCGGGACACGGGTTGTCGTTCGGACGGTTCGTCCCCGAGCTGTCCTGCCCCAGATCGCTCTCCAGCGCCCCGGAGCCGTAGGTGACGAGGTAGTGCGCGACCTCGCCCGGCGCCGGGGTGTGCAGGTCGTCGAAGAACGTCGTGGCCAGGCCGCAGAAGCGGTCCGCCTCGGGGTCGGATCCGGGTAGCTGCGTGTAGACGCCGCTGTCGCGCAGCACCTGGAGATCGCCGCGGTAGACGTTCCACTCCACGTTGCCGCCCTCCTGGTCCCACTCCAGGCGCTGCTGGCTCGTGAACCACAGCGTGACGCGGCCGTCGTCCACGTCGCAGCGGTCGCCCTGTCCGTCGTCGTCGAGGTCGGTCTGGGCCCGGTTCGCCACGGCCGGGCAGTTGTCGCAGACCTGGAGCACGCCGTCGCCGTCGCCGTCCTCGACTCCCGCGGCATCCTCGTCGATCAGTCCGTTGCAGTCGTCGTCGCGGGCGTTGCACTCCTCGTCGCCGGGCAGCGAGCAGACGCGGCAGGCGTCGAAGCCGCGGACGATGTCGAACTGCTCCTGCACGAGCAGGCTGCGGAAGCCCGTCTCGGCGGTGGCGCCCACGCTGAGGTCGAAGCTGATCGAGCCGCCGGGGTCGGTGGCGGTGTCGGCGCAATTCGCGCAATCGACCGCGGTGACGGTCAGGTCGATGTCCTCGCCCAGCGTCATCCGCGTCGAGTCGGCGTCGAGGCGGATGCCCTCTACGTCGGCCACCAGCCCGACGTGCGTGTCGCCGCGCCGGAGCTGCGGGCAGGAGATCGTGACCGTGCCGGGGCTCAGCGCGCCGTCCGGGTCGATCGAGTAGCGGGTGGAGAGGCGGAAGCTGGTCTCGGCCTCGGCGACGACGTGGCCGGGGTCGGGGAACGCTTCGGCGTCGGTGACGCCGTCGACCGGCTCGCCGGGCGCCACGCCGAGCGTCATCCCGGGGATCGCCTCCATGCGCACCTTGACGCGGTAGCCGCCCGCGGTGACCCCGGGCCACGTGCCGTCGGGGTTGAAGACCGCGGCGTGGATCGCGTCGAACGGAGCGTCGTCGGAGTGCTCGCCGTCGTCGTGCAGCGCCAGCTCCCAGGTGTTGCCGGCGTGGGTCACGGTGGCCGTGGCGCCCACGTTGGTCATCCGCGGCCCCATCGCCATCCGGGCCCGGATCACCACCGGCGCGTCCACCGGCTGGCGCTCGTCCTCGACCCAGGCCCGGATATCGAGGCTGCCGTGCTGGACGTGCGCGGTCCACACCACGGCGGTGGCGGCGACTTTCTGCTCCCACTCTCCTGGGATCGTCGAGGGCGCGGGGACCGGCTCGGTCTTGTCCAGCCGCGCGGTCCACGTCCCGGCCTCCGGCGAGGCGACGCGGATCGAGCGGTACACGCCCGCCGCGGCGCCCGGCGGCAGGCCGGCCACGTGGTGCACGCCGCCGGGGCTGATCAGCTCCACGGTCGGGAGCAGGTTGAGCACCGGCTCGCAGGCGCTCGGCGGCGGCGACTCGTGGACGCAGCTGCGGTTGGCCAGCCAGTCGAAGACCAGCTCGCCGGCTCCCGGCGGGACCACGAACTCGCGCGTCTCCGCGGTCGACGTCGCCAGCGGTTCGAGTAGACCCGAATCCTCGAGCACCTCGACGTCGGCGGCGACGACGTGTCCCATGCGCGCCAGCGCGGCCTTGATCTCCAGCGGGTCCGGCTCGGCGAACAGCGGGTCCTTGGCCTGCTTGGTGCCGGTGATCCACGACGGCCCGCAGGTCGACAGCTTGTCCAGCGCCGCCGAGTCGGCGTCGCCGTAGGCGATGGTGTGCACGAAGATGTTCGCGTCGCAGGCCCGCTCGGCCTCCTCGAACGGGTCGTCGAGCGGGTCGTTGCTCTTGCCGTCGGAGAACAGGATGATGCTGCGCGTCGCGGGCGGCGCGCCGGAAGGCAGGATGTCGTCGATCGCCTCGCGCAACGCCGCGGCGATATTGGTCCCTCCCCCTGCGGCGACGGGATCGAGATCCTCCACGTCGCCGGCCTTGACCTGGAACGGGTAGCTCGTCGCCCCGCCGTTCGCGGCCGCCGGCGCGGCAGCGGTGTCGAACAGGTACAGGCCTGCGTAGTTGCCGGCGGGCACGATCTCGTTGTAGACGAACCGGGCCCCGTCCAGCGCCAGGTCGACCGCCGGCACCGGCGGGTCGCTGAACTCCGGGAAGCCCATGCTGCCCGACTTGTCCACCAGCAGCGCGACCTGGGGATTGGCCCCGGGATCGGCCACCTGCCAGTTGCAGGTGAAGCCGGGCCACGGCGGCAACATGCCGAGCGGCGTGTACGGACCGCCGATGGCGTGGGCCCCGGTGAGGTCGATCTGCTTCAGGGTCGCCGACCTCCAGCAGCTGTGGTCGAGGAAGTCCTCGATCCGCACCTCCGGGCCGTCCTTGGTGTCCTCGGGGACGGGGTGACCCACGGTGTTGCCCAGATCGAAGTCCACGTCGTTGAGGCCGTCCTGGTCGTAGTCGCCGCCGGGCGGCGAGCGGTAGACGTGGTTCGAGCCGGCCACCCGCACGGTGCCCTTGAGCCGTCGCCCGTCGCACCAGCGCCGGCGCCCGGCGCCGTACATCAGGCAGACGTGGTCCACGGCGTCGGGCAGGTTGGTGGCTTGCTCGCAGATCCGCCGCGTCATGTCGGTCGAGTCGTCGCGCTCGTCCGGGTTGCCGCCGAAGCAGATCCCGCCCTGGCCGCAGCCCGGCAGGCAGGTCCCGTCGCCGCAGTCCGCGTCGAGGGCGCAGGACGGGCAGCCGGTGTCGTCGCACAGCTTCATGCCGTTGAGCTTCGAGTCCGGGTGGCAGCGGCTCAGCGTGTCGTGGTAACAGGTGGAGCCGATCGGCAGCACGTCCGCGGCGATGCACTGGTTCTTGAACACGCACTGTCCCCCGCCGGGGCAGGCCGTGTCCTCGTCGCAGACGGTGCCGGTTCCCTTGTCCGGGTCGGGCATGGTACCGGGCACCACGGTGTAGTCGCTGGAGCAGCGCCCCGTTCCCCCGCCGCGGTAGTCCTTGAAGTTCACGTACTCGTCGGGGAGCTGGTACAGGTAGTGCCCGGTCTCGTGGTCGAGCAACATCCCGAGCTGGAGCGGCTCGACCTTCGGGTTCATGTGGTCGGGCGGCCACTTGCCGTCCTCGCGCAGCTCGATCAGGCAGCCCTGGGTCCCGTGGTAGCAGGCCTCCGAGTTCCAGCGTCCGGCGTTCCGGATGTAGTTCCACTCCACGTCGGCGTAGGTCAGCGGCAACGCGTTGAAGAAGCTGGCCTGCTTGAGCCAGTGCCGCCCCTCCGTGGTCTGCCACAGCTCGAGACTCATTTGCCGGAACGCCTCGCAGTAGTGCGTTTCGGCGCCGGGCTCGAACAGGTACTGCGAGGGCGGCGTGCTGCCGTCGTATTTGGGATCGTCCCAAAACGAGACGCGGTAGAGCACGCCGCCCTTGTCGATCTCGGCGGCGCGGGCCGGCAGCGACGGAACCCACAGCAACGACAGCAGCAACGAGCAAGCGACGGCAGGCCGACGGTTCATGGCGCGCCTCCTGGTCGGGTCGTGCGACGGCGGGGTGGAGCCGGGCCGGACCGACGGCCCCGCTCCGATGAGTGCTGTCTACCCCGCTGGATCCGGGGGTGTCAACAAACGAGATCGGGGCCGGGTGCGCCCGGTGTGTTGCCGGCCGGGAGCGACGGGAAAAAAGCGCCGCCGTTCAAGTCGATCGGCTTCAGCGCCGATCCGGGATGTCCGCCGGGGACCCGTTCGATCCGAGCCCGCCGCGGCGGACGCTACCCGACCAGCAGCGTCCGGACGTCGCTCCGCAGCGTCTGCGTCTCGTTCGGGTCGAGCCCGTCGTAGTAGCCGCGGATCCGGCCCTGCCGGTCGACGAGCACGAACATCTGGCTGTGCGTGATGATCGACGTCGGATTGTCGGGGGTGTCCAGCACCGGGAGCTTGAACCCGCTCTTGCTCAGCTCGCGCAGCTCCGCGCGGCTTCCGGTGAGGAACCGCCAGCGCGTGGCGTCCGCGCCGGCGTCGTCGGCGTAGGCCTTGAGCACCTCAGGCGTGTCGTGCTCGGGGTCGACGGTGAAGCTGACCAGGCGGAGGTCCTCCGCTCCCTGGTCCGACCCGAGATCCTCCTGCAGCCGGCCGAACTCCGCGGTCTGGAGCGGGCACGTCGAGCCGCAGCGGGTGAAGATGAAGGTGGCGATCCAGACCCGGCCCTGGAGGTCGGAGCGGCCGAACGGCCGGCCGTCCTGGTCGGTGAGCGTGAAGTCGGGCACGGCTCCGAGCACGCGCAGCCCGTCCGGCGCCGCTCGGGTTTCGCCGGCGGCGCGCTCCGGCGCCTGCTCCGCCGTGGTGCAGGCCAGCACGAGCAGCAACGGGAGCACCGCCAGGACGCGAGGTACGGACTTCACGAGGTCGTTTCCAGGCGCCGCATCCGCGCGTTGAACTCGTCCGGCGTGTGCACCGAAAGCGTGCCCAGCAGATCGGGATGGTCGTAGCCGCACATCTGGTTGCCCAGCAGCTCGTAGGTCCTGGCTTCGGTGGGTTCGAAGGTGACCGAGAAGGTCAGCTCGGGGGCCGCCATCTCCCGCAACCCGAGCTCGGGAAGCTCGAACATGTAGATGTAGTCCTCGCTCGTCAGCAGGATCGTGACCGTCGCCCCGGCCGGAACGTCGAGATTGCGTCGCGAGCGCAGGTCGTCGGCGGTGCCGAGCGCCCCGTCGCGACCGGGATAGACGATCTCCCACTGGAAGTCGTGCCCGGTGACGGCGATCGACAGGTCGGAGCGGTTGAAGTCGGCGGAGGGATCGCCGGAGTCGCCAGGCTGCCCGCATCCGAGGACGATTGCGGACGACACCACCGCGAGCAGGATTGCCGGAACGGTGAATCTGCTTGACCGGCGTGTTGTCACTGGACAGCCCCGAACCCGGGGAAGTCTACCGCCAAACACGGTGTGCGTCCATCGGGCGGACCGGCACAACGGGAGCGTGGCGAGGGGATTCCCCGGCTTGAAGCCGGTTGTTGAACGAGTCCATAATCGAGTAGCGTTCGAGCTCCGTCGAGACGGGCCGGGTCGAACCGAGGAGGAAAAACATGCGGCAGCTCGCGACGCTCGTGTCGTCCGGCTTCTTCGTGGTCCTGGCGTTCCTCGCGCTCGCCGGGTGCGGGGACACGGCGCAGGAGCCGTCGGCGACGACGAACGACATCGGCTTTCCTCCCGAGGTGCTGTCGC
>JBFKMV010000187.1:0-9569 GCA_041629655.1 Candidatus Polarisedimenticolaceae bacterium
CCTGTACCTGCTCGCGGCCGTGGTCGTGCTGCCCGCCGCCGACCGCTACAAGTCGATGCGCGGCTTCTGCCATCAGGTGCTGTCGCTGGTGGCCCCGGAGGACCCGCTGGCGTCGTTCGGCTTCTGGCAGTGGCGGGCCGGCCACCGCTTCTACACCGGCCGCGCGATCCCGAACCTGGAGTCCGAGGACGAGCTGGCGCGCTACTGGTCGGCGGAACGCCGGGCGTTCCTGCTGCTGACCGAGCGCCAGCTCGACCGCGCCCGGAACGTGATCGGGGACGCGGCGCCGCTGCTCGAGCGCCGCGTCGGCGGCGGTACGGCCTACCTGTTCGAAAACCGCGCCGGCCGGCCGGCTAGCCCACGTACGCCCGCCAGTACAAGAACAGCGTCACCGCGGTCAGCCCCGCCAGCATCCAGTGCTCGCGGTTCCGCAGCATGCGATCGGACGACCAACCCTGCCCCGACGCGTGACGGTACGGTCGCCAGCTGGGCAGCAGCGCCGGCACGTCCGCGCGGTAGCGCGCGTAGGCCTCCCCGTGCAGCTCGAGCAGCCGTGCCGGCTCGACCCGTTCCTTACGCGGCAGGTAGTAACCGAAGAACACCGCGTAGCCCAGCAGCAGCACGGCCCAGCCGGCGTGGTAGGGCAGCTGCGTCATCACGCACAGGCCGGTGAAGATCGCCAGCCGTCCCAGGTACAACGGGTTGCGGGTGTAGCGGTAGGGTCCGGCGGTCACCAGCTCGCGCGTCTTGAGCAGGTAGCCCGCGGACCACACCCGCAGCGCCTCGCCGGGCAGCACGATCAGCAGTCCCAGCGTCACGTGCCGCGGCTCCGGCCGGGCAAACACGACCATCAGCGCGACCAGCGCGAACACCAGCAGCACGCGCAGCAGGCCCGCCAAGGCGGCTATTCGTAGTACTTCAGCAACTTCGCCTCGACACGGTTGAAGTTGTGGAAGTTGCGCAGCTTGCGCAGGTCCCGCGCCTCGAGGCTCATCAGCCCGGTCTTCAGCAGCAAGCCGACCAGCTTGTTCGGCGGGTGGACGTGGAACGGGATCAGGTTGAAATCGAACAGTTTGGGAACCGGCTCGCCGCCCGGCTCCTCGACCACCATCACGTTCATCGGGTGCAGGTCGATGTCATACAGCCCGACCTTGTGGCACAGCTCGACCATCCGCTCGACGTGCCGGAACAACGACGGCGGAACGGTCCCGTTGCGCGAGCGGAAGTAGAAGTAGTACAGCTCGCCGTCCAGCTTCTCCTGCATGAAGGCGAAGATCCCGCTGGTCGACAGGTAGCCCAGCGGCTCGGCGACGTAGCGCGACAGGCCGTGGGCCTCGTAGAACGCGCGGTTGCGCAGGTACTCGTAACGCGCCAGGTTCTGCGAGTGTTTGCGCGCGTGCCGTTCCACCGCCAGCGGTTTGTAGACCTTGAGCGCGACCTCGCGATCCTGCCAGATCCCGTGATAGACGGTGCTGCGGCCGCCCTCGCCGAGCTTGCCGACGATGCGCACGTCTCCCAGCGTGGTGAACTCGATCCCCACGCCGGAAACCGCGTTATGAGACCGGTCTCGACTCACCGATTACGATCCACTTGTCCGAGAACAACCGGGTCACCGGCAGCACCTCGCGCACGGCCCAGCCCCCGGCCCCCAGCTCCTGCTCCAGCTGCCTGCGCGTGACGTGCGGCGAAGGCGTATCGACCACCCCGAGCCATGACAGCAGCCGCCAGCGCGCGTAGCGCAGGCTGTAGCGATGCCGGTAATCGACGATCAGCCAGCGGCGCGAGACGCGGGCCAGCTCGCGCAGCACGCGCACCCGCGCCGCCGCGTCGAGGTGCAGCATGAAGCGCATCGACATCACGCAGTCGACCGAGGCGTCGCAAAACGGCAGCGCCTCCGCATCGGCCTGCACGAACCCCGCGACGCCGCCGGCCGGCGCGGGCTTGGCCGTGGCCCGCCGGATCATCTCGGCCGAGATGTCCGCGCCGCTGACGACGTAGCCGCGCTCGGCCAGCGGGCCGGTGAACCGGCCGGTCCCGCAGGGCAGATCGAGCAGCGAACGGACCCCCGCGGTCCGCTCCAGCGCGGCCACGATCGTGCGCCACTCGCGCGCGTGTCGCGCGCGGCGCGTCCGCGATCCGAGGCGGTGGAAGTCATAGTCCGCGGCGACCGCCGGATCGCGGTAGAACTGCCGGGCGGCGGCGTAGCCCGGACGCGTGAAACGGCTCACGTCCCGCTTGCCCGGTCGCCGGCTCGCTGACAGCTGAAAGCCCACGCCGGGAGGATAGCCCAGTTCGTGCAGCGGGGCACGCGAGCGGGGAGGGGTTTGCTAAGATCGCGCGCGGAGGTCCCGCCACGCCGTGAAGCTGGCCCGCTTCTTCTGGAACTACACGCGTCGTTACGCCGCCTGGGGTCTGGTGGCGCTGCTCACGATTCCGACCTACGCGATCGCCTCGACCGCGATGGTCGCGCTGATCGGGCCGATCTTCGGCGAGGTGCTCCAGGTCGGCGAGACCGCCGGCGGCGCGCTGCCGCTGCTCGAGGCGTTGCCGCAGGGCGGCGGGGACGAGGCCGGCGCCGGCGGTGCGCTGAACGTCAAGCGCTGGATGGACCGCGGCTACCTCGGTCTCAAGCGCGCCTTCGGGGTCACGCCCGCCAACGTGGTGTTCTTCGTGCCGCTGCTGTTCGTGACGGTGTTCCTGCTGCGCTCGCTGGCCGCGTTTCTCAGCGGCTACGCGTTCCAGCGCATCGGCCTCGGCGTGACCAACGACGTCCGGAACGACCTGTACCGGCGGATCCTCGACCAGTCGAGCAGCTTCCACGCCCGGCACCCGTCGGGCGAGCTGGTCAGCCGCGTCGTCAGCGACGTGACGATGATGCAGAACGCCGTGTCCCAGAACATCCTCGACCTGCTGCAGCAGTCGGTCACGCTGCTGTTGTTGCTGGCGCTGCTGTTGTCGACCAACCTGCGTCTGGCGCTGGTGTGCCTGGTGCTGACCCCGTTGGTGTTGTACCCGGTGGTGTACTTCGGGCGCCGGATGCGCCGGTTGAGCCACAAGAGCCAGGAGCGCATGGCCGAGGTGACCAGCCTGCTGGCCGAGGGGGTGCGGGGCCACCGCGTGGTCAAGGCCTTCGGCATGGAGGAGTTCGAGGACCGCCGCTTCCGCGGCGCCACCGAACGCTACCTGCGGGTCAACCTGTGGTCGCAGGTGCTGTCGAACCTGTCCAGCCCCGTGATCGAGTCGATCGCCGCCGTCGGCGCCGCCGCGTTGTTGATCTACGCCGGGTTGCAGATCCGCGCCGGCGAGCTGACCGGGCCGCTGCTGGTGCAGTTTCTGGCCAACCTGCTGCTGCTCTACGATCCGATCCGCAAGCTCAACCGCGTCAACCTGATCATCCAGCGCGCGCTCGCCGCGGCCCACCGTGTGGTCGACCTGCTGGCGCTGGACAACGAGGTCCGGGAGCGGCCCGGGGCCCGACCGATCGAGACCGTCGCCGAGCGGATCGAGTTCGTCGATGTCGGCTTCGCCTACGACGCGAGGCCGGTGCTCGAGAACGTGTCGCTGACGGTGCGGCGCGGACAGATCGTCGCGCTGGTCGGGCCGTCCGGAGCGGGCAAGAGCACGCTGGTCGGGTTGCTGCCGCGGTTCTTCGATCCCAGCTCGGGCAGCGTGCGGATCGACGGGATCGACATCCGGGACCTGCGGCTGGCCGACCTGCGCGCCCTGATCGGGGTCGTGACCCAGGACACCATGCTGTTCGACGACACGGTCCGCAACAACATCGCCTACGGTCGCGCCGACCTGCCGCTGTCGCGCGTGCGCGAGGCGGCGCGCGCGGCCTACGCCGACGAGTTCGTCGACCGCCTCGAGCACGGCTACGAATCCCGGATCGGCGAGTCCGGCCTGCGGCTGACCGGCGGGCAGCGCCAGCGGCTGGCCATCGCCCGCGCGCTGCTCAAGAACGCGCCGATCCTGATCCTGGACGAGGCCACCTCGCAGCTCGACAGCGAGTCCGAGGCGCTGGTGCAGAAGGCGCTGGGAAACCTGATGGCCGGGCGCACCACGCTGGTCATCGCGCACCGGCTGTCGACGGTGATGCGCGCGGACCGGATCGTGGTCATGGAGCAGGGCCGGATCGTCGAGGAGGGCACGCACGACGAGCTGCTCGCCCGCGGCGGGACCTACCGGCGCCTGTACGACCTGCAGTTCGAGGTCTGAGCGCGCGCCCGCTCAGCGCGAGCGGCCACGCAGCCGGTCGAGCCAGCGTTTGACGAGCCGTCCGCGCCGGTGCCAGGCCGCGGCGCGCGCTCCCGCGGCGGCGACGGCGGCGTCGGGGTCGCCGCCCGCGAAGCGCGCCCGCAGGCGCGCCAGCGCCACCCGGTCGGCGTCGCGCCAGCGCTCGAACAGCCAGCGTCCCAGCGGTCCCGGCCGCGGTCCGGCGACGCGGGCCGTCGCCAGGTCCACCAGGTGGACCGAGCCGTCGCGGGCGACGAGCACGTCGCGGTGGTGCAGGTCGCCCAGCGCCACACCCCGTGCGTGGAGCGCGTCCAGGATGCGCTGCACGCGATCGAACACCTCCGCGTCCACGGCGCCCCGGCTCAGCTCCGCGAGCGGTCGTCCCGGGGCGCGCTCGAGGGCCAGCTCGAAGGCGCCCGGCCGGCCGACCAGACGCGGCAGCCCCGCCACGCCGCACGCCGCGCCGTAGGCCCGCTGCTCGCGCCGCAGCAGCCAGCGGCCGAGCGTGTTGCGGATCCACCACGGCCGCGCCGAGTAGTCCTTCACCGCCAGATCGACCCCGGCGCAGCGGTAAAATAGAATGTCCGCCTTGGTGCGGTTCCTCCCGGCGAGGCGTTGCCCGGGCGTCGCCGAGCGCAGTCGCTTCAGCAGGCTTTCCGGACCGGCGGACGAGGGTGTTGGATCCATCGACGTGACCGCTTCCACCAGCCCCACGCGGGAGCAGGTCGACCGACGCGGCCGGCTGTTCCGTGCGGGCGGCCCGCGCAAGGCCGATCTGATCGTACTCGATGACGGGCCGCGACGGGTGCTGGTCAAGGACTTCTCGCGCAAATCGCCCTGGCGCCGCGCGCTGGGCCGGCTCCAGACCGCGCGCGAGCACCGCGCCTATCTGCGGGCCGGGCCGCTGCGCGGGCTGCCGCGGTTGGTCGGGCGCGTCGACGCGCACGCGCTGGCGGTGGAGAAGGTCGAAGGCGTCCCGCTGGCGCACGCCGAGAGCCGCTACCGCGACGCCGAGCTCCACCTGGCCCGACTGCGCGAGCTGATCGACCGCCTGCACGCGCGGGGGATCGTCCACCTCGACCTGCGCGGCAAGGGGAACCTGATGCTGCGCGCGGACGGCGAGGTGGTCGCGGTGGACCTGGCCGCGGCGCTGTGGCTGCGCCCGGGCGGGTTGTGGCACCGCTTGCTGTTCCGCTGGTTCGCGATCGCCGACGAGACCGCGTTTCTGAAATGGAAGACGCGCCTGGCGCAGGACCTGGTGACGCGCGAGGAACGCTCGCGACTGGGTCGCTTTCGCGCGTTGCGCTCGATCTGGATCTTCAATCGCCGGCACGCGCGCCCGGCGCCGCCCAAGCCGGGCGGGTCGCGGGCCAAGCGCGCCGATCGCCGCTGACCCGCCGGCAGGGAGTCAGTGCGAGGCGGCGGTCGCGCCGCGCTCGTGCCCGGGCGCGAAGTAGCCCTTGCGCGTGATCACCTCGACGTCGCGGTCGGGCACCGTGATCCGGATCCGGCGCCACTTGCCGTCGCGCGCGCGGTCGTCGGAGGCGTAGGCCAGCGAGTACTGGTGGCGCAGGTCGAGCGCCACGGACTGGAAGGCCTTCTTGAGCTGGCCGGCGCGGGTCAGGAACACCACCCGGCCGCCGGTCTCCCCGGCCAGCCGGGACAGGATCGATTCCACGGTCTCGCGGCGGTAGAAGTCCAGGTCGCGCAAGCCGCGTCCGAGCCCGATCGCGAACACCATCGCCTCGCTGCGCAGCGCCTGGTCCAGCGCCTCGTCCAGCGTGTGCAGGCTGCCGGGCTCGAGACCGCTCGCCGCCTCGTCCTTGCCGTCGGACAGCAGCACGATCACGCGCCGGCCCTCGAAGTCCCGGAGCCGTCGCGCGGTCTTCCAGATCGCGTCGTACAGCGCCGTCCCGCCCTGCGCCACGGTGGATTCGATGGCCCGGGCCAGCACCTGCCTGTCGTCCGTCAGCGTGTCCGGAACGTGGACCTCGTCGCTGAACGGCACCACCATCGCCTGATCGCCCGGCTGCAGGACCTCGAGGAAGTTCAGCGCGGCCTTCTGCGCCACGTCCAGGCGGTTGCCGCGCATCGTCAGCGAGGTGTCGAGCACGATGCCGATGTTGAGCTGCTTCTGCTCGGTGGTGAACCGCTGGATGACCTGCGGGCGCCCGTCCTCGAGGATCCGGAAATCGTCCTGCGCGAGGTCGGTGACGTAGCCCTCGCTGCGGCCGCGCACGATCACGTACAGGTTGACCAGGTCGACCTGCTCGACCTGGTTGATGCGCAACGCGCTGGTGTTCAGCACCGCCTCGGCCCGCGTTCCGTCGGACAGCTGCGCCACGGCCGTGATCCGGTGGCCGCGGCTGGCGTCGCCGGCGTCCCAGACGGTCTTCCACGGAGGCTGGGACAGCGTCACCAGCGGCCGGCCGTCGACGAACAGCTCGATCCGGACCAGGCTCACGCCGGGCGGGCCGTCGAGCGCCAGCTCGAGGTCGGTGGGCCCGAGCGCGGTGGCCATGTTGCGCGGGGTGACGAAACGCAGCGTCGACTGGGCCAGCAGCCCGGGCGTCGCCAGCACCACCAGCAACAGCGCCAGCGCGACCCTGGGGCCGGTCCCGGTGGTGCGACTGATCGTGGGCTGCAGCATCTCGTCAGGGGGAGGATAGCCAATCCCCGCTCCGCTCGCCTCCCGGCCCCACGCGCCCCGTGGCGATGGGGCGGACCTGGAACACGAGCACAGCGCCGTGCTCCGCGATCCCGAACTCCACGTCGCGGCCCTCCCCGCACGATCGCTCCACCGCGCGGGCCAGCGCGGCCAGCCGGTCCAGGTCACGCGCGTCGAGACACGGCTGCTCGATCGCGTCGGCCGCCAGCGGTACCTCCACGGTGCCCGCGCCCCGGGGGTCGAGGGCGATCCGCGTCCGCTCGGTGGCCGGCTCGCCGGTGAGCAGCTTGCCGGTCTCGCGGCCCACCCGGTACAGCTCGCCGCGCAGCTCGCCGCGGGAGACCGCCTCGCCGAGGCCGCGCACGGCGTTGATCAGCACGGCGCCGGGATCGCCGGCGGGGTCGCGGGTCAACAGCACGCCGGCGGCCCGCGTCTCGACGAGCTGCTGCACGATCACCGCCGCCGCGGCCTCGCGCGCGGGGATCCGGCCCGCTTCCAGCGCCCGGAGCGCCGCGGCGCCCCACAACGAGCTCCAGCAGCGTCGCACCGCCGAGAGCACCTCGTCCGGGCCACGCACGCCGAGGTAGGTGTCGAACTGGCCGGCCAGGCTGCCCCCGGGACCGTCCTCGAGGGTTGTCGAGGAGCGAACCGCGAGCGGGCCCGCGAGCCCGAGCGCGGACAGCGACTCGCCGATCGCGTCGACGACGGCCGGGGGCGGCTCGGCCTCGAGCAACACCGCGCGCGCCCGGCGCGACCGCGACATCACGTGCTCCGGCTCCGCCAGCGCCGCGGCCAGCCGCGTCTCCGGCTCGCCGGCGAGATGCAGCCGGTAGGCGGTCGTCGTCAGCACGAAGCCCGGCGGGATCCCGCAGCCGTCGGGCAACGCCGCCCGGACGCGGAACAGGCCCGCGGCCTTGGCGCCGACCAGCCCCCGGCCCGGCAGGCCGGGCTCGTCGAGCGACAGCGCGAGCCGGCCGCCGAGGGTCCCGCGTTGCCGCTCCAGCTCGCGCTCCAGGCGCTGCGACAGCCGGCCCAGCGGCCCCGCTGCCACCCCGGCGGCGGCGGCGTTGCGGACCAGCACGCGGCAGGTCGAGGAGCGCGCCGAGAACGCTTGCGGGTCGAGGGCCAGCGTGGCCTGCACCTCGCGCTCCAGTCCCCGGGCCAGCTCCTCGCGTCGCCGCGCGGCCGTCTCGCCGATCCGTTTCAGCAGTGGCGCGGCTCGATCCGGCTCGCCACCGAGGTCCCGCAACCGTTCGTGGTGCGCGGCGATCCGGTCTCGCGCGTCGGCCAGGCAGCGCTCGAGCTCGCGCGGATCGCGGGTGTCGTCGAGGGTGGCCAACGCGCGGCGGGCCGCCAGCTCCGCCCGCTCGCCGATCTCCGCGGCGAGCCCGCGGCAGATCGCGTCGATCGACGCGGACCCGACGTGGCCCCGCAACAGGTCGATCAGCCGGCGCACCGCGTCACCGGCCGGCAGCAGGCGATGCACGGCGGCGACCTCGAGGACGAAGCGCGTCAGCGCGGGGTCATCCCCGGCGCACCGTGCGGCGTCGCTCAACCGGCCCGGATCGCCGGGCGCGGCCGCGGCCCGGCCGAGCGCGCGCCACAGTTCCCGGACGCGGTCGCGCCGGCGGGCAGCGTGACCGCCGGGGACGCGCAGCAGGCCGCGGTCGGCGTCGAGCAGCACCACGTCACCGGAGTGGAGCGTCCGCGCGACCCGGTCGTCACCGGGGACGCGCAGGATCTCCCCGGCGCCGGGCGGTGAGAGCACGATGCCCGGTTCTTGCGCCAGCGCCAGCGCGGGCTTGCCCAGCTCGCGCGAGACGCGGCTGAGGTGCGACAGCGGCGCGCCGCCCAGGGTCAGGGTGCCGGCCGCGGCCTCGATCCGCGCTACGTCGTCCGGGACGGCGCGCTCCGAAACCAGGATCGTGCCACGCGCGTCGTCGGGCTCGAGACCGGGGTGGTTCCGCGCCAGCGGACCGGCGGCCAGGCCGGGCGAGAAGCCCCGTCCGCGCAGGATCCACTCCGCCGCCGCTCCCGGGCGCTGCGACCGGTGCTCCATGCGGCGGATTCTAGGACAACGGCCGAGCCGGCAGCGGCGCTCCGGGTCAGGCGCCGGCCTGCGGGGGGCCGCCGACCGCCGGCGCGATCGGTGCCGGGGGCGCCGGCGGCTGCGGAGCGACGGGAACGACGCGTGTCCGCGTGCCGGCCCGGGTCAACAGCACCAGCCCGATCCCCGGGACGTCGACCAGGAACCACAGCACGCCGGTCATGAACAGGTGCAGCACGATCCCGCCGATCCCGCCGAACAGCAGCGGCACGATCAGCAGCAGGGTGTACGGCACCAGCCCCAGCAGCACCGCCCCGAGCAGCGACATCTCGCCGCCCACCGCGCGGCCGAGCCGCTGGCCGAGCAGGTGCAGGATCGCCGCGCGCCCCATCCACTTCAGCACCAGGAAGGCCAGGTAGACCAGCGGCACGCCGATCAGCGTCACCAGCAGCAGCGTCTTGATCAGCCACAGCGCGACGTAGGCCGCGAGGCCGGCGAAGAACGCGACGAAGTAGCGGGCCGGCGCCTCGTCGCTCATCGCGCGGATGCGCTCCGGGAACAGCGCGGCCAGCAACAGGATGATCACGAAGAACAGCACCACGGCCAGCAGGCGCATCC
>JBFKMV010000188.1:0-9534 GCA_041629655.1 Candidatus Polarisedimenticolaceae bacterium
GCTGCCCGACCAGCAGCAGCGTGCCGCGCCAGTGGTCGCGCAGCTGCGCCAGCAGGGTCGCCGTTCCGAGCCACGCCGTCATGTGCACGTCGTGACCGCAGGCGTGCATCACCCCGACGGTGTTGCCGGCGTCGTCCTCGGTCGTGACCGTGCTGGCGTAGGGCAGGCCGGTCTTCTCGACGACCGGCAGTCCGTCCAGATCGGTGCGCAGCATCACCGTCGGCCCCGGGCCGTTCTCGAGCACCCCCACCAGCCCGGTGCCGCCGACACCCTCGGTGACCCGGACGCCCAGCGCGCGCAGGCGGCCGGCCAGCTCCGCCGCGGTGCGTCGCTCGTGGAGCGACAGCTCGGGGTTGCGGTGCAGGTGCCGGTACAACGCGTCCAGCTCGGGGTACAGCGTGTCGAGCGCCGCGGCGACCGGGTCGCCCGCGTAGGGCCCCGGCGCGACCGGGCCCGCGATCAGCGCGATCAAGAGGACCGCGGCGCCGGTCCGTCGTGCCGTCGGCGGGATTCCCGTGGCCTCTCTCATCGATCCCTCCTCGCTCGCGGCCGCCCGCGGCTGACCGGATTCTAACCTCCCCGGAACGGGGCTTGGCCGCCGGTTGCGCTTGGAGTACGATGCGGCGGGGAGGCAAGCCGATGGGCGAACGCACCGTGGTCGGACCCGCCGAGCTGATCTCGATGCTCGACCGGTCGGTGCAGACGGGTCGGATCGAGGAAATCACGGAGCGGATCCGGCTGCAGCTGTCGGACCTGTTCGGTTCGGAGTCGCTGCGACTTCCCGACCCCCTGTGCGCGCCCCGCGAGGAGTGCTACGCCCGCCGCCTGCTGCACCGCAGCGAGCAGCTCGGCTACACCGCCGTGGTGATGACGTGGGGCCCCGGCCAAACCACGCCGCTTCACGACCACGCCGGCATCTGGTGCGTCGAGGGGGTCGTGCGGGGCGAGATGAAGGTCACGCGGTACCAGGTCGCCGAAAGAAACGGGGAGCGGTTCCGGTTCGACGAGGTCGAGCAGGTTCGCGCCGGGGTCGGCAGCTCGGGCGCGCTGATCCCGCCGTTCGAGCACCATGTGCTGGCCAACGCCCTCGACGATCGACCCTCCATCACGTTGCACGTCTACGGCGGCGAGATGGACCACTGCTGCATCTATCGTCCGCGCGACGACGGCTGGCACGAACGGGTCCAGAAGACGCTCGTCTACGATTGAGCCCCGGATGCCGGCCCCGCCCAGCGTCGCGTGGCTGAACGGCCGGGTCGTTCCCTGGAACGAGGCCGTCCTGCCGATCGAGGACCGCGCAGTCCAGTTCGCCGAGAGCCTGTACGAGGTGCTGCCCGTGACGGCGGGCCGGGTGCGGCTGCTCGACCGGCACGTGGACCGGATGCGCAAGGCGGCCGAGCTGCTGGAGCTGGCGCCCGGGGTGCCCGACGCGGCCGACTGGCGCGAGCTCGGCGCGCGCTTGATCGAGGAGGAAGGGCTCGTCGAGGGCCTGCTCTACGCACAGCTCACGGGAGGCGTGGGGCCGCGCGCCTTCCTCCCCGAGCCGCGCCCGCGGCCGAACTTCTGCGCCTACGTGCGGCCGTGGCGCTTCCCGCGGCGCACGGAGGCGGAGCGCGGCATCGCGGCCGCGACGCTTCCCGACACCCGCTGGGACAGCGCGTGGCTCAAGACCACGATGCTGCTGCCCGCGGTGCTGAACAAGCGCGAGGCCGCACGGCGGGGCGCCGACGAGGCGTTGCTGACCAGCCCGGACGGGATGGTGCGCGAGGGCGCCAGCAGCAACCTGTTTCTCGTCGAGGCCGGACGGATCCTGACGCCGCCCTCGACGGCGCACGTGCTGCCCGGAATCACGCGGCCGCTCGTCGCCTCGCTGGCCGGGCAGGCCGGTCGCGAGGTCGTCGAGGAGCGGCTGGCGCGGGAGCGGCTGTACGCGGCGGACGAGGTCTTCATCACCTCGACCAGCCGGCTGGTGATGCCGCTGACTCGCATCGACGGGGACACGATCGGCGACGGACGCGCCGGCCCGGTCGCGCTGGACCTGGCTGCGCGGCTGCGCCGCCGCCTCGACCTGCCGGACTGATCCGCCGCGCGTCGCCGCGCTAGGGCGCGCAGGGAGCCGGCGCTGCTTGCGGCAGACACGCCGGCGCCGCCGCGGCCCGCGGAACGGCGTCCGAGCCGGCCCCGTAGCTGCCCTCGAACGCGCCGTCGTTCGGGACGACGACGAAAAAGTCGCCCGCGCCGGCGCCGAGCGGGATCACCGCGCTCGTTCCGGCCACCGCGCACTGCCCGGGCTCCTGGGCGATCGAGCCGTAGCCCGCCGCCAGGTCGCCGCGGTAGACCGCGAACGTGGTGCCGCTGCCGCAGTCGCCGGCCCAGCTCAGCAGCAGGTCTCCCGAGACGTCCTTGTCGACCTGGAGGCCGATCGCCTCGCCGGGCGCGGTCTGCGCGAACGGCTCGCAGGAGTCCTTGGTCACCCCGTGCAGCTCGAACGCGTCCACATTCCAGCCGCCCTGCTCGAGGCCGGCATCGCTCTCGAGCACGAAACGCACCCGGACGTCGCCGTTGCGGTCGGCGATGGCCGAAATGTCGTGGCTCTCCTGGACCCATGCCTGCTGGATGTGCGGCCCGGTGAAGCTGATCAGCGGGTTCCAGCTGACGCCGCCGGTGACCTCGACCCGCGCGGTGTCGCCGTTGTCGAGGTTGAGCCAGTGCGAGTAGCGCAGCTCGACGTCGATCGCGTCGGAGGCGTCGAGCGGTGGCGAGGTGACCGTCGTGCTGACGTCGCTCTCGTAGCCGCCCGGAGCCATGCCGGCCCCGCTCAGGTCGGTGCCCATGACGTTCGAGCCCGCGAGCGCGGCGGCCGGGTCGGGTCCCGGGGTCTGCCCGGGGATCTTCTGCTGCCCGCCGAGGCCCTGGGGCGGCTCGTACTCCCATTCCCCGCCGCCGATCGCCGACCAGCCGTTCTGGCCGGACTCCCAGCCCTCGAGCAAGAACGGGACCGGCGGCCCCGAGCCGCCCACCAGCACCCGCGCCGCGGCCGTCGCGGCCGGATAGCGGTTGCCGGGGTCGGCGCTGTCGATCTGCACGACGTCGAACATCGCGTCCTGGCCGCAGGTGAAATCGTCGCCGGCGCGGAAGCGGAAGAACGCGTCGCTGGTCTGTTCGGCGCCCACGGCGATGTCGGGGAACGTGGAGAACGGAGCCAGCACGAGCAGCGATCCGGCGTTGCCGGCGCTGGGCTGGATGCGGGCCGAGACGCCCGCGGCAGGCTCGTTGCCGTCGTTGCGCAGCTTGATCCGGAAATCCCACACCTCGCCCGGATCCACCGCGCCGTTGGCGTTGCCGTCGAACTCGACCAGGTCGAGCACCTCGACGAACCGCAGGTCGGGACCCGTGATCGTGACCGCGTGCTCCGCCGACGACGGGCAGCCCTCGAAATCGCGCACGCGCAGCTTGGCCAGGCCGTCGTGCGGCCGGCGGTAGATGTGGACCGGGTCCGACTCGGTGGAATCGGTGACGCCGTCCTTCTCGAAGTCCCAGCGGTAGGTGTAGGGCTCGCCGGCGCCGCCGGTGACCGTGGACACGAAGCGGATCTCCTCACCGACGCGGGCGGGGTTGGGCGTGATCGTGAAGTCGACCAGCGGCTGCACGCAGATGCTGCCGGTGCCGCCGGTCACGACCAGCGCGAACGCCGCGTCGTCCTCGGCCGTGTCGAGGTACGCGTCCTGGTTCAGCTCGACCAGCTCGACCTCGACCCGCCACAACCCGGCCTCGGGGTTGACGACGAACACGTTCTCGACCGTGTCGACGCCGTTGGGGCCGCCGCCCGGCGCCGACTCGGGAGCGGCGTCGAGCCCGACGTTGCCGTGGTACGTCACGTTGGAGGGCGAGATCACGCGCAGGTCGAGATCGTTGATCCGGTGCAGCGCGGCCGCCGTCGTGCCGGGAGGATCGGGGTAGACCATCGTGACCTTCAGCTCGGCCTCCCCTTCCAGCACGTCGACGTCGTAGGAGGCCAGCGGGAACGTGAGGTCCAGCACGACCTGCTCGTCGACGATGAAGCTGCGCGCGGCCCGTTCCAGGGCGTTGCGGGCATTGGGGCGGCCCCAGCCCTGGTGCACGCGCGTCAGGTCGTCTCCCGTGCCGCTGAACGGGTACTGCTCGGCGCTGTTGATCAGCAGCGCCTTGAGCGTCGAGAAGTGCGGCAGCTTCTCGAACACCGTGGTGCCCTGGGGATCGGTGCCCCAGACGTCGTCGGCCCACATCTGGGCCAGCAGACCCAGCACGCCGGCCGACTCGGGCGTCGCGGCGGAGGTTCCGCCGAAGCCGGACGTGTAGCCGGAGCCCGTCGTGGTGGTGAAGATGCTGTCGTACCAGTAGCTGACGTCGGGCTTGATCCGGCCGTCCTCGGCCGGGCCGATCGAGGCCGAGAAGTTCCACTCGTCGTCCGCAGGATCGAGGGTGTTCTGGTGCTGGATCCCGCCGACGCTGATGATGTTCTTGGCCCAGGCCTGCGGGCGGCTGTCCTGGTTGCCGGCGTTGGACTGCGACTGCAGGATCGCGATGTCCAGCCGCCAGATGATGTCGTCCATCTCGAAGGACGAGCTGTTGTAGGAGAACGTCCGCGCGTCGCCCCAGGAGTTGGTCTGGAACGCGGCGAAGTACGGGGCCGCCTTGAGCTCCTGGGTGTGGGCGAAGCGGTCGCCCAGCGTCTCGTAGTCGGCGAAGATGCCCTGCTCGGCGCAGGGCAGGTGCCCCAGCGCCTGCGGATCGCCGTCGCCGTCGCGGTCGCCGTTGCCGAACACGATCCCGTAGGTGCTGGTGCCGTGGCTCTCCACGTCGTGCGGCCCGTGCAGCAGCACCGAGCCGGTGCCCGACAGCCCGTCGAAGTCCGGATGGTCCTGCTGGATCCCGGAGTCCAGCACCTCGCCGCGCACCCCCTGCCCGCAGTAGCCGAAGTTGGTCTCGGTCCAGTTCGTGCCCGCGTCCTCGCGGACGAGGTCCATGTCGTTCTCGGGCGCGCTCCAGCGATCGATCCACAGCACGTCGTCGTGGGCGGCGATCGCGCGGAGCTGGTCGCGGTCGACGACCAGTTCCACGATGTGACCGTGGGGCCACATCGTCATCACCTCGGCGCCGGACTCCGCCGCCGCGGCGGCGATCCGCCGCTTGCCGGCCAGCCCGGACTCGAAAGCCAGGGCGCGAACCCGAATCCGCGCGGGAGCGGCCCCGGGGGTCTCGAGCCACTGGCGGAGCTCGCGCTCCAGCCGGTAGGCGGGGTGGAACGGCTCGACGCGCGCCACGAACTCGAGCGCGGCCACGGCGCGCCGCCGCTCCGGCGCGACGCGAACCAGATGCGCGTTATGGGGAAAGAACGCCAGCACCTCGGCCCCGGCGTCCTCGAGCGCCGCGCGCCACGCCGGCAGGCTGATCGTGCGCAGCTGGACCAGGAACACGCGTCCCGCCGGCGGCAGCGCGAGGCCCGCGGCGACGGGCGGCAAGGGCGCCCCGGGGCGCACCGCGCCGTCGCGCAGCCGGAGCTCGACGCGCAGCGGCCGTGCCCCGCGCCACGTCGATCCGCCGTCCAGGCTGTACGCGGACCACGCCTCGCCGTCCTCGGACCAGGTGGCGAAGGCCGCGCGGCCGGCCGGGTCGGTGCCGGTCCGTCCCGGCACGATCGTCGATGCGCTCTCGCGGACCAACCGGCGCCGGAGCCCGGCGTCGGACCCCGCGATCTCGACCCACAGTCGGGACCCGCCGCCCGACGAGTCGAGCTCGAGACCCACGGGCCGGGGTACCGGATCCGCCGCCGCCGGGGTGGCCAGCAGCAGCCCGAGACAGGCGAACGACGTCGCCGCGAACGAGGAAAGGCCGGATTGACGCATCTTGGATCCCCCCGCGATCAGAGCCCGGACCGTTAGGTTACGCCCAAATCGGCCCCGGCGGGGAACGCGTCAGCGGGACGGCCCGGATTCCCCGTCCCGGTCGTCCGATTTGCGCAGGACGGCGAGGTGGTCCCGGAACGCGCTGCGGACCGTGACGTAGTCGCGGTGCTCGAGCTGCAGCTCGTCCACGATCTGCCGGATCACGTTGCTTTCGGCCGTGGAGATCGAGTGGTCGGCCGCGCCGACCTCGAACAGGCAGCGCAGCAGGGCCAGCTTCTCCTCCCGCCCCGCGATCCCGTTGAACTCCCTGCTGACCAGGTAGTTCTCGGTGCCCCCGAACAACACCCCCTGCGTCTTGGCCAGCTGGACCACCAGGACCGCCTGCTGGGCGGGCAGCCCGCCGTACTCCGTCACGATGCGCTCCATGGTCCGCGTCTCCGTCTCGCTGACGCTCATGTCCGCCCGCGCGACCCGCCCCAGCAGGTACGCGAAGGCGGCCAGGTACTTGGCCCGCTCCGGCTCCAGGTCGTCGAGCTCGCGGGCGATCCGGCGCACCGTGTCGGTCTCGGTCGCTTCCGTCGCGCGGGCAGCGTCGCCGCTCAGGCCCAGGAACTTCAGGATCGACATCGCGCTCCCCGTGGCTCCAACCCCGGACCAGTCTAACCCCCGGAACGGGCCGGGGCGAAACCCGCGTGGAACCGGTTGCGGCACCGGCACTACCATGCGGCCATGAACCGTCGCGCCGCCGGACTGCTGCTGCATCCGACCTCGCTGCCCGGCCGCGGCGGCATCGGCGACCTCGGCCCGGACGCCGAGCGGTGGATCGACTGGCTCGCCCGGGCGGGGATCGGCGCCTGGCAGATCCTGCCCCTGGGACCGCCCGGACGGCATCGCTCGCCGTACTCCGCAGCGTCGCTGTTCGCGGGCAACCCGTTGCTGATCGCTCCGGAGCGGCTCGTCGAGGACGGGCTGCTGCAGGCCTCCGCGGCGGCCGCGACCCCGCGCTCTCCCGCGGGTCGCGTCGATTTCGCGCGCGCCGGGCGTTGGAAGGGCCGCCTGCTGCGCCGCGCGTGGGACGCCTTCGCGCGTCGCGGCCCGGCGAGGCTGCGCGCCGAGCTGGACGCGTTCCTCGAGCATCCGGACCGGCAGGCCTGGCTGTCCGACTGGGCGCTGTTCGCGGCGCTGCGCCGGCGGCACCGCGGACGACGCTGGACCGGCTGGGACGCCGAGCTGCGCCGACGCGACCGCGGCGCGCTCGCGCGCTGCCGGCGCGAGCTGCGGGAGGAGCTGCGCTACCACGGCTTCGTGCAGTTTTTGTTCTTCCGGCAGTGGACGCGGCTGCGGCGGTACGCCAACCGCCACGGCATCCGGCTGCTGGGCGACCTGCCGATCTACCCGGCCCACGACAGCGCCGACGTGTGGGCTCACCCGGAATTGTTCGAGCTCGACGCCGCGGGAAATCTCGGGGCGCTGGCCGGCGTGCCGCCGGACTACTACAGCCGCACCGGGCAGCTGTGGCGTCAGCCCGTCTACCGTTGGGACGAGCTGGAGCGCCGCGGCTTCGAGTGGTGGGTCCGGCGCGTGCGCCACCAGCTGGCGCTCCACGACACGCTGAGGCTCGATCACTTCCGCGGCTTCGCGGCCTACTGGCGGGTTCCGGCGGGCGAGCGCACCGCCCAGCGTGGGCGCTGGGTCGCGGGGCCCGGACGGCGGCTGTTCGACGCGCTGCGGCGCGAGCTCGGCGCGCTGCCGCTGATCGCCGAGGATCTCGGCGAGATCACGCCCGACGTCCACGAGCTGCGGCGCGGGGTGGGGCTGCCCGGGATGAAGGTGCTGCAGTTCGCGTTCGACGACCCCGACAGCGAGCACCTGCCGCGGCACCACACCGAGGACACGGTCGTCTACACCGGGACCCACGACAACGACACCACCCGCGGCTGGTTCGCGGCCCTGGCGGAGACGCCGCGACGGCGCGCGCTGGCGCTGCTGGATTGTCCGGCGCGCGATGTGTCGTGGGGCATGGTCCGCACGGCCTACGCCTCGCCGGCCCGCCTTGCCGTGGTGCCCGCGCAGGACCTGCTCGACCTGGGGAGCGAGGCGCGCATGAACACCCCGGGACGCAGCCGCGGCAACTGGACCTGGCGTGCCCCCGCTGCGCTGCTGGAGGACGGCCTGGCGCGGCGCCTGCACGACCTCGCGACGCGGACCTCGCGCCTGGCCTAGCGCACGGGCGGCCTCACGGCCCGTCCTGCGAGCAGCCCGCCGCGCCCCACGGCGTCCCCGCTCCGATCGGTTGTCCCGGGGGCATCGCGGGCGCCTCCGGCGCGCGCTCCCCGGCCGGCTCGACCCGGCCGAGAAACCGCTCGACCTCGCCGCGCAGGAACGCCGCGTGGGCCCGATCGTCGTCGTCGTCCCCGACTTCCGCCAACCGATCGGCCAGCGCGCCGAGAGCGCGCTCGACCCGCCAGCGCACCGCGGACGGCGCCGCCCGGTCCGAGGCCAGCCGCAGCAGCCGCTCGACCGCGACGCCCTGCACGATCCGGCGGAGCTCGCGACGGCCGCGCTCCGGCGGCGGCGGAGCACCGAACAGGCGATCCAGCGTCGTGGCCAGCACCCGCTCGAGTCCCGGCTGTGCGACGTCGCGGCGGTGGAACTCGACCAGCCGCGTCACCCGCTCGCGGTTCAGCAAGCCGTCCAGAACGGCCGCGGCCAGCGAGGCGGCGGCCGCCCCCGCATCGAACGCCGGCGCGGCGCCGCCCGCGAACATCTCGTCGTTCGGCCGGTAACCGAACGGCCGCGGCAGCATCAGCTCGACGACGTGGTCGGGCAGCTCCAGCGCGGCCGGGTCGAGCACCGCCAGGACCGCGGCGAGCGCGTCCTGTTGGCGTGCGGCCGCCAGCGGGTGGGCCGGGGGCCGGCCGTCGCCGGCGACGGCATACGCGTAGTCCATCCCGCCGAGCACCTTCAGCGCCGCGTCGACCTGGTAGCGATGGTGGAAGTAGACCGGCACCAGCACCTCCTGCAGCAACGCCAGCGGGGTGCCGGAAGCCACGTTGTCGCGCCCGAAGCGCGACAGCGCGAGGCGACGGACCCGCATCGCGTGGTGCAGCCCGGCCACCGGGTCGTCGCCGTTGTCCCACAGGTTGGCCAGCGGGTGGGCGGCCCCCGCCGGGCGCGCGTCGGCGTCGGCCAGGAACGCGAGTCCGCGCCGCACCCCGTCCTGGACGATCTCCGCCAGCGCCGCGGGCTCGTCGGTCCCCGGCGCGAACTCGCCGTAGGCGTAGCGCACCGTGTGCCGGTCCCATTCGCCGACGCCGACCCCGTAGGCGTCGGACAGGTCGAAGCTGCCGTCGTCGCGGACCTCGACCAGCGGCGCCGGGTAGTCCATCACCGAGGCGCGCCCCGCGTAGCTGCTGGCCGCGAAGTTGTGCGTGAAGCCGAGCGTGTGGCCGACCTCGTGCGCCGCGAGCTGCCGGATCCGCGCCAACGCGACCTGGAGCGGGTCGTTGGGACCGCCCCGGCCCGTGCGTCCCGCGCCGACCAGCCCCTCGAACAGCAAGCGGTCGTGGCGCACCCGCAACGACCCGAGACTGACGTGTCCCTTGATCATCTCGCCGGTGCGCGGATCGACGACCCCACCCCCGTAGGA
>JBFKMV010000189.1:0-9524 GCA_041629655.1 Candidatus Polarisedimenticolaceae bacterium
CCTCGTTGGCGTGCGTCGCCCCGTCGACGTACATCGCGGGCTTGGACAGCGGCGCGCCGGTAGCCGGGTTGTTGACGGTCAGCAGCCAGGTGTCGCCGCCGCCGCTGGTCTTGCCGATGCTCTCCAGCGTGACCCACCTGGGGAACGCTGCCGCGTAGTCGCGCAGGAACTCCAGAATCTCGTCGTTGGGGTAGAGGCGGTTGAAGCCCGGGTCGGGCACCGGGGCGGCGGCGTCGAGTCCCGCACCGAAGGCCGGCGGCCCGGCGGCAAGCGCGAGGACCAGGACGAGCGCCGCCCACGCGATCGTTCGCTGCTTCATCGCTTGTTCCCCCCGAGCACCAGGCTCCGCCGGTCGCGGCCGGCGTTGTCGGAGATCAGCTCCACCGTGATCTCGCCCCCCCGCTTGCCGGTGCGCACCAGCCACTCGCCGGTCAGCCTGCCGGTCCGCTCGAGTCGCTCCGAGGTGGTCCAGCGGGTTCCGGTCACCAGCTCGACGCCTTCGCCGGTCGCGATCTCCAGGCGCAGCGGCAGGTGGAACCGGCCGCGTTCGGCCAGCTTGGTATGGGTCGGCAGGAATCCGCGGTTGCCCGCCACCGCCTCGACGCGGTGCACGCCGCCGCCGAGATCGGTCGTCTTCAGCTCCAGGATCTCCACCCGCGCCAGCTTCCCGGCCAGGTCGAGCACGGTCTCGGTGTGCACCCCCAGCGCGGGTTCCAGCAGCGCCGGCGGAGGCGCCACGTCGACGAACGGATCGACGCCGCCAACCTCGGCCCGGGTGCCGTCGGGGAGCGTGACCTCCGTCCACGGCACGAACGCCTCCGGCGCTTGCGCGTCGATGAACAGCATCCGGTCGCTGGGACCGGCCTGCTCTGCGTCGCCTCCCGCTGAGGCCCCCATCCGCTTGGCCATCTCGGCCATCTGCTTCGGCGTTACCTGGCCCGACTCGACGCGTTGCATCACCGCCTGCGCGGTGAGCTGCGGGGGGGCCTTGATCTCCTGGAGGAACGCCACGATCTTCTCCTCGCCCAGCGCCAGGAACTCGTCGGCGCTCATCTCGGCCAGGCTGTCGAGGGTCAGCTTGTCCCCGCCGTCCGGCTTGTCCTGCTTCGGTTTGGGGATCCCCCACACGTCCAGCTCGAGCGCCATCGCCCCGTACTGGTAGTACAGCCACGGGGTCAGGCCGCCGCGCCCGTACTGCTTGCCCTCGCGCTTGCTGTCGAGGCCGGCGTCGTCCAGCCGCTTCTTGTACGCCTCGGCGAGATCTTCCAGGTACTTCAGGTCGGCGTCGTCGGGCTTCGTCGCCGGGCCGGCGCCCAGGAACTGCGCCAGCTGCTCCTTGGTCACGTTGTTCTGCACCACGAACGGCAGCGTCTGCGCGACCTCCCAGATCTCGTCCAGGGTGTACTCCTGCTCGGGATCGAACCCCAGCATCTCGGCGGCGAACCTGGGCACCTTGAACTTCAGCGATCCCGTATCGCCGCCGCCGCCCAGGCTGCGCGGCGTGGCCAGCAGGTTGTTGGCGGGACCGAAGACCACCGCCAGCGCCACGTTGCTGCGCTCGAGCAGGAAATCCATCAGCGCCCGGGCCTCCGGGGCGTACCCGGGCCACGGTCCGGCCTCGGGATCGTCGTAACGGTAGGCGTGGGCGAAGCTCTTGTCCGGGACGACGCCGCCCGCGCCGTCCTCGTTCCACTCGCCGTCGCCGTCGTCGTCGAACCCCTCGTCCAGCACGCGATGGGTGGGAATGTGGCCCTTCAGCGGGTCCGCCTCGATCATCTCCCGCGGATCGTCGGGGTTCGGGAGCATCGTGCCGCGGGGATCGGCGATCCGCAGCCGCGTGATGCGGCCGTCGCCGTTCAGGTCGTTGGTCCCGTCCTCCTGGACCAGCCCGTCCAGGTCGCGGTCGATCCGGGTCGCGTTGCCGGTGATGCGCCGGCGCAGCGCCCCGAGCATGCCGTCGTGGGCGTCCGGGTTCAGGGCGGGAGCAACGTAGAACGTCGTGCGCGCCAGCAGCTCGCCGTGCTTTCCGTCGAGCAGGGTGGTCAGCACGTGCAGCGCGGCCTCGCTTCCCGCATTGTGGTATCCGGCGATGTTGGCGCCGACGAACACCGCAGGCCGGATGTCCGGATTCTCGCCACCGGCGGCGGCGACGCGGGCCACCAGCAGCGGCCTCCCGCCGGCCGACTTGCCGATCGTCAGCAGCTCGACCTCGGCATGAGCGGCGGCGCGTTGCTTCAGGGTCGCTGCGACCGCGTCGAAGTCATGATAGGCCGTTCCTGCGGCGGCGGAGACGAACGCGCACGCAAGCGCAACGATGACGGGCAAGCGGTGGACCACGGGACCTCCTGCTCCTCGGTGCTCGGGGCCTCCGGACTCTAACACAGGCCTGAGGCGTGCGATCTCGCGGGCGCGGCCGCGGTCCGCCTCGGCCCGGGTGCCGGAAGCGTCGCCATCTGTCACCGGATTCGCCGCGGACGCTCACGCGACTGATCACCGAAGCTCTTCACCCACGGACGAGGAACAGCAGGGGCTGTCCGGCGGCTGCGGGGCGGTGTATCCTCACCCCAAACCAAGGGACCGGGAGGGCGGGGCCGGCCCCCGTCCGGGTCCGGCGTAACGCACGGCCGCTCTCCAGGACTTGTCCCCAAGAAGCGGTCACTTCGATATCAACCGTTCCGCCCCAGGAGGGCCACCCCGATGTCCGGCTCCATCGTCAAGACGCTGGCAGCGGCGGCCATGCTGACGGCCGCCCTCGAGGCGGGAGCCGTTCCGCCCGAGGTCCAGAACCTGCGCTTCGACACCGATCCCGCGACCGGCGAGGACCGTCTGATCTGGGATGCGGGGAGCGGAGCGCTCCACCACGTCTACCGTGGCGAGCTGGCGCAGCTGCCGGCCGACTACGGCGCGTGCCTGATCGGTTCGGTGCGGGGCAACGCGGCCACGGTTCCCGAAGATCCGGCCGCGGCTCAGGCCTACTTCTACCTGGTCAGCAACGGCGACGCGACGGGCGAAGGCACGGCGGGCTTCGACACCGGCGGCGGCGAGCGCATCCCGACGACGGCCTGCGTTCCCGCCCGGCGCTTCTTCGATCTCGCGCCCAACGGCGACCCCGGCGACGGCGTGGAGGACGGCCGCGAGCCGCGTCGCAACCCGAGCGCGATGGTCTGGTCGCCGGGCGACGGGACGATTCCGGCGGGGTTGCTGCTTCCGGCGATCCAGTCGGCTCGAGAGGCGGGCCGCCAGTCGCCGGGCGCGGGAGGGACGCCGACCAGGAGTCTGTTGCTTCCGGCGGTCCAGCGGCCCAGAGCACGCGCCCGCCATCGTGGTTTCTACATCATCGATCGGTCCTATCCGAGATCGCTTCCCGAGCCGGCCCGCGCCGAAGGCGAGATTCTCGATCTGCCCGGCATGCTGCGACAGCTCGAACAGGCGGAGTCAAGCACCGGCGTCTACCTGCACAGCGGCGAGTTCTTCCTGCGCGCCGTGCACGTGGCCATCCCGGCCAGGGGCAAGACGATCGAGACCTGGCGAGGCTCCGACATCGCCACGGGCGTCGGCTTCGCGCGCGCGGGTCTGTTTGAGCTCACGGAGCACTACCGCAGCCAGGTCGACTACGACGGACCGCTGGGCTTCGGCTGGGACTCGAACGTCAATGCCCGCCTCGCGCCCCTCGGCACCGACGTGCTGTACCACGACGGCTCGGGGAGGCGGGAGACCTTCCTGCGGCAGGACGCCACCCACTTCACCTCGCCCGCCGGCCGCTACGCGGTGCTCAGGGAGAACGCCGACGGATCGTTCTCGATGCGCGACCCCGACGGCACGATCCACGGTTTCCATGCCTTCGACGGCTCCAACCTGGAAGGGGCCATCGAGTCCGTGGAGGACCCGCACGGCAACCGGCTGACCTTCCAGTACGACCATCAGGGCCTGCTGGAGTCCCTGACGGATCCGATGGGGCGCGCCGTCGCGCTGACCTATGACGCCGCCGGCAGGATCACCGAGATTCGCGACTTCTTCGACCGGCCCTGGAGCTACGCCTACGACGCTGCCGGCAACCTGACCTCCGTCACGTCGCCCCCCGTGACCGGCACGCCCAACGGGAACGACTTCCCCGCGGGCAAGACCACGAGCCACACCTACGACCCGGACCACAACCTGCTCTCCGTGATCCGACCCAACGACCAGTCCACCGGCACCCCCTCGATCCAGAACGTCTACGGGACCGAACCCGGGCAGTTCGAGTTCGACCGGGTCGTCTCCCAGACGATCGGCGGCACCAACGCCAGCGGCGTGTCCGCCGGCGGGACGCTGACGTACGCCTGGGAGTCGTTGAATCCGGGGGGCGATCCCCTGGATCTGGCGCTGCCGCGGCGGAGGGCCACGGTCTTCGATCGCAACGGCAACAAAACGGAGAGCGTGGGCAACAGCCAGGGGAACACCATCTCGCTGACGCGGTTCACCAACCGGGAGATCCGCCCCGCCGAGCCCGACTACACGACGGAGTACGGCTACAACGCGGACGGCGAGATCGTCCAGGTGATCCGCCCGCTGGGCGACCGGATCCTGCTGACGTACGACACGCCCGGGGCCGATCGCTTCCGGGAAGGCAACCTGCTCGAGGCGCGGCGCGTCGCCGAGACGGTGGCCGCCGGGGGCCGCGGCGACGGCCGTGGAGCGGACGTCAACGACCTCGTGTGGACCTACGCCTACGAGCCCGTGTTCAACCGGCTCGTCGCGGCGACCGATCCCCGGGGGAACGACGCCGGGTACGTGCCCCAGAACGGCGGCCCGAGCTCGCCGGCCCGCTACACGACCCACGGATTCTGCGACTACGAGGAGGGTGACCCGGCGACCAACGGCATCGACGACCTGGCCGGCCGCTTCGAGATCGACCTCAGCGCGGCCCGGTCGAACCTCGGCGACCTCAACGGGGACGGCCGGACGGACCAGGCCGGCGGCAATCTGGTGCGGCTCGAGGCCCCGGCGGTCGCGCTCGACCCCGCCTCGAACCAGGCCGGCATCGAGGGCGACACCTCCCAGGAGATCGTCACGCTCTACTCGTGGAACGACCTCGGGCAGCTCACCGTGCTCGTCGACGCGGAGGAGAACCGCCACGAGCTGCAGTACCACCCCGAGACCGATCCCGACGGCGACGGAACGCCGACCCCGGCGCCGCCCGACGGTCGCGTGCTGGATTCGACGACGGGCGGCTACCTGGCGACGCGGCTTCGCGACACAGCCTCGGCGCCGGGCCGCAACAACGCGACCGACCCCCCACCGGCCGCGATCCGCGAGGACTACGAATACGACCCCGTCGGAAACGTCACGGGCGTCATCGACGGCCGTGGGGTGCTCACGCGGAGGCTCTACAACTCGCTGAACCAGGTCGTCGAGCAACGCACGGCCGCCGCCACCGCCGACGCCGCGGGTCCGGACGGTGATCCGGCGACCGGTCGCGGCGAGGCCGGTCTGACTCCGTTTTCCTTCAAGACGCGTCTCGAGTACGACGCCAACGACAACCTGGTCGGGGAGCAGATCGAGGACCGGGACCTGTCACGCGGCGTCGGCTCCTGGGTGGACGTGACCTACCAGCACGACATCCTGGACAACCGGATCGAGGTCCAACGGGAAGCGACCCCGCTCGAGAACCTCGTCGTCCGGTACCGCTACGACGCCAACGAGAACCTGAATCGGATCGTCGAGCCCGAGGGGAACGAGCGCGCCCGGATCTACGACGAGCGGGAGCTCCTGTTCCAGGACACCCGGGGTTCGGCCGGACCGCGCGGGGGAGCCCCTGCGACGCGAACCTACGACTACGACGGGCACGTCTCCCTCACGCGCCGGGTGGATGCCCGGGGCAATCCGACCGATTACGAGTACGACGGTCACGACCGCCTGGTGCGCCGGGTCGACCAGGTCGGCAATACCGAGGACCTGTTTTGGGATCCCGCGAGCAGCGTCGTGCGCCGGCTGGTGCGCGGGCCCGTCGGGGGGCCGACTCCGGCGGACCGCTCCGGCTCGACCAACGTGGACCTGGCGGACACGCGCTACCTCCGCGACGAGCTCGACCGCGTGTTCCGCGAGGACCGGGGCCTGTTCGTTCCGTTGGGGACGACCCCGGCCCGGCCGGCGCTCCTGGAGGAGGGTCCGTCGCTGCCCGGCGACGGCTTCGTGAACCGGATCGTCGAGCACGACCGGCTGTCACGGACGACCTTCGTCGTCGAGGATACCGGGGCGACCGTCCGGACCGACTACGACGGTCTGGGGCGGAAGGTCGCGCAAACGCTGCCCGACGGGAGCACCGTGCAGTACGCCTTCGACGCCAACGACAACCGGGTCGAGACGCTCGAGACCGAGCTCTCGTCCTCGGCGGGCCCTCCCGACGAGCAGTTCTTCACCACGATCTTCTTCGACGCCCTCGACCGGGAGACCAGCATCGTCGACAACCTGGGGCAGACCCGGCGCTACCTCTACGACTCGCTCGACGGCGTGGTCACCGAGACCGACCCCGACGGTCCGGCGGGCGGCACGATCAACCGGCGCACCCCGGGCCACACCGGCGTGAGCGTCTCGACCAACGATCACGGCAACGTGACCGAGCACAGCTACGACGGAGCCGGCCGCCTGCTCACGGTCCGCCGGATCCTGACCGCCAGCGGGAACGGGGACGGGACGACCTCGCCCACACCCGACCCGACCCAGAGCGGGGACGGGTTCGTCACCACGAGCTTCGCCTGGGACCGGAACTCCCTGCTGGGTTCCACGAACGACGACAACGGCAACACGACCGCCTACCTCTACGACAACCTGGATCGCGAGACCCGCAGGACCGCGGACGACGACACGCGGACCGACTACCTCTACGACGCCGAGGACAACCTGACCCAGGTCACCGATCCCAACGGCTCCGTGATCCTGCATACCTACGACGCCGCGAACCGCAGGACGCGGACCGACGCCACCCCCGCGAGCGGGCTCGAGGGGACGACCGGGCAGACCTTCGAGCACGACGGCCGGAACCTGATGACGCGGGCCAGCGACGACAACGACCCGCTCGACAGCACCGACGACACGGCGGTGGAGGTCCTGCGGGACTCGCTCGGCCGCACGATCGAGGAGCAGCAGACCTTCGGGAGCGGCGCCGTCGCCACGGCGCTCGTGGACCTCGGCTGGCGCGCCGGGGACCTGCTGACCCGGATGACCTACCCGGATGGCCGGGAGGTCCAGTACGGCTACGACCCGCAGGAGCGGCTGGACACGGTCACCGACGCCGCACGCTCCGAGTCGGCGGGGTACGAGTACTTCGGCCTCGGGCGCGTCCACACCCGCAGCTACGGCAACGGTCTGCGCATGACGCTGCTCAGCGACGACGGGAGCACGGACGTCGGGTACGACGGCGCGCGGCGGATCGTCCGGATGCGCCACCTCGACGGCGGCAACGCGCTGGTGGCCGGCTTCGAGCACACCTACGACGGCGCGAGCAACCGGCTCTCCGAGCGCAGGACGCACCATCCAACCGGGCCGGCCGGGGAAGTCCGAGGCGAGCTCTACGCGTTCGACTCGGCCGACCGGCTGATCGACTTCGACGAGGGGGACCTGGACGACACCCACGCGATGGTCGGCCCGCCCGTCGACGAGCAGCAGTTTACGCTCGACGGCGTCGGGAACTGGGCCCAGTTCAGCCGCAACGGGGTCGACTACTGCCAGGACGTCAACAACCTCAACGAGTACGACGAGGACCAGAGCGGCGACACGCGCGTGGACGACGGGGTGCCCGACGACTTCGGCCAGGAGTGCGCGCTGCCGATTCCCAACGGCCGGAACCACGCCCACGACAAGAACGGCAACCTGACCGACCAGGGCGGGTTCCAGATCGTCCGCGATTTCCTGAACCGCGCCGTCCGCGTGATCCGCAACGCGGACGGGGCCACGGTGGGCCGCTACAAGTGGGACGCCTTCGACCGCAGGGTCCGCCGCGAGGTCACCGGCAGCGGAGCGCTCGACGAGACGCGGCGCTACCTGTACACGCCGTCCTCGCCGCGGAACGATCCGGTGTGCCCGGCCGGGTACGTCAAAAAGTGTCTCGAGATCCTCGACCTCTGCTGGTGCGAGGAGCAGGTCATGAGGCTGCGAGTTTGAGCGCGGACTGGAGGGGATTCGAGGAGAGCTTCAATGAAGAGAAACTGCGGTGTGGCCAGAGTCGTCGTTGTCCTGCTGACCCTGCTGGTGATCTGCCCGCTGTGCATGGCGCAGGTGCCGGAGCGATTGCTCCTGCATGGTTATGCCAGTGATGCGAGCGCCGCTCCGGTGGTGATCGAGGAGCGGGACGCCGCCGAGGCCGTCGTGCGCCAGGTCGTCTACGCCCGCGGCCGGCCCCTGTGGCAGGTTCACTTCGACGGTTCCTCCCAGTATTTCCACGAGGATCCCCGGGGCAACGCCGCTGCAATCACCGAGGGCGCGGGCGCGCCGGTCGCGGCCGCCGGGGACGTGCTGGAGCGGCTGACCTGCGATCCGTACCTCAAGCCGGTGCTCGAGGACCCGGAGAACCTGCCCGTGCTGGAGGGTACCGGTGAGTTCGCCGCCAGGAGCCAGTACGGCAACACGCTGCTGTGCGCGGGGTTGTGGTACGACCCGGAGACCGGGTCGCGCACGGGCAACACGAACACGGATTACGGCGGCTTCTACCTCTCGGGCTCGCGGTTCTACAACCCCGACGAGGGACGCTACACGACGCGGGGTGACGATCCGCCCGGTTCGCAGCAGCCCCGCTTCGGGTCGCGCCACACCGACAGCATGAACGTCGTCCTGCCTCCCTTCCATCCGCGGATGAAGGGTGATTTCTCGAGAGCCCACAAGACGTACAGGCGTGCGGGGGCCGGCCGGTACGCTCAGACCGACCTGGAGCTCTTCTCCGGGCGCGCGACCACCGCCGCCGGCCCGACGGGCTCGCTTGCCGCCGCCCCGGAGACCCCGCTGGGCTGCCACCCGTACGAGGACTTCTGCACCTGCGACAGTGGTGGCTGGTTCTGCAAGAAGTGGTTTCCCGCGGTGTGCAAGGCGGCGGGAGGCGCGCTGGCGCCGAACGGGAGAGTGTGCATCCTGAGGTGAGCTGACGGCGGCTCCGGTCCAGGCCCTCAACGCAGCCGGGCCGCGATCCCGCCGAGGGTTTCGGCCAGCGCGGTTCGCCTCCGCTTGGCGATCGCGCCGCCCCCGTCCGCTTCCGCCAGCGCCTCCGCGAGGGACTCCAGCCGCGCGGCCAGCTCCTCGTCGCGCACACCGGCCTCCAGCCGCGCCGCCGCGCGCCCCAGCGCCGCGGCCAGCTCGGTGGCCAGGGGCCCCGGCAGCCCCCCGCCGCGCCCGAGCTGGTCCAGGTAGGCCCGGGCCACGACCGGGTCGGCCGGCCAGGCCACGCGGAACTGCTGTTGCGGGTTGAACACGCCGCCCTGGTCGGCCAGGGCCGCGGCGGCGATCTCGTTTCGGGACAGGTGTTCGCTGGGCTCGAGGGCCAGGACGTCCAGGCCGCG
>JBFKMV010000190.1:0-9434 GCA_041629655.1 Candidatus Polarisedimenticolaceae bacterium
GGCGCTGGCGGGGCTTCCGGGCCGAGCCCGGGCTGCGGAAACCCGGCGGCGGGTCTCGGTGTATGCTCCGGTCATGGGTTACCGGCTCGTCGCGCTGGCCGGCCCGCTCTCGGGCACGGTCATCGATCTGGCCGAGGCCGAGACTTCGCTCGGGCGCGCGGCCGACAACGACATCTGCGTCCCTCATCCCAGCGTCTCGCGCCACCATTGCGTGATCCGCCAGCACGACGACCGCTACCAGGTCGCCGATCTCAGCAGCCGCTACGGCATCTACGTCAACGGCATCCCGGTCAAGGAGAAGACCCTGCGCGACGGCGACCGGATCGCGGTTCTCAACTCGGTGTTCCTGTTCACGGCCGGTGGCACCTCCGAAGCCGCCGCGGGAGAGGGCGCCGACTTCGCCGACTACGACGTGCCGACGGGGGCTCTGCAACTCCAGACCGGGGATTCGGTCTACCTGAGCCTGAGCAAGGCACCCGACCCGCGGACCGCCCGTGAGCTGCAGATGCTGCTGTCGATCAGCTCGGTGCTCAACGAGATCCGCGACGCGCGAACGCTGCAACGTCGATTGCTGGAGCTGATCCTGCAGGTCGTTCCCGCTCAGCGAGCCGCAGCGGTGTTGGAGGGCCACGATGGTGCCGAGACCGTGGTCTCGCTGGCCGCGCCCGACGCCGGATCGCGCCTGCCGGCACCGATCAGCCGCACGGTCGTCCGGCACGTCCGGCAAGCCGGCGTGGCCGTGTTGAGCGACGCGCTGCTGCCCGGCGATGCGTTTCGGCAGGCGGAAAGCCTGACCAGCGCCGGTGTGCGCGGCGTGCTGTGCGCGCCGATGAAGGCCTTCGACAAGCTGATCGGCGTGGTGTACCTGGACACCCGGGACCCCAACCGCAGTTTCGAGCCCCATCACCTGCGCTGGGTCAGCGCGGTGGCCGGCCTCGCGGCGGTGGCGCTGGAGAACGTGCGGCACATCGAGTGGCTGGAGAGCGAGACCCGCCGGCTGAAGATCGACCTCAAGTCCACCGAGAGCATGGTCGGGGACAGTCCCAAGATGCGCGAGGTCGGCGAGTTCGTCGCGCGCGTCGCGCCGACGGACACCACCGTGCTGATCGTCGGCGAGACCGGTACCGGCAAGGAGCTCGTCGCGCGGGCGATCCACGCCAACAGCGAGCGCGCCCACGGGCCGTTCGTGGCCGTCAACTGCGCGGCCCTGGTCGAAACGCTGCTGGAGAGCGAGCTGTTCGGCCATGAGCGGGGCGCTTTCACCGGGGCCACGGCGCAGAAGCAGGGCAAGTTCGAGCTGGCCCACGGGGGAACGTTGTTCCTGGACGAGGTGGGCGAGATCGCGGCGCCGTTACAGGCCAAGCTGTTGCGGGCGCTCCAGGAGCACGAGTTCGAGCGCGTGGGCGGCAAGCATCCGATCAAGACCGACATCCGGCTGCTCGCCGCGTCCAACCGCGACCTCAAGCGGGCGGTGGACAACGGCTCGTTCCGCGAGGACCTGTACTACCGGCTCAACGTGGTGTCGATCCGGACCCCGCCGCTGCGCGAGCGCCGGGAAGACATCCCGCTGCTGGTCGATCACTTCGTGGCCCTGTACGCCGAGCGGTACAAGCGACCGATCCTGGCGCTCTCCGCCGAGGCCCGTCATTGCCTGGAGCGCTACGACTGGCCGGGCAACGTCCGCGAGCTGCAAAACGCCGTCGAACGCGCCGTGGTGATGTGCACCAGCGAGGTGTTGCGACCCGAGGACCTGCCGGAGGCGGTGCTGGAGGCGCAGCAGGAGGGCGGAGGGGCGATGGGCGACTACCAGACGGTGCTCAACCGCACGAAGAAGGAGCTGATCCTCAACGCGATGAAGCGGACCAAGGGCAACTACACCGAGGCGGCCCAGCAGCTCGGCCTGCACCCCAACTATCTACACCGGTTGATCCGCAACCTCGGGATGAAATCGCAGATCAAGCAGCGCTGAAAGTGCTTCTTCATCGTCGCCTCCTTCCATTCCCGTCGGGGAATTCGTGTTGCGTGTCTTGCCCGGAGGTAAGGGCAACGGGCGTGCCAACCGGTGAAGGGGACCTCGTCCCTCTCTATCGATAGTCAGGATTGGCAAGATCGAACCGGCAACCGGCGTCCCACTCGGAGCGTTGATTGCCATGCGCGGGAATACCGCCGGCATCTTTGTGTCACCGTTCCTCCTGTTCTGCAGGTACCTGACGGAAAGGCTCCTCGCTGACCGGCCTGCTCTCTGCGCATTCACCCATCTGTCTTGACAGCATCCCGTACCAGCGTGCAGCGGGCCCCGCCGCCTTTGTCGCATGACTGGATGGCGTTGTAGGCGCCGGCGGGCCCGCAGCACCGCTTCGAAGCCAACCCTAACATCAGAAACTCGCGACCGGGCGGATCCACGCGCCGGTCATCGGTGGCGGTGCGGGTGGCGGCGGGCACCGGGCCGGGCCAAACCTACGATGCCGACCCCGCCGCCCATCGCGCCTGTGCCGCCTCCAGGATCAGCCCCAGCAGCTCCGGGTACGAGATCCCGGCGAAGCTCGCCATCAGCGCCAGCTTGGCCGCGGAGCTCCAGGCGGGGTTCGGGTTGACCTCCATCAACTTCAGCACGCCGTCGGCGCCGGCGCGGAAGTCGAACCGGGCGTAGTCCCGGCACTGCAGGCGCTCGAACATCAGCTCGGCGGAGCGGCGCATCGTGCCGAGCTCCGCTTCCGCCAGCTCGGCCCGCTTGATCTCGACCTTGGAGTACGGCGAGTCGGGCGCGGTCTTGGACTCGAAGGACAGGATCGGCGCCACGTCGCCGGGCAGCGCGCTGAAGTCGACCACCAGCGGCGGCAACGCGGTGAAGCCGGTGCCGGGGTTGCCGATCAGGGCCAGGCCGTACTCGGGACCCGGGAGGTACTCCTGGACCAGCGCGGCGACGCCGGGCAGCTCGCGACGCAGCCATTCGAGGTAGCGTCGCGCCTCGGCGGGAGTGCGGACCAGCGCGTCGCGGGTGATCCCGACGCTGCCGTCACCCTGGTTGGGCTTGATCAACGCGGGGTAGTCGAAGTCCACGTCGTCGAGGGAGGCGTCGGGGCGGACGTAGGCCTCGTGCGGGGTCGGGATGCCGTGGGCCTCGGCGACCAGGCGCACGATCGCTTTGTCGTAGCAGATCGCCATCGCGGCCGGCGGGGCGCCGCTGTAGGGGATGCCGTGCAGCTCGAGCAGCGCCGGGACGTGGAGCTCCTGCGTGGCGACGTTGTTGAAGCCGGTGTCGCAGAGATTGAGCACGAACTCGGGCGGATCGCTCGTGATGCGCTCGACCAGCCGGGCGTGCTCGGTCAGGAAGTCGACCTCGTAGCCGGGCAGGCTCCGGAGCGCCTCGCGCATCCGGGCGTGGAACGCGAGGTCCTCGTCGTCGTACTTGCCCTCCCACTTGGTCGGGTCGGGCAGCGCGTGGTCGCCGGTGAGCACCAGCACGCGCCGGAAGCGGGGCCGTCCCGGTCGTCTGTCGGCCATCGCGGCGCGCTCAGTCCGTGTCGACGACGAGCTCCGCCGGCTTGCGCTGTCCGCGCTGGAGCGCGCGACGCAGCGCGGTCAGCAGCGCGGTGCGCAGGTCGTCGAAGAAGGTGTAGAACACCGGGACGACCAGCAGCGTCAGCAGCGTGGCGGTGGTCATGCCGCCGATCAGGCTGAGGCTGAAGCTGGTGTAGCTGAGCCCGATGCTGTTGGCCCCGGCAAAGGCCAGCGGGATCATGCCGCCGATGGTCGTGATCGCGGTCATCATGATCGGGCGGAAGCGGCGGTTGGTCGCCGTGAGCAGGGCTTCCTGGCGCGACAGGCCCTGGTTGCGCAAGCGGTTGACGTAGTCGATCAGCACGATGCCGTTGTTGACCACGACCCCGACCAGCAGCACGATCGCCACCACGCCCAGGAAGTCGATGTTGTAGCCCGTGGCGAGGTGGATCCAGTACACGCCGATGCTCGACAGCGGGATCGTCGTCACGATCGACCACGGCAGCCAGAAGCTCTCGAACAGGAAGCCCATCAGCAGATAGATGAAGATCACCGACAGGGCCAGGGCGAACAGCATGCCCTTGAGGTCCTCGTTGAACGACTCCCGCTGCGCGTCGGCGCCCCGGGTCACGCCCTCGGGCAGGTCGAACCCCGCCGCCAGCGTGTCGAGGCGCTTGCGCGTCTCCTCCTGCCCTTCCTCCTCGAGCTGCAGGCTGACCACGCGGCCGATCTGCTTGTCGTTGCGGGCGATGATGCGCGCGCCGGGCAGGAAGCGCGTCTCGGTCAGGGCCGAGACGGGCAGGAAGCCCTGGTTCGCCGTCGGCACCTCGAAGCTGGACAGCTCGGTCAGGCTCTCGCGGTCTTCCTCTTGGAACCGCACCCGGACCGGGATCTCCTTGCCGTCCTGGCGGTACTTGGGCAGCGGCGTGCCGCGCAACGCGTAGCCCACGACCCCCGCCACGACCTGCGGGTTGACGCCGTAGGTCTGGGCGCGGTCGCGGTCGATCTCCAGCGCCATCTCGTTCGGCGGCGCCTCGTTGGAGGTCTTGAGGCCGAGCACGCCCGGCACCTGGACCAGCAGCTCCTCCAGGTCGGAGGCCACGTCCTCCAGCAGATCGGGGTCCTCACCGCGCAGCGTCAACAGGTAGATCGATTCGCCCGCGTTCTCGCCGGTGTCGCGGTCGCGGCCGACGCTGAGCTTGACCCCGGGCTTCCGCGGCAGCGCCTCCTTGACGATCTTGGTCGCCTCGGACGGGCTGACGTCGACGCTGCGCGGGCTGTCGAACCAGCCCTGGAGCTCGCCGTTGGTGCGGCGGTGGAACAGGAACCAGCCCTCGAGCCCCAGCTCTTCCTGTTTCCCCTCGATCACGTCCTCGGCGGCGAGGAACCACTCCTCGGTCTCCTCCAGCGTCGCGGTGTCCGGCATCTCGACGCCGATGAAGAAGCCGGCCCGCTCCTCCTCCTGGACGTCGGTGAACTCGGTCTTCTGGAACGGCACCGCGACGGTCAGTGCGAACACGCCGACCAGCAGCAGCACCATGTCCAGCCGCCGCGCCAGGAAGAACGCCAGCATCCGGCCGTAGACCTGGTTGAGCCGGCCGAACGTCGCCTCGTAGATCCGGCGCAGCACCGCGTTGACCCGGTCGTGGACGCGTTTGATCCGCGAGTGCTCCGCCTTGCCGAACCGCGAGCCCAGGGTCAGGTAGACGCACAGGGGAATGAACACCAGCGCTACCAGGAGCGAGCCCGCCACCGACACGCAGACCGGGATCGCCAGCCGCAGCAGGAAGAACTGGCCCGGCCCCTCGACCAGCGCCACCGGCAGGAAGACCACGATCGTGGTCAGCGTGGACATCGTGATCGCGAGGCCGACCTCGCCGGCGCCGTGGATGCAGGCCTGGCGGCGCTCCATGCCGTCGCGGTGCAGCCGGTGGATGTTTTCGGCGACGACGACCGAGTTGTCGACGAGCAGCCCGACGCACAGCATCAGTCCCAACAGCGTCAACAGGTTCAGCGACTCGCCGGCGAAGTACATCACGGTCAGCCCGATCAGCAGGCTGAGCGGAATGCCGAGCGCGATGATCATCGTCAACCGGAAGCGCCGCAGGAACAGGAACAGCGTCAGGCCGGCGATCAGCCCGCCGATCATCCCGGAGTTGAGCAGCGTGCTGAGCGCCTCGTCGATCACGTCGCCCTGGCTGAACAGCGTCACCATCTCGACCGAGCTGAGCCGCGGGTTGCTCTCGAACCGCTCCACCACCGCGGCGACGTCCGTCGAGACCCTGCGGATGTTGGCGTCGCCCTCCTTCATCACCAGCACCGCGACGGCGGGGTTGCTCATCGCGCGGACCCGGAAATCCTGTTCCGGCTGTTCGTACTTGATCGTGGCGATGTCGCCGAGGCGGGTGTTGTTGCCGACGAGGCGGTTTTGCAGCTCCTCCAGCGAGCGGTACTTGGCCATCGAGCGCAGCAGCAGCTTGCGCGAGCCGTCGCGCACCGTGCCGCTGGCCAGGCTGAAGTTGTCGCCCCCGAGGTCCTGCGACAGCTCGTAGATGTTGAGGCCGGCCGCGGTGGTCTTCTTGCGGTCCAGCTCGATCAGGATCTCTTTCTCGACCAGCCCGTTGGCCTCGACCGAGGCGACCCCGTCGATCCGCGATAGCGGCAGGATGATCTCGTTCTGGATCAGGTTGTACTTGTCGGCCAGCGTCGGCGGGACCGCGATGCCGAGCACGAACACCGGGATCCCCGCGGCGCTGTGGGTGTTGATGTACACGTGCTCCACGTCGTCGGGGAAGCGCGCCCGCGCGCGTTCGACGCGGTCGCGCACCTCGCGGTAGGCCACGTCCATGTCCGTGCCCTGCTTGAAGTCGAGGAACGTCAGCGAGCGTCCGGTCACCGACAGGCCGGACATCCGGTCCAGACCCTTGACGGTGCTGAGCTCCTCCTCCAGCGGCACGTTGAGCTTGTCCATCACCTCGCGCGCCGGGGCGTCCTCCCACGGCACGTTGATCCACATCGACGGCTCGGTGTAGCCCGTCGGGATCAGCTCGACCGGAACCCGCAGCGTGGCCACCGCGCCGACCACCAGCACGGTCAGGAACAGCACCAGCACGGTAATCCGGCGGTCCAGCGAGAAGCGGGAGATCCGTCCCTCGCGCTGGTATTCGCGTGCGGTCATGGCGTCACCGTCTCCGATCCGGCCCCGGACAGCGCAGTGCCCGGCTCGGCCGTGGATGTGTCGGCCGTGCGGAACAGCCGCTGCTTCGCGTTGTCCGCCAGCGCGTAGATGCTCGGGATGATCACCAGCGTCAGCGCCGTGGAGCTGATCAGCCCGCTGATCACCGCGATCGCCATCGGCGTGCGGATCTCGGCCCCGTCCCCGAACCCGAGCGCCATCGGGGTCAGGCCGAGCACCGTGGTGGCGGTGGTCATCAGGATCGGCCGCAGGCGCACCGAGCCGGCCTGCACGATCGCGTCATCGCGCGACAGCCCGCGCGCGCGGAGCTGGTTGATGTAGTCCACCAGCACGATCGCGTTGTTGACCACGATCCCGGCGAGCATGATCATGCCCAGGAACACCACGATCGACAACGTCAGGCCGAGCAGCTTGAGTGTGAGCACGGTGCCGATGAACGCCAGCGGGATCGTGAGCATGATCACCAGCGGGTGGATCAGCGACTCGAACTGCGCAGCCATGATCACGTAGACCAGGAACACCGAGAGCGCCAGCGCGATCCAGAGGCTGCTGCGGCTGCGCTCCCACTCCTCGTTCTGGCCCGAGATGAAGAACGTCATGTTCTCCGGCCAGTCGACGCGCCGCTGCAGCGTGTCGCGGATCTTCCACGTCGCCGCGGAGAGCGAGCCCTCGGCGATGTTCGCGCCGACCACCGCCACCCGCCGCCCGTCGATCCGCCGGACCTCGCTGGGGCCCTCGCCCAGCGTGACGTCGGCCACCGAGGACAGCCGGATCGGGCGGTCGCCGCCGGGGTTGATGATCACGCCGCGCACGTCGTCGACGGTCTCGCGATCGGCCTGCTTGAGCTGCACCACGATCGGGATCCGGCGGTCCTTGAGATTGAACTTGGTCGCCTCGAACCCCTTGACCTTGTCGCGCACCAGCCGCGCCACCTCGCCGATGTTCAGGCCGTACAGCGACAGCCGGTCGCGGTCGTAGACCACCTGCACCTCGGGCGCGCCGACGCGCAGCGAGGTCTCGACGTCCGCCAGCTCCGGCAACACGGCCATCAGGTCGCGGACCTGCGCCGCGTACTGGCGCAGCTTGACCAGGTCGTCGCCGTGCACCTCGACCTCGATCGGCGTCTTGGAGCTGAACAGCACCGGACGCACGACGCGCGCGTCGAGGTCCGGGATGCCCTCGAACTTCTCGCGCAGGCGGGCGATCACCGCCTGCTCGGTGATCGCACCGCGGCTCTCCGCGTCGAGGATGACCTTGAAGCGGGCGGTGTGCTCGCCCTCGTCGGAGCGCTGCGAGGTCGCGGAGTCGTAGCCCACGGTCAGCAGCAACGACTCGATGTTCTCGCGCTCGCTCACGATCGCCTGCTCGATCGGGGCCACGACCGCTTCGGTCTCCTCCAGCGGCGTGCCCACCGGCAGCGCCACCTCGACGGTGAACTCGCCCTGGTGCACCTCGGGCAGCAGCTCGCTGTCCAGCGACCGCACGACCTGCCAGGTGACCCAGAAGCAGCCGACCACGACCAGCACCACGACCCAGGTATGGGCCAGCGCCGAGCGCAGCAGCGCGGGATACCCGCGGCTCAGCCCGCGCAGGCTCCAGTCGGTGATCTGCTTGGGCACCCACAGCACGACCCAGAAGATCGCGCCGAGCACCGGCGCCAGCACGCGCACCACCAACGCGATCAGGATCGTCAGCGCGAGCAGGACCAGCTTGCCCACCAGCTCCAGCAGCGTGCCGACGACCAGCCGCAGCGTCCAGTACGGGGCGGCCAGCAGCGCCAGCAGCGCCCGCGCGACCCACAACAGCGGGAGCAGCGGGAACAACCAGCGCGGGAGCCGTCCGAGGCTCCAGATCGCCCGCCACCCGGAGAACGAGCGCCGGAACGCGTCCCAGGAGTAGAAGTGCAGCAGGTTCCAGTCGGACAGGCGGCGGGTGCCGAAGCTGAAGCCTTTGCGGCTGGCCAGCATCGGGATGAAGAACACCGCCACGATCAGCGAGACCAAGAGCGAGACGACGACGGCGAACCCGAGATCGCCGAAGGCCTGGCCGGCCAGCCCCTCGACGAACACCATCGGAAAGAACACGGCGATCGAGGTCAGGGTCGAGGCGAACACCGCGCCGCGCACCTCGCGCGTGCCGCGCTCGGCGGCGCCGGTGATGTCGTCACCCTCCTCGCGGCAGCGGAAGATCGACTCCAGCACGACGATCGACGAGTCGACGAGCATGCCGATGCCGAGCGCCAGACCGCCGAGCGACATGATGTTGAGCGAAACGTCGAGCAGGTTGAGCGGCGCGAAGGTCACCAAGAGCGAGATCGGGATGCTGACGCCGATGATCGCGGTGCTCTTCACGTTGCGCAGGAACAGGTACAGGATCAGGATCGCCAGCAGCCCGCCCAGGATCGCGGTGTTCCGCACCTCGTTGATGCTGCTCTCGATGAACAACGAGCGGTCGGCGACCAGCTTCAGCGACGCGCCCTCTTCGTTGTGGATCCGCGCGGCCAGCCCGCTGGCCTCGGGCGGCCCGCGGCGCTGGCCCGCGTCGGCCGCCGCCGCCGCCTGCTGCTGCTCCGGATCGAAGTCCCCGAGCGCGAGGCGGACCCGCCGGGCCATCGCCACGATGTTGGCGTCGCCCTCCTTCATGATCTCGATCTGCACGCTCGCGCCGCCGTCGGTGCGGGTCGCGATCTCGCGCTCCTTGTGCGAGCGGACCACCTCGCCGAGGTCCTTGACGCGCA
>JBFKMV010000191.1:0-9428 GCA_041629655.1 Candidatus Polarisedimenticolaceae bacterium
AACAACCCGAGGAGTGAGCCCATGAACAGGCGCGTCGAGCGAGTGGCCGTGCTGGGATCCGGCGTGATGGGAAGCGCGATCGCAGCCCATTTCGCCAACGCGGGTATTCCCGCGCTGGTGCTGGACATCGTGCCGCCCGAGCCGAACGAGGCCGAGCGCGCGGCCGGTCTGACCCGCGAGAGTCCCGCGGTGCGCAATCGCATCGCCCGCGACAGCGTGCGGGCGCTGGCCAAGACCCGGCCGTCGCCGCTGTTCGCGGCGTGGCGGATGGATCTGATCGAGGTCGGCAACCTGGAGGACGACCTGCCGCGGCTGCGTGAGGCCGACTGGGTGATCGAGGCGGTCAAGGAGGACATCGCGATCAAGAAGACGCTGTTGGAGCGGGTCGCGCCCCATCTCGGTCCCGACGCCGTGCTGTCCAGCAACACCTCCGGCCTGTCGCTCGCGGAGATGGCGGGCGCGCTGCCCGCCGAGCTGCGCCCGCGGTTTCTGGGAACGCACTTCTTCAACCCGCCCCGCTACATGAAGCTGTTGGAGCTGATCCCGACCCCGGACACCTCGCCCGAGGTCGCGGCGTGGGTCGAGGAGCTGGCCGGCGACCGGCTGGGCAAGGGCGTCGTGCCGGCCAAGGACACCCCGAACTTCATCGCCAACCGGATCGGCGTCCACTCGTTGATGGTCACGCTCGGCCTGGTCGAGCGGCTGGGCCTGACGATCGAGGAGGTCGACGCCGTCACCGGCCCGCCGCTGGGGCGTCCCAAGACCGCGACGTTCCGGCTGGCCGATCTGGTCGGCCTGGACACCTTGCTGTTCGTCGCGCGTACGGTTCACGAGCATGCTCCGGACGACGAGAGCCGCGATGCCTTCGTGGCCCCGGACTTCTTCGTCAAGCTGGTGGAGCGCGGGATGCTCGGCCGCAAGAGCGGCGGCGGGTTCTACAAGAAGACGTCCCAGGGGATCCTGTCCCTGGACCTGGCGACCCTCGAGTATCGCGAGCCGGCGCGTCCCGAGCTGCCGGACCTGAAAGCCCTGCGCGGCAAGGACGATCCCGGCGAACGCATCCGCGCGCTGCTCGATGGCCAGGGGCGCGCCGCGGAGCTGGCCTGGAAGTTCCTGGCGCCGACGCTGTCCTACGCGGCGATGCGGCTCGGTGAGATCGCCGACGACGCCGCGACCATCGACCGCGCGATCCGCCTCGGTTTCAACTGGGAGCTCGGCCCGTTCGAGACCTGGGACGCGCTCGGTTTCCGCAGCACCGCCGAGCGCCTGCGCGCCGACGGCTACCCGTTGCCCGGCTGGGTCGACGGGATGCTGGAGAGCGGGGCGCAGCGCCTGTTCACCGAGCGCGACGGCGAGCGGCTGAGCCCGACGGCTCGCGCCGGCGAGACGGTCAGCGTGCCGCGCGATCCCCGCGCGGTGAGCTTCGCCGGGCTGCACGCCGCCGGCCGCGAGGTGCGCGGGAACGCCTCGGCCAGCCTGGTCGACCTGGGCGACGGCGTGCTGGGACTCGAGTTCCACTCCAAGATGAACGCCATCGACGAGCGGACGGTCGAGATGATCGACGGCGCCGTCGAGGAGGCCGAGCGGAACTGGGAAGCGATCGTCGTCGGCAACGACGGCGTCAACTTCTGCGCCGGCGCCAACCTGAGAATGCTCGCCGAAAGCGCTGCGCGTGGCGACTGGGACGCGATCCACGGCATCGTGGCCTCGTTCCAGGCGGCCCTCGACCGGCTGGAGTACTGCGCCGTTCCGGTGGTGGTCGCTCCCCACGGGATGGCCCTGGGCGGCGGAGCGGAGGTCGTGCTGGCCGGGAATGCCGTGCAGGCCGCGGCGGAGTCCTACATCGGTCTCGTCGAGGTCGGCGCGGGGTTGCTCCCCGCAGGCGGCGGCTGCCTGCGCCTGTACCGCGGCCACGTTCGGCGCCTGGCCGACGACAAGGACCTCTACCCCGCCCTGCGCACGACCTTCGAGACGATCGGCATGGCCAAGGCGTCGGGCAGCGCCGAGGAGGCGCAGGCGCTCGGCTTCCTGAGACCGTCCGACGCCTGGTCGCTCAACGGTGACCACCGGATCGACGCGGCCAAGCACCGCGCCCTGGCGCTGGCGGGCGCGGGCTGGGTGCCGCCCCATCGCGGGCCGCTGCCGGTGATGGGCCGCGCCGGGATCGCGGTGATCGAGTCGGCGCTGGTCAACATGCTCGAGGGGCGCTTCATCTCCGAGCACGACCGCACGATCGGACGCGAGATCGCCCGGGTGTTGGCCGGCGGCGACGTGCCGGGGCCGATGACCGTTCCGGAGCAGCACATCCTGGAGCTCGAACGGGAGAGCTTCGTACGGCTGTGCGGCGAGCAGAAGACGCAGCAGCGGATCCAGGCCCTGCTCGAGACGGGCAAGCCGCTGCGCAACTGAACCTCTAGGAGTGATGCCATGAGAGACGTCGTCGTCGCCCTCGCCGTCCGAACGCCGGTGGGCAAGGCCCCCCGCGGGAGCTTCCGACAGACCAGGCCCGACGATCTGGGCGCCGCCGTGATCCGGGCGATCCTGGCCCGGGCCCCGGGGCTGGCCGCCGAGCGGATCGACGACGTGATCTTCGGCTGTGCGATGCCCGAGGGCGAGCAGGGCATGAACGTCGGCCGCAACATCGCGCTGCTGGCCGGGCTTCCGGACGGCGTTCCCGGGATGACGGTCAACCGCTTCTGCTCCTCGGGGCTGGAGACGATCAACATCGGCGCGGCGCAGATCGCGACCGGTCAGAGCGACGTGGTGATCGCCGGCGGCACGGAGTCGATGAGCCTGGTACCGATGGGCGGCTTCCGCTACCTGCCCAACCCGCGGATGCTCTCCGAGGACCCCGACACGTTCATCGGCATGGGGCTGACCGCCGAGCGGCTGGCCGAGCAGGACTCGATCGGACGCGAGCAGCAGGACGCCTTCGCGCTGGCCAGTCACCGGAAGGCGCTGGCCGCCCAGGCCGAGGGACGGTTCGCCGACGAGCTGGTGCCGGTCCCGACCCGCGTCAGCGTGCCGGGCAAGAACGGGCGCCCGGTCGAGCAGGAGCTGGTGCTGGAGCGCGACGAGGGCCCGCGGGCCGACACCTCGGCCGAGGCGCTGGCGCGACTGCGGCCCGCGTTCAAGGCCGGCGGCACCGTGACCGCCGGCAACTCCAGCCAGACCAGCGACGGCGCCGCGGCGGCGCTGCTGACCACGCCGGAGATCGCGCGCGAGCTGGAGCTCGAGCCGCTGGCGCGCTTCGTAGGTTACGCCGTGGCGGGCGTCCCGCCCGAGATCATGGGCATCGGACCCGTGCACGCGGTACCCAAGCTGCTCCAGCGGACCGGCCTGGCCCTGGACAAGCTCGACGTGATCGAGCTCAACGAGGCCTTCGCGGCCCAGGCACTGGCCGTACTGGGGCGGCTGGGCCTGGCTGCGGATGACGAGCGCGTCAACGCCAACGGCGGCGCGATCGCCCTCGGTCACCCGCTCGGTTGCACCGGCGCCAAGCTGACCGCGACCGCGCTCCACGAGCTGCGGCGTCGCAAGGGACGCTACGCGATGGTCACGATGTGCATCGGGACCGGCATGGGTGCGGCCGGGCTGTTCGAGGCGGTCTAGCGCCGGGTCAGCGCAGCTCGACCTCGACCACGTTGTCGCGGTCGAGCCGCACCCGGACCCGCTCGTCGGCCACGAACTGCTCCCAGCGCACCTCGACCTCGTAGCGGCCGGCCTCGAGATTCGGGACGTCCAGCGTGCCGTCGGGTCCGGTGATCATGCCCCGGCCCTTGAACACCGCGCCGACACGCAACAGCGGCGTGAGATCGGAGCCCTCGACCTCGCGCACGCGCACGGCGGCGTTCGAGACGGGACGCTCCTCGGCGTCGACGACCCGGATCCGCAGCCGCGCTCCGCGCCGCAGCTCGATCACGGTCGGCTCCGCCGCGTCCCGCTCCACCGTCACCCCCGTCGCGATCGCCGGCGCGAGGCCGGTCGCCAGCACCCCGAGCTCGTGGGTCCCCTCGGCCAGCCCCGAGAGCGTGGCCTCCCCGTTCATGTCGGTCTCGGCGCTTCCGCCGGCCACCGCCATCAACGGACCCGAAAGCGCGTAGACCAGCGCGCCCTCGACCGGGGCGCCCTGCGCGTCGACGACGCTGACCACCACGGGCGAGGCCGGGAACAACGTGACGTTCACGGTCTCCCGCTCGCCGTCGTCGATCGCGAGCGGGTCCAGCGTCACCGCTCCGTAGCCTTCCTTGGACAGCACGAGCCGGACCTCGCCCTCGGCGAGGCCCGGGAGCGACCACGCCCCTTGCTCGTCGCTCGTAGCCGATCCCACGGCGATCGAGTCGGCCAGTGCGCGGTCGTCGTGATGTTCCAGCGCCAGGACCCGCACGTCCCGCAGCGGCAGACCGCTGTCGCCGTCGAGCACCGCGCCGCTCAGCACGATCTCCGGAATCACGAGGTCCTGCGTGACGCTCTCGACGTCCGCCGGAACCTCGACCCGCAGCGCCATGCCGGGCCCCCACTCCGCCGCGTCCGCGAGCGGTTGCACGCTGACGCGGTAGTCGCCCGGCTCGGACAGCCGGACCTGGTACGCGCCGCTCTCGTCGGAGACCCCGATCGAGAAGTCCTCGGCGCTGGCCCCGTCGGCCGCCATGCGGACCCAGAACAGCCGCGCCTCCAGGCGCTCGCTGCCCTTGCGCACGACGCCGCTGACGCTGATGCCGCCGCTCTGGGCCGGGATGTTGACGACGGTGGTCTTGCCGTCCACGACCTCCGCGCTCTGCATCTGCATCCCGGCCATCAGGGCCTGCTGGTCGCCCCGCGCCTCGATCGGGTTGCCCATCGCCATCACGCGGTAGCTGCCCGGGGTCAGGTTCTCGATGCGGAAGTGTCCCACCTCGTCCGCGGAGGTCACCGCGTTGGGGCTGGGCGTGAACCCCAGCATCGCGATGACCATGCCGCCGTTGACCGGTTTGCCGTCGGGGTCGCGATAGGTCCCCTCGATCGCGCCGCCGTGACCGAGCTCGACGACCAGCGGCGCCGGCGGAATGCCGGCCGCGATCTCGACCTCGGACTTGCCGGGCGAGAACGACTCGTGCTCGACCTTGACCGTGTGGCGTCCCGGCGCCAACCCGGACAGCATGAACTTGCCGCCGGGCCCGGTGATCTCGCTGGCCCGGTCGAAGTTCATGAACGCCCCGACGTTGAACAGGCCGGGCTCCTCCAGGCTCACCGACGCGCCGCCGATCGGCCGGCCGCCGTCGCGCTCGGTCACGCTGCCGTGAAGCGTGACGCCACGCTCCAGGACCACGTCCCCGACGTCCGCGGTCTGGCCGGGGGTGACGGTGACCTTCTCGACGCGCGACGCGACGTACCCCGTGGCCTCGATCTTCAGGCTGTAGGTGTCGCCGGTCAGCCCGTCGACCCGGAACTCGCCCGCGGGCTCGTTGTAGCTCAGCCGCGCGCGGGCCTGGAGCGCGGCCTGCATCTGGAACGGCACGCCGGGGGTGGCCTTGCCCTGGGGCGTGACGCTGAATCCCCGCAGCGGTTGCGGAGGGTCGCCCGCCAGCACGCGGCCGCGGATCGCGCCGGCGCGCGCCAGCTCCAGCACCAGCGGGTCGCCGTCCGGCTCGACGTCCTCGCGCGTCGCCTTGCCGTAGCCCTCGGCGGAGGCCGTCACGGTGTAGGCCAGCTGCTCCAGGCCGCCGGCGACGAAGCCGCCGTCGGCGGCGGTCTTGGCGCTGGAGCGCGCGAAGCGTCCGGCCCCCATCGCGGTGATCTCGACGCTGGCGTCGGCCAGCGGCCGGCCGTCCTCGCCCAGCACCTTCCCGGTGATCCGCAGCCCCGTCTCGAGCAGGATCTCCCCCAGCTCGAGCGGCCGCTCCTCGGGCAGCGTCAGCCCCTCGCGCTCGATCGCTTCGAAACCGTCGGGTCGCAGCGACAGCGAGGCCTTGCCCGGCGGCAGGTTCGCGATCGTGACCCGGCCCTGCTCGAGCTCGACGTGCTTGCCCTCGCGGGAGACGCGCGGCTTGAACTGACCGCCCCCCTTGTCGGTGTAGGTCAGCACCGCCGAGAGCTCGCCCTCGAACGGCCGTCCGTCGGCCACGAGCTGCGCGGTCAGGCTCGTGCCGCGGTCGAGCCGGATCGTCAGCTCCGGGGAGCCGCTCCCCGCCTTGACCTCGATGCCGGTCAGCCACGCCGGCGCGTAGTCGTCGTGCCCGGCCTCGAGCTGGTACGACGGCGCCGGCGGCGCGCCGCGGATCGTGAAGGAGCCGTCGTCCCCGGTCTTGGCGTCGAGGTCGCCGGTGCGGGCCCAGCGCCGGATGCGGTTCATGTCGAGCCGCTCGGGTCGGACGTGGACGGTGACGCCGGACACGGCCGTTCCCTGCGCGTCGACCACGCGGCCGCGCAGCGTCACCCCGGGCTCCAGGTACAGGTAGACCGGTCGCGGCGACTCGGAGTCCAGTCCGACCTCGATCCGCGGCAACGTCGCCCGCGTGTAGCCCTCCGCGGTCGCCACGACGTCGTAGGTGTCGGCCTCGAGGTCGCCGATCCGGAACCGACCGCCGTCGTCGGACTCGGCCCGCTCGACCAACCGGTCGGGGTGCTCGCGGTCGCCGAATCCCCCGCCGGTCCTGGGCCGCGCCTCGACCTCGACCCCGGCCAGCGGCTTGCCGGTGGTGCGGTGGAGCACCTGCCCGGTGAGCGCCCATCCGGTGGCGAGCCGGAGCGTGGCCGGCTCGGACCCGCCGACCTCGAGCAGCCGGGCCGCCGCGAAGCCGTCCGCGTCGGCCCGCAGCATGAACGGCGCGGGCCCCTCGACCGCGATCGTGAAGCGGCCCGCTTCGTCGGTGGTCGTCTCGGCGACCGGGAGCTTGTCCCGCGTCTCCGGCGAAACGACGAACAGGTCCCGCGGCTTGTGTTGCGGCCGCGCCTCGGCCGAGACGCCCAGCACGCGCGCTCCCGCGACGGGCTGCCCCGCGGGGTCGACGACGCGGCCGGAAAGCTCGGTCCGGGCGAGCTGCGCGTCGGCGGGTTCCTCCGCTGCGGCGACTCCGGGCGCGAGGAGCATCAGCAACACGAGCGGTGCGAGGACAGGGCGTCTCATCGTTCTCTCCCGGGTCGGCTGGGCCGGCGTCTCGAAACGGGATACCCGCCGGCGCGACGGCCATTCGCAGTATGACCGGCGTCGGCGCGGCGGACTATCATAAACGGGACCACCAGGGGGAAGTTTCAAACGAGGCGCGCGGTGTCGAGCAACAGCGTTCCCGTGCCGGGAGACCAGACGCCGCGACGGGGCAACCGGCTGACCCGCGCCGTCGGGACGTTCCTGCTGCGTCTGGTTGGCTGGCGGATCGAGGGCCGCTGGCCGGACCTGCCCCGCTGCGTCGCGATCGCGGCGCCCCACACCTCCAACTGGGACTTCTACATCGGGATCTGCGCGATCTTCGCCTTGGGCCTGCGGGTCAGCTGGATCGGCAAGGCCTCGCTGTTCCGGTGGCCCTACGGCGGCTTCATGCGCTGGCTCGGCGGCACGCCGGTGACGCGCGTGCCCGGCGAGGGCGTCGTCGAGGAGGTCGTCCGGGCCCTGGACCGGCAGCAGCACTGGATCTTCGGCCTGTCCCCGGAAGGCACCCGCAAGCGCGTCGAGCGCTGGAGGACGGGCTTCTACCACGTGGCCCGCCGGGCCAACGTCCCGATCGTCCTGACCTACTTCGACTACAGCCGCAAGACCGCCGGCGTCGGCCCGGTGTTCCGGCCCACCGGCGACGTCGAGCGCGACCTCGCGGAGATCCGGAGCTTCTACGAGGCCAGGATGGCCCGCTACCCGGACCAGTTCTGAGACCCGCCGCTCCGGCCCCTCCTTCACACGACCCGGGAACTGCGACACAATCTCCCTGCGCCATGAGCGAAACGAGAGCGTTCCGCGAGCTCGCGGCCGTCTACCGCGAGCGCCCGATCGTCCTGTTCACCGGGGCCGGCGCGACGTTGACCGACCCCGGCCTCGACGAGGACGACCGCTACGGGGTGGGGACCTGGACGGAGCTGCTCGACCGGGCGATCGAGGGCCGGGTCGACGCCGGGCTGCGACGCCGGTACGCGAAACTGAAGACGGCCGAGCCGTGGGATCTTGCCGAGTGGGTGAGCAACCGGCTCGGACCCGCCCGCTTGCGGCAACGGGTCGTCGACGCGGTGCGCGGACCGAGGGATCGGAAGGGCAAGCATCGCAACCTGCCCTTGACCGGCACGGCCGAGCGCCCGATCAAGCAGGTTGCACGGGAGTTCCTCGACGCCGCGCCGACCATGAACGCCGTGGTGGCGTTCTGCGCCGACCTGGCCGCCGTGACCGGCGCCCGCGACGAGCAGGGAAGCTACATCGGCTTCCGGGTCGAGCCCAACCGGCGGGTCCGGGCGGTCGTGACGCCGAACTTCGACCCCTACCTGGAGGCGGCGGCCAGCCGGATGTTCAAACGCGATCTCCTCAAGCCGGTCGCCGCGGTGGACTCGAGCGCGGGAAGCCTGCGCCAGATCCCGGTCCATCACGTGCACGGCTACGTCTCCTTCGCCGATCGCGAGGCTCGGCGGCGACGGCGCAGCCTGGTGCTGACCAAGACCGACTACAAGCGCGAATGGAAGTCCGCCGACGGGTACTCGCCCACCCTCGGGCCCCAGGTCCACTTCCTGCGCCACTACCCGACGTTGTTCATCGGCTTCTCGTTCCGGGACCGCTGGATCGCCGAGTTGCTGGCGAAGATCCACCGCGAACGGGCCGCCGCGGGGCATCCGCGGCACTACGCCATCGTCCGCGAGGACGAGTTCGCGGGGCGGTTCCGGGAGCTGCGCGAAGAGCTGGGCGTCGAGCCGGTCCCGGTCGGGCGGTTCGACGAGATCCCCGGACGGCTCGGCAAGCTGTACGTCGCCGGCCTGCGCAAGGACTTCCGGAGGGTCTTGCTGGCCGACGAGACCCGCCCCGCCGCCGGGGCCGATCGCGGACCGTCCACCCGCCGCACGACCTACTCGGCGGAGGATTGCTGGCGGATCCTGGTGTCGATGCGCGACGGGAAGCTGCCCCGCGGCAGGCCGCCCGGACCCGTGGAGTACTGGGACGAGCCCGCACCGGCGGAGACGCGCAACGGTTGAGACCCGGTCGAGCGTGGCGCGGCGATTGCTTTTGTTTCGAGCCGGGATCGACCGCGAGTTGCCCGGGAGCGCCGGGTCCGCGGACGCTGGCGGGTTCGTTCCGCCCTCGTGTAACTTTTGCGCGGCTGCACGACGTTGCCCGGGACTTGTTACAGGGAAGCGACGTGCCGGGCCGGGAGTCGACCGTGGACATGCAAGCGATCGGAAACGACGTGAGCGGCGGGACCGCCACCCGGCTTTCGCGCCACGAGCATCGCCAGACGCGGGTCCTGCTGTGGGCCGTCGCGATG
>JBFKMV010000192.1:0-9369 GCA_041629655.1 Candidatus Polarisedimenticolaceae bacterium
ACAGACCCTTGGAGCGGCCGCCGTGGCCCAGCTCGTTCAGCCGCTCGGCGGCCGTCGCGTCGTCGGGATCCCAGCGCAGGACCTCGCGGTACATCGCGACCGCCTCGTCGATCCGCGAGGCACGACGGTACAGGTCGCCCAGCGCCAGGTAGGCCTTGGTCGACGTCGGTTCGAGCTCGGTCACCTTGATCAGCGCCCGCTCCGCCTCGTCGCGGTAACGCGGGTTGCGGCTCAGCAGCAACCCCAGCTCCAGCGCGTACTCGGCCTTGGTCCCGTCGAGCTGCACCGCGTTGCGCAGGAACTTCAGCGCCTCGGTCAGCCGCCGCCGCTCGACGAGTTCGCGGCCGCGCAGGTAGTTCTGTCGCGCCAGGAACGAGGAATCGCTCTCGGCCGCGGCGGCCTCCTCGGCTTGCTTGGCGTCGCCGGCCAGACGCTCGTCGTACCTCTTGCGGCGATCCGGGTCGTGAAGCGTGTTGTAGGCCTCGGTGACCTTGGTGAAGAACACCTCGACCCGCGCCAACAGGTCGCTCAGCTCCCCGGCGCGGAAACGATCGGGGTGCACGCGCCGGGCCAGCGCGTAGTAGGCCTCGCGGATCCGCATGCGGTTGGCCGTCGGCTCCACCCCCAGCACCATGTAGTGATCGACGCCCTCGCTCTTGGAGAGCCGCGCCTCGACCTCCTCGCGCGTCAGCGGGCGTTCGGGCCCGGCCGCGGTCCGGGGCCGCTCGGCTGCCGAGCGCCGACGCGGCGCGATCACGCCGAGCAGCCGCATCGCGTGGACCGCGCGCAGCAGCGCCTCCTCGTCGGCGTGGCCGGTCTCGATCAGCTCGCCCAGCGTGGAGACCGTATCGAGCCGTCCCAGCAGCTCGCGCACCGTCCCGTCCAGCTCGCCGTGCTCCAGCAACGCCGCGCGCTCCGCGACCCGGACCAGCTCGAGGTCGGGATTGCCGACCCGCGTCCGCAGCAGGTCCACCGAGGGCGGGTGCGCCCGGGCGTAGGACACGATCGCCGCCTGGAGCGGCACTCGGGACAGCACCTCGCCGTCCAGCTTGGGCTGGCCCGGGTCGAACCGCAGCTCGCCCTCCGGCCAGTCGAGCGTCGAGGCCAGCAGCTCGACGACGTGGCCCTCCATCGCCGTGGCGAGCGCCTCCTCGCCCAGCAGGCCGCGTCGGATCAGCACCTGCGCCAGCCTGAGCTTCTCCTTCGCGGCCTCCGCCGCGGCCGAGGCCCGATCGGTGGGGGACAGCAGGCCCTGCCGGACCAGCGTCTCGCCGAACTGCTCCTCGACCAGGTTCGAGGCCGCAAAGGCCAACCGCCCCTCGAGCAGGCAGAACAGCCGTTTCAGCTTGCCGCGCTGCGCCGTGGCGATGCCCTCCCTGCCCTTGGCGCAGCGCGCGGCCAGCAGCTCCGCAAGCTCGGCCTCGTGCCGGCCCGGGCTCACCGCGAGTCTCCGAGCACCTCGCGGGCCCAACGGCGGCACAGCACTGCGTACGGCTCGCCGTAGACCCGCTCCAGCGCGGCGTCCGCGTCCTGTCCCTCGGCCAGGGCGTCCAGCACGTCCAGCAACCCGTAGGGGCCCCGGAGCGCTTCCAGGTAGCGCACCAGCGACAGCGCGGCCGGGTAGAGGAACCGGCGGCTCTCCCACTCCGCGGGGTCGCCCGCCGCCAGCAGCTCGGCCACCGCGGCGCGGGCGGCGTCGTCGAGCCGGCGACCCTCCTCGGCCTGGGCCAGGCCCTCGTGGAGCCAGCGCGGGCAGTTGCCGCGCGTCTTCGAGTGCACCACGGCGTGCGTCAGCTCGTGCCGCAGCACGGCCTCGGCACGCGGATCGAGACGGTTCAGCCCGCCCAGCGGCACACGGATCTTGCCGTCGTAGACTCCGCCGACGTTGTCGGCGGCCTGGGTCACGTCCCGGAACTCGCGCTTGGGGTACAGCAGCACGGTGATCGGCTGCGGCGGGGCATGGCGGAAGCGGTCGGCCGCGGTCCAGTACTGACGTTCCAGGAACTCGACGACCGCCGCGGCCAGCTCGCGGTCCCCGTCGGAATCGAACCGCACGTTGAAGTGCGAGGTGGTCGAGAAGGCGTAGTCGCGGCCCGCCTGGAGCTCGCGCTCGCCCTTGACGATCTTATCGCGCAGCCGGTCGTTGGGCTCGCTGTCGAAGGCGATGCGCCAGGCCCGCACCGCGTCGGCGACGCGCTCCTCGCGGTTGCGCAGGTCGCCGAGCAGCTCGTTCAGATCGGCATCCCGGGGCGCCAGCGCCAGCCCGTCCAGCACCACCGCCAACGCCAGCCCGTCGCGTCCCAGCGAGATCTCGCTCACCGCGTAGCCGACGCGGGCCGCGGTCAACCGGTCGTCGAGCCCGATGGCTTCGAGAAAGCGCATCGACGCGGATTCGAAGTCGCGCGAGTCGAGGTCCTGCTTGCCCTCGCGAAACAGCCGCGCGGCGTCGCGCCGTTTCTGGCGCTCCAGGCTCTGCGGCGGACCCGTTCCGGAGCCGCTGCCGTCGTGCGCCGCGCGGGGCTCGCGCGGCCCGGCCGCGGCAGCTGCTCGGCCGAGCTTCTCGATCCGCAACACCATCGAGCGCGGGATGCCGATCGTCCCCGAGCCGCTCTCGTAGATCAGCGTGTCGCCTTCCAGCCACCACGAGTCGGTGTCGATCACGCCGCCGCCCTCGAGGTGCAAGCGGTCGGCGGTCGCGGGCGACGCGGCCAGCAACCCGAGGACGAGCAGCAGCAGGGCCCGACGACCGCTCATGGAAGCACGTCGGCGATGCGCCGGGGCTGCGGCGCTTCGTCGAGGCTCTCGCGCAGCCCGGACGGCAGGTCGCGCGCCGCGAGCGCGGCCTCGCGGCTCGGATAACGTCCCCAGCAGAGGCGGAAGCACGAGCGCCCGTCGAGCATCCGGGGCAGCACGTACAGCTGCTCGGCCGGGCCCCCCTGGGCGACCCGTTTCGCGGCGTTGTCCGGATCGCAGGCGACCAGCAATTGCAGCGTCCAGCCGTCGCCGGCGCCGATCCGCCGCGCGTCGGCCCGCGCGCGCTCCACGAGGTCGCTCGACGAGGGGCCCGCCGGGGGTGGCGCCGGCGTCGCGGCCGGGGCCGGAACGGCCGGGGCGCGCTCCACCGGGGCCGGCGCGGCGTCCTCGACCGGGACGTCCAAGGGCTCGGTCGCGGGCACTGCGGGTACTCCTTCGCCGGCGGAGCGCTCGATCGTCACCGTCGACGAGCCCGCCCGACGCGACGGGTCGTCCGGATCGCGCTCCAGCATCGCACCCAGCACCAAGATCACCAACACCAGCAGCAGCAGGCCGCCCGCGGCGGCGAAGCGTTTCCAGTCGTCTCCGGGGTCGCCCGCTTCGTCGGTCGTGCCGCGCTTGGTCCTGGAGGCCATCGGTTCCTCGCGCCCGGCGAGCACGGCGGGATGGAATATAGGTCCCGCGTCTTCGTCGCGCCGCCGCTCATTATAGCGAGCACGGCGCGCGGGCCGCGGCAGCTCAGCGGATCAGGGAGAAGCAGCGCCGCCAGCGCGTCTTGGTCGGCATCGTGACCAGCTTCTTGGCCCACGAGCGCAGCCGCGCCGGGACGCTCAGCCGCGTGCTTCCATGCTCTTCCTCGTACGACCACCAGATCAGCAGCGCGCGGCCCTTCATCAGGTGCTGGGGCACGGTGCCCCAGGACCGGCTGTCGGAGGAGCTGTTGCGGTGGTCGCCCATCACGAAGAACTCCCCGTCCGGGACGCGTGTCCTGGGGTAGTCCTCGTGCATGCGGTAGTCCTCGCTGACGTAGGGTTCCTCGCGGCGCTCGCCGTTGACGTAGACGTAGCCTCCGCTGACCTCGACGGTGTCGCCGGGAAGGCCGATCACACGCTTGATGTAGTCCACCTCCGGCTCGCGCGGCTGCTTGAACACCACCACGTCGCCGCGGCGGATGTCGCGGAACGGCAGCAGCTTCTTTTCCCAGTCGGAGGCCGTCGGCGCGTAGACCCAGCGATTGACCATGATGTAGTCGCCGATCAGCAGCGTGTCCTCCATCGAGCCGCTGGGGATCTTCGACTGCTGGAACACGAACGTGCGCGAGAAGATCACGAACACCACGCAGACCAGGATCGTCTCGGTGTAGTCGCGCAGGACGCTCTTGGTGTGCAGCGCTGGCGCCTCGTCTTCGACCTGCCGTTCGCGGCCGGCGCGGGATCCCATGCTCAACGCTCCTTCGGGGCGGGCGGGCCTCCCCCGAGCTCGCGCACCGCCTGTTCCGGGGTCTCCGCGACCCGGGTCACCGACAGCTGCGCCGGCTCCAGCAGGTCGCGCTCCGCGAGGAAGCGCAACAGCTCCCGCCACGGATCTCCCAACAGTACCACGCGGCGCTCGGCCAGGCATCCGGCGCGCTGGAGCGCCCACAGCAGGGCCAGCTCGGAGAGCGTGCCGGCCTTGCCGGAGAGGATCACGAACCCGGCCGAGAGCTCGATCAGGCGTTGCGTCCGCGCGTGCAGGTCGGCCGTCGCGATCTCCCGGTCGACGTAGCCGTTGGGTTTCCGATCGCGGAAGATCTCGCAGGTCACGCCGATGGTCTGCCCGCCGGCCTCGCGGGCGCCGCGGCTGGCGGCTTCCATCACGCCGCCGTAGCCCCCGGTCACCACGGGATGTCCGGCCTCGGCCAGCAACCGGCCCAACCGCCGGGCCTGCTCGTACAGCGGCGCCCCCGGCAGCGGCTCCGACGAGCCGAACACGGCGATGGCGGGTCGGCTCAATGGCCCGCCACCGCGCCTTCGCGGCGTGGGTCGGCCGCGCCGAGCCAGGCGCCGTCCGGCGCCAGACCGATCGCGTTGACGTTGCCCACGTCGCCGTCGCGCTCGACCACGCGGTGGCCGCGCGCCTCCAGTCCCCGCCGCACGTCCTCGACGAGGCCCCGCGACTCGTGGAACAACCGGTCGGGCAGCCACTGGTGGTGGAACCGCGGGGCGTCGACCGCCTCCTGCAGCGGCATCCCGTGATCGATCACGTTCAGCACCACCTGCAGCACCGCGGTGATGATCCGCGGGCCGCCGGGGCTGCCCAGGACCAGGAACGGGCGGTCACCGCCGCCGGGCGCCTCGACGATCGCCGGCGTCATCGACGACAGCGGGCGCTTGGCGCCGGCGATCGAGTTCGCCTCGCCGCCCACCAGCCCGTAGGCGTTGGGCACCCCCGGCGCCACGGCGAAATCGTCGATCTCGTTGTTCAGCAGCACGCCGGTCCCCGGCGCGACGATGCCGACGCCGTAGGCGGCGTTGAGCGTCGTGGTCAGGGCCACGGCGCCGCCGCGGGCGTCGGCCACGCTGAAGTGGGTGGTGTCGGCGGATTCGTGGCGTGGCGGCTCGCCGGGCGCGATCTCGGTCGAGGGCGTGGCACGATCGTCGCGGATCGTCGCGGCCCGTTGCGCCAGGTACTCCGGGTCGAGCAGGCCCGCCACCGGCACGTTCCAGAAGTCCGGATCGCCCAGCCAGCGCGAGCGGTCGGCGTAGACCCGGCGCTCGACCTCCGCCACGCGGTGCAGGGTCAGCGACGATCCGGCCCCGGAGGCGGCGAGATCGTGGCGCTCCAGCAGCTTCAGCATCTGCAGCAGCGCGACGCCGCCGCTGCTCGGGGGCGGGAACGAGACGACGGTGTACCCGCGGTAGCTTCCGCGGACCGGCTCGCGCCACACGGCGCGGTAGCGGGCGAGGTCGCGCCGCGTCATCACGCCGCCGGCGCCGTTGACCGCGTCGACGATCGCGCGCGCCACGGGACCGCGGTAGAAGCCCTCGGGTCCGCGGTCGGCGATCCGGCGCAGCGTGGCGGCCAGGTCGGGCTGGACCAGCCGCTCGCCGGCCCGCGGCCAGACCCCGTCACGCGTGAAGATCCGCCGCGCCTCGGGGTCGGCGAGGATCCGCTTCCCAGAGGTCGAGAGGTCGTCGGCCTCGCGCCGGGAGATCGGGAACCCCTCCGCGGCCAGACGGACCGCCGGTGCCAGCAGCCCGGCCCAGGGCCGGGAGCCCCAGCGCCGGTGCGCCTCCCACAGCCCCGCCACCGATCCCGGCACGCCGACCGCGAGCCCGGTGTCCAGGCTGCGGCCCGGAACCGGGCGGCCGTCCTCGTCGAGGAACAGCTCGGGGCGCAGCGCGGCCGGGGCGGCCTCGCGGAAGTCCAGCGCGTGGTGCTCGCCCCCGGGCGTGCGGTAGAGCAGGAAGCCGCCGCCGCCCAGGTTCCCCGCCTGGGGGTAGGTGACGGCAAGGGCGAACGCCACCGCCACCGCGGCGTCCACGGCGTTGCCGCCCGCGGCGAGCACGTCGCGTCCGACCTCGCTGGCCAGCGACTCCACCGAAACCACCACGCCGTGCTCGGCCCGCTGCGCCGGTCGCGACCGGGCCTGGGGAGCCGGGGCGGTGGCGGCCAGCGCCAGCAACGTGGCCGCCGCGGCGAGCCGTCGGTTCCGGTTGAAGCCAGGTGCGCCCATCGGGCGAACATAGTGCCAGACCGGCGGCCGGTCAGCCAAAAGCCGCGGCGCCCCGCCCGGCCTGAAAGCCCGCGCGTTGCTTGCTACACTACCTCCGGCCATACTGGAACGACGCGCGCGGCTCGCCCGGGCGCGGAGGCAGGAGGGAGCATGATTCGGCTGGAAGGGTGGCGCCGGTTGTCGTTGCTCGCGGGGCTCGCGCTCGCCGTGCTGGCGATCGCCGGGTGTAGCGGCGGGACGACGGTGAGTCTCGACGGCACCGCGGCCAAGAGCGGCGAGCCGGAGTTCGCTCCGGACTTCACGCTGCCGGACCTGGCCGGGAACACCTTCCGGCTCAGCGATACCGCCGGCCGGGTGCGGCTGGTGGACTTCTGGGCCACCTGGTGCGCGCCCTGCATCGAAGAGATCCCGATGTTCAAGGAGCTCCACGAGGAATACTCGGGCCAGGGGTTCACGCTGATCGCGGTGGCGATGGACCTGGAGGGCGCCGAGCAGGTCCGGCCGGTCGTGGACAAGTTCGAGATCCCGTACCTCAACCTGCTGGGCAACGACGAGGTGGCCGAGAGCTTCGGCGGGGTGCTGGGCCTGCCCACCGCGTTCCTGATCGACGGCGAGGGGCGCATCGTGGACCAGTTCCTCGGACCGGTGCCGAAGAAGGTCCTGGAGGGGAAGATCCGCGAGCTCCTCGACGCGGACGCCTGAGCGGGATCGGACCGATGACCCGTCAATCACGCATGCTGCTGGTGGTCGGAGCGATGGCGCTGGTCGGCGTCAGCGCGTTGGCGATGCTGGCCAACCGTTACTCGCGGCTGCAACCGACCCGCTCGGTCGCGGACGTGCAGCCCGCCCCCGCGGTGGCGCTTCCCGCTCCGACTCCGGCGCAGCCGGCCGAGCCCTCGCCGGCCCCCGCCCCCGCGGATGCGCCGATCCCCGTTGCGGAGGGGGCCGTGCCGCCCACCGCGGCGCCTTCCGCCGCGCGGCCGGCGGCGGTCGTTCCGGCGGAGCCCAGCGCCGAGCAGCGGGCGGTCGAGGGGTTCGTCGCGGCGCGGCGGTTCGTCCGCGAGTACCTGGACAAGAACGAGACCGCGCGCCGTCAGTTCGAGCTCGAGCTCGACGGCAAGCTCGAGACCCAGGACCGCAACCCGATGTACCTGGCGAAGATGGCGGGGATGAAGCTCGGCCGGGGCAAGGTGCTGGTCGAGACCGGGATGACCGAGGAGCAGTACCGCGGGGTGCGCGACGCGTTCCGCGTCTGGCACGACGGCGGGGACCTCGAGGACGCGGCGCTGCGGGCGGCGTTCGAGGAGCGTCGCGCCGAGCTGGAGCCGCTGCATCTCGGCAAGCTGGAGCCGCTCGACGACCTGTAGGGCCGCTTCCCGGCCGGCCGGTCAGTCCCGGGCCAGCTCGTCGACCCGTTGCTCGAGCCGCTCGACCCGGCGCCGCGTGCGGTTGAGGCGCACCAGCAGCACGGCCAGGTAGACGCCGAGGCCGAGCCAGATCACGTTGTAGGCCCAGAACAGGAAGTTGTAGCTCTTCACGTTGCGCTCCTCGTCAACGGTCCGCGATCCGCTGGACCAACCGCTCGACCCGGTCGTCGAGCTGCGCCTGCCGGAACCGCACGGCCAGCAACAGCCCGAACAGCATCAGGAACACCACGATGCAGACCACGAACGTGTTGAGCATCCGCGGATCCATCGCGCTGTCGCTGCCCGGCTTGAAGACCTGGGGGTGCTGCCCCCTCCACCAGTCCACCGCCTTGTGGATGATCGGGACGTCCAGCGCCGCGACGATCCCGACCACCGAGGCCAGCCGCGCGCCGAGATCGCGATTCTCGGCGTAGCCGCGGACCATCATGCACGCCGCCAGCAGGACCCACAGGATCAGCGTGGTGGTCAGCCGGGCCTCCCAGGTCCACCACACGCCCCAGGCCGGCTTGGCCCAGATCGGGCCGGTGATCAGCACCAGGGTGCAGAACACCAGCCCGCACTCCGTCGCCGCCAGCGAGAGGTTGTCCCAGCGCAGGTCGCGGGTCCACAGGTAGGCCACCGAGCCCGCCAGCAGCACGGCCACGGATCCGAACGTGACCATCGCGGCCGGCACGTGGAAGTAGAACACCCGCTGCACCGCGCCCATCACCAGCTCGTCGGGGGCGTACAGGAACACCATGTAGATCGCGACGCACATCAGCCCGGCGGTGAGGCCGTACAGCGCCCACAGCAGCGCGTCGCCGGTCCGGCTCATCGATCGCTCTCCATCATTCCTCCAGTACGTGGTCGAACGCGAGCAGCGCCACCAGCGTGAACAGCACCGCCCACCCGCCGGCCAGGCCCAGCCACATCGAGTCGTCGCCCACCGGGCGCAGCTCGATCGCCGTGCGGGTACATTTCACCGCCGAGATGAACAGCGGCGAGCAGACCGGAAACAGCAGCGTGGCCACCAGCGCCTCGCCGCGCCCCAGCCGGGCCGCCACCGCCGCCGCCAGCGTCCCGAACGCGGTCAGGCCGAGCGAGTGCAGCAGCACGACCAGCGCCAGCGCGCCTCCGGCGGCGAACAGATCATAGTCGAAGACGACCGCCGACAGCGGCAGCACCAGCAGCTCCAGCAGCGACAGCTTGAGCAGGTTGGCCAGCGCCTTGCCGACGAACACCGCTCCGGCGTCCAGCGGCGCGAGCCGCAGTCCGCTCAGCGTGTCGTTGCGCCGCTCGCCCTGGAACGAGCGTGCGAAACCGACGATCGACGCGAAGCCGAACACGGTCCACAGCACCCCCGGAACCAGCCGCGCCGGGCCCAGCTCGCGGATCGTGCCCAGGCTGAACGCGAAGCTGAACACCAGCAGCACGACCAGCGAGAACAGCGCCATCGCGGTCATGCTCTCCAGCGTGCGCCATTCGACGCGCAGG
>JBFKMV010000193.1:0-9241 GCA_041629655.1 Candidatus Polarisedimenticolaceae bacterium
CAGCTCGCAGCAGATGACCCGGATCACCTCGCAGCGCGGCGGGACGCGAACGCCCAAGAGCGCCTCGACGGCCAGGGCGAAGCCGACGTTCGCGGCCAGGGGGCTCAAGTAGTCCATCCGGTCGGTGTAGGGGATGAACTGCAGGTAGGTGCGGTTCTCGGCGATCTTCTCCATGCCGCGATGCAGGTAGCCCAGGTGCGGCACGGCCCGGATCACCCGCTCGCCGTCGAGCTGCAGGACGAGCCGCAACACGCCGTGGGTCGCGGGATGCGACGGCCCCATGTTGACCGTCACGATGTCCGGATGCTCCGGGTGTCGCTCGAAGGTCTGGCTCATCCTGTCCGTCACCCGCGGTACAGCGGGAATTCCTTGCGCAGCGGGAAGTCGGTGTAGTCGTCGGGCATCAGGATCCGCCGCAGGTCCGGGTGGCCCTCGAACTCGATGCCGAACATGTCGTAGGTCTCGCGCTCGTTCCAATCCGCCGTGCGCCAGACGCCCGAGACCGTCGGGACCGGCCCGCGCTCGGCGGTGCGCACCTTCAGCCGCAGCCGGTCGTTCCGGGAATAGCTGTGGAGGTGGTAGACCAGCTCCATCGGCTGCGGCTCGCCGGGCCAGTGGACCGCGGTCACGTCGATCAGGAAATCGAACCGCATCTCGGGGTCGTCGCGCAGCCAGCGGCAGACCTCGACCAGCCGGTCGGCCGGCAGCTCGGCCCAGTGCTGGTCGCGGTACGATCCCGTCCCGGTCAGCGCGTCGGGAAAACGCTCCCGGATCCGCTCGATCGCCTGCCGGCCGTCCGCCACGGCGTTACTCCCACTCCAGCGCGCCGCGCATCCAGAGGTACACGAAGCCGATGATCAGGATGCCCAGGAACACCGCCATCTCGCCCAGCACGAACAGCCGGTTGTCGGCGAAGCCGCGGAACGTGACGGCCCACGGGTACATGAACGCGGCCTCGATGTCGAACAGGATGAACAGCATCGCCACCAGGTAGAAGTGCACCGAGAAGCGGTGGCGCCGGGCGCGCTCGAACGGCTTCATCCCGCACTCGTAGGGGCTGGTGTCGACGCGGGAGCGGCGCACGCGGCCGAAGATGTGCGTCAGCGCGAGCATCGACCCGGCGATGGTGCACGCCATCGCGACGGTCATGAAAACGGGCCACAGGCTGTCGGTCATGGTCTTGCGAAAGTCATCGGAATTCGTGGGTTTTCGCCAAAGTGGGCGGGAATTCTAGCACAGCGGCGGAGCGGCATCCCAGAGCGGTCGGGTCCCGTTTCCGGCGCTGCCGCGACAAGAAAAAAGGGAGGCCGGAGCCTCCCTTTTGGGTCGTTTCGGTGCGGGGTCGGATCAGCCGTCGCGGCGGCGCTTGGCCTCCCACTCCTTGCGCTTGCGCTCCTCCTCGGCGACTCGATCCTGCTCGGCCTGCTCGGCCGCGGCCTGGGCCTTCTCCAGCTCCTCGGCGCCCATGTTGTGCTTGATCACCTCGATGTTCTGGTCGATGGTCTGGACGGCCTTGGCGATGAAGGACGACGGCTTGATCTGCTCGGCCTGCCGGTAGTACTTCTTGGCCTGGTCGTAGTAGGCGAAGGCCTTCTGGGGCTCGGAATTCTGGGCCTCGCTGCCGTACTTCTGGTAGATCAGGCCCAGGCTCTCGTAGACCGTGGGCTGCCGGGGGGCGCACTGCGCGGCGTCCTTGAACGGCTTCTCGGCGTTCTTGTAGTCGTTCATCGCGATGTAGGTCTTGCCGAGGTTGATCATCGCGTAGCAGTGGTCGGGCTTCATCTGCAGGACGGCCCGGAAGGCCTGCTCGGCCTTGGGGTAGTCCTGCGCGCCGAGCGTCGCCTTGCCGACCAGGTTCGGCCCCTCGGGGTCGCCGGACTTCAGCGAGCGGAACTTCTCCGCCGACGCCACCGCATCACGGTAGTAGCGCGTCTTGGAGGCGTCGTCCCGGGACTCCTTGGCCAGCTTGATCAGCGCCTCGCTCAGCAGCTCCTGGCTCTCGGCGTCGTTGGGGTTCTGCGCCAGCGCCTCGCGGAACACCGGCACCGCCTTGTCGTTGTGCTCGAGCGCGTAGTAGGCCTTGCCGAGCTGGACCGACAGGGTCGGCGACTTCTTGATCGCCCGGGCCTTCTCGAGATCGTCGACCGACTCACCCCACTTGCGCTGGGAGGCGAGGGCCGAGCCGCGCATCGAGTGCAGCGCGTACTTGTGGTTGGTCGAGCTGGCCAGGCCTTCCGCCGCGTTCAGGGCGTTGACCGTCTCGCGGTACTGCTTGCGCCCCATCAGCGTCTGGGCCAGACCGTGGTGGTACTCGAACTTGTCGCCGTTGATCTCGACCGCCTTGCGGAAGTTCTTCTCGGCGTCGGGCAGCTTGTCCATCTTCAGAAACGACAGGCCGAGGATGTAGTACCCGTAGTCGTACTCGGGCGACTGGTCCACCAGCGCCTGGAACTCCTGGGCCGCCTCGACGTACTTACCCTGTTTGAAGTAGTTCAGCCCGGCGTCGTAGTCGGCCTGGGCGGCGCTGACCGCCAGCAGGGCGAACGTGGCGAGCAGGACGACGTATTTGCGGGTGGCGAATCGCATCGCGAACCCCCTTTTCATTTGTGGACGATGCCAAAACGGCATGTTCGTGGCCTCCGCCCTGTTGAAAGTGCAAGGTGCAGGCCAAGACCGCCCACGATTCCTACAATAACTACATGCAATCCGATTCGCCACGCGAATCCGCGGTTTTTTTGCGTATTCGCCCTGCCGGGAACCGGCTATTGCAGCTCGAAGGTCACGTTGATCGTGAAGAACACGTCCACCGGTTTCCCGTTCTGTGTCGCCGGCTGGTAACGCCAGTTCTGTACGGCGGCCACCGCCGCGGCCTCGAAGCCGACGTTGGGACGGGTGCAGCGCAGCACCTCGATCTCGCCCACCGTGCCGTCCTTGTAGACGATCGCCTGGAGGATCACGCTGCCCTCGAGGCGGGCCCGGCGGGCCAGCTCCGGGTACTCCGGCTGGACCTTGGTGGACATGATGATCACCGGGTTCGACACGTCGCCGACGCCGGCCATCAGCGGACCGGTGGGCGGGGGCGGCTCGGGGTCGCCGAGCAGCACCTCGACGTCCGGCGGCAGCGGCTCGGGCTCGATGTCCGGCTCGGGCTCGCGGATCGGCTCCGGCTCGTCCGGCGTCGGGTCGGGGACGGGCACCTTCTTGGTGATCTGTTTCTTGACGATCTGCTTCCGCTCGATCTTGGGCGGCGGCGGAACGTATTTCTTGACGTAGACGACCTTCTCGGGCTTTTTCGGCCGGAGCTGGGCCTTGACGTCGGGGAAGTTCACGACCAGGAAGATCACGTGGATCACCACCGCGATCGCGATGGAGATCATCATCGGCTTCCGCTCGGCGTGCGAGGGATGGAACAGGGTGGCGTAGAGCTCGTCCTCGGCCTTGAGCTTCTCGTCGAGCCGTAGGGTCCGTCTTTCGTCGCTCATCGCGTCCTCCCTACTGGCAACGCGCCGCGAACGGGTTGACCCCGAACAGCGCCGTGTACTCCTGGATGTCGGTCTGCGTCGGGATCGAGACGTTCTTGACCTTGAGGCTCTGTTCCTTCCATTCGGGCAGGTCCTTGGCGGCCACCAGCACGTCGTAGACGGCGATCATCGCGGAGTACTCGGCGTCGGGCTCGGAGTACACGATCACCGGCTTCTCGGGGTTGCGGCTGAGCTTGGGGTAGAGGTAGCCGACGATCTCCTCGTGCAGCATCGACCGGCAATCGACTTCGATGTCGCCGCCGGGAAAGACATGGATGAACGTCGCTTCCTCGCTCTCGGGCGGCGCCTGCTCGTCTTCCTGGGGCAGCTTGAACTCGAGCCCCTTCGTCGACGCGAACACCGCGGTGACCATGAAGAAGATGATCAGCAGGAAAGCGATGTCGGCCATCGAAGCGGTGGGGATCTCGGCTTCCTGCTCTTTCTTCACGAGCTTCATGTCGCCTTCCCCTTGGGCTGCGTCAAGAGCAACAGCTTGTTGGCCCCGGCCTTGCGCAACTGGTCCATCAGCTCGTCGATCAAGGCGAACTTGAGGTTGCCGTCGGCCTTGAGCAAAAACTGCTTGTCCTTGTCGCGGTAGGTGATCCGCGAGACCTCGAGGTAGATGTCGTTGGGACCGGGCACGTCGCGGCTGATCGCCTTGCCGTCGGAGAACTTGTAGACCAGCTGCCCGTCCTTGTCCGCGTGCAGCACCACGATCGCCGCGCCCTTCTCGGCCTCCTCGTGGACGACCGAGCGCGGCAGGTTGACCGACGTGCGGTCGACCTCGTGAACGGTCGTGACCATGAAGAAGATGATCAAGAGGAAGGCGATGTCGGCCATCGAGGCCGTCGGGATCATCGCTTTCGCCTTGGCGCTTCGCCGGAGGTTCATGACGCGGCTTTCTTCCCGATCCGATCCATCTCGTCGAAGGTCTCGAACAGGATGTTCGAGGCGGTCTCGATCTCACGGGTGTGAGCGGAGACCTTGCTGGTGAAGTAGTTGTAGAACGGCTGGGTGAAGAACGCGACGATCAGGCCGTAGGCGGTGGTCAGCAGCGCCACCGAGATGCCCTTGGCGACCGCGGCCGGGTCGTTGAGGCCCTGCTGCGCGATGACGTCGAAGGACAGGATCATCCCGACGACGGTGCCGAGGAAGCCGAGCAGCGGCGCGATGTTCGCGATCGTCGCCAGCACGGTCAGGTACTTCTCGAGATACGCCACCTCGTGGATCGCGGCGTTCTCCATCGTCTTCTCGATCTCTTCCTTGGGCTGGCCGTACTTCAGCAGGCCGGTCTTCATGATCGCCGCGATCGGCCCCTTGTACTCCTCGCAGACGCCCATCGCGTTCTTGACGTTGCCTTTCAGGAGGGAGGCACGCACCTTGGCGATGAATTCGTTGAGGTCGGTCTTGACCTTACGGAACACCAGCAGCTTGTAGATGATCGTGGTCAGAGACGCCACGGAAAGGACGGAGATGAAGTGCATCACCAGTCCTCCGTCCGTGTAGTATTTCCAGAGGTCTCCGCCAAGATTCGAAAGTGTTTCCACGGGCCTTCCTCCGATCGATCCAGGGCGTCGTGCGGATTAGCGGTTGCGCGTCCGATCAGTCCGTCGCGGTCGGCCTCGTCGATCCGCTTGCAACGAGGCGTGACACCGCGCCGAACGTTCCCCTCAACATCCTCCGCGGAGGATCCCATGACCCCAGGGGGCGTTGATGTTGTTCATCACGTTCGACTTACGAAACCCGTTCCTGGGGCAATTTCGGATGGTACGCCACGCCCAAAACCGTGTCAAGGCAAGCGGCGGGCGGGCTGCGGAGGGTTCGCCGCAGGCGTCCGAGGGCCGGTTTTCGGGGCGTCCGCGCGGTGCGGCAAGTCAGTGGACCCCGGGTAGCGGCTTGTTCCGGGCGTCCGCGACGATCTTCCCGTCCCTCAGGCGGATGACCCGTGCGGCGCGTTCGGCCAGCTCCTCCTCGTGGGTCACCAGGATGATCGTGTTGCCGGCGCCGTGGATCTGGTCGATCAGGGCCAGGATCTCCTCGCCGGTGCGCGAGTCCAGGTTGCCCGTCGGCTCGTCGGCCAGGACGATCGCCGGCCGGTTGACCAGCGCCCGGGCGATCGCCACCCGCTGCCGCTGGCCCCCGGACAGCTCGTTCGGCCGGTGGTGCATCCGGTCCCCGAGACCGACCGCCCGGAGCGCCTCTTGCGCCCGCTCGGCCCGCTCGCGCCGGCTGGCTCCGGAGTAGACCAGCGGCAGCTCGACGTTCTGCAACGCGTCGGTCCGCGGCAGCAGGTTGAAGGTCTGGAAGATGAAGCCGATCTCGGTGTTGCGGATCTCCGCCAGCTCGTCGTCGGTCAGGTGGGCGACCTCCTTGCCGTTGAGCGTGTACGACCCGGAGCTCGGCGTGTCGAGACACCCGATCACGTTCATCAGCGTCGACTTGCCGGAGCCGGAAGGCCCCATCACCGCGATGTAGTCACCGCGCGCGAGCTCCAGCGAGACGCCGTCGAGCGCGCGCACCTGCTCCTGCCCCATGTCGTAGACCTTGCGGATGTCGCGGAGGGTGATCAGCGGCGTCATGCGCGGCCCGTCACGGCGCCAGGGTCAGCCCGCGCGCCTCGAGCAGCGTGCCCTTGGCCCGCTCCAGATCGGCCAGCCCCTTCATGTAGTCGAGGATCGCGCGAATCTCGGCGAGCCGGGCATCCGAGAGGTCGGTCTGGATCCGCAGCACCTCGAACGAGGTCGACATCCCGTTCTCGTACTTCTTCTGCTCGGCCTCGAGCGTCTTGCGCTGCAGGACGGTGTTGGAGCGGGCGGCCCCGACGCGCTTGACGCCGGAAACCACGTTGCGAGCCGCCGTCCGGACGTCGATCCTGATGTCCTGCTCGGCGTTGCGCAGCGCCACCTCGCTCTTTTCGCGGTTCAGCGTGGACACGGCGTACTCCGCCTTGGCCCTCCGGTTGCGGATCGGATAGCCGTAGACCAGCTGGACCGACCAGTCGTCGCCGTCGGAGTCCTGGTTGGTGAAGCTGACCAACAGGCCGGACTCCGAGAACGAGAAATCGGTATCGCCCTGATTGCGGGTGATCTCGGCCGTCAGGTCGAGCGAGTGGCGCACGCCGTTCTTCGCCACGCGTTGCGAAAGCTCGCGGTCCCGGACCTGCTGTCGCGCGTTGATGATCTCGGGGCGCCGTTCCAGAGCCGTCGCCAGCGCAGCCTCCACGTCGACGTCCCGCGGCTCGAAGTCGGCGCTGTCGGTCGGAATGATCGGCATCCGCCAGCTCGGGTCGTCGCTGGGAAACGCGAGCAACCCGCGAAGCACGTCTTCGGCGTTCTGGACGGCGTTCTCGGCGACGATCACGTCCTCCTCACGCGAGGCGACGCCGGCCTCGGCCTGGGTGACGTCGATCGGCGCCAGCGTCCCGACCTCGACCTTCTTCTTGTTCAGCTCGTAGAGATCCCGGGCCAGCTTGAGCGATTCTCGCGCCACCTGGAGCGCGGCGCGAGTCGCCAGCAGGTCCCAGTAAGCGTCCTCGACCTGCTGCATCGTGCGCATCGCCTGCAGGCGGAGATCCTCCTTCGACGTCGACACGCCGCTGCGCGCCAGCAGGACGTTGACCTTGTTGGTCTCCCTGCCGAATCCCTGCAGCAACGGCATCTCGTAGCGCAGGCTGATGCTCTCGGCGGTCGTGTCACGGTCGGTGGCGGAGAGCTGGCCGGTGAACAGGGAAATGTCGCTGCTCGTCGCCGCCTCGTCGCGGAGGTTGACCGAGAGACTGTAGTTGGCGCCGTAGTTCAGCAACTGGCTCCAGGACACCCCGCCCGAATTCGTCTCGTCGTCGCTCGCGCCGGGCACGGCGCCGAGCATCGCGGGAGACAGATCCGTGATCAGCTTGTCGCTCGACGAGTCGGTGAGGTTCGCGTTGGCGCCGATCACCCCGTCGAACGCGGCCTGGTTCACGGCGACCTGCTCCTCGGCGATCAACGGGTCCTTTCGCGCCGAGACGAGGTCGAGGTTGTTCTCGAGTGCCGTCCCCAGGCAGTCCGCGAGCGACAGCCGCAAGCCCTGCTCGGCCTCCTGCTGTCCCAGGACCGTGGCATTCGCTCCGAGGAGCAGAGTGCCGGCGAGCATCCACGCCATGATCTTTCCGTTCACCACTGGTCCTCCCTCGCCTCCAGGCCGACGTGCCTGGAGCCTCGCTCTGGCTTGCGGGTGTGTCTCTGGAGCGAGACTACGGTACACCCTAAGCAAAGGTTTCATCACCTCGAGCTCCACGCGACCTTACCGGGGGGCCCCACCGCCCGCGCCGCCCCTCGGATGCACCAGGTGGCAGGCGGTCCGATGACCGTCGTCCGGCAGCAGCCGCGGGTCGTGGAGCGAGCACTCCGGCACCGCCACCGGGCACCGGGGGTGGAACCGGCACCCCGGCGGCAGCGCGGTCGGCGACGGCGGCTCGCCCGAAAGCGACGGGGTCGTGGTGCGGCCTGGGGACAGCGACGGGGTGGACGCCAGCAGCGCCCGCGTGTACGGGTGCTGCGGGTCGCGGTACAGCTCGGCGGCCGGCGCCTGCTCGACCACCCGGCCGAGGTACATCACCGCGACCCGGTCGCTGATCCGTTCCATCAGCCGCAGGTCGTGTCCGATGAACAGGTACGCCAGGCCCAGCCGTTCCTGAAGCTCCATCAACAGGTTGATGATCTGGGCCTGGACCGGCGGGTCGAGCGCCGAGACCGGCTCGTCCGCGACGATGAAGCGCGGCGAGCAGGCGATCGCCCGGGCGATCCCGATCCGCTGCCGCTGTCCGCCCGAGAACTCGTGCGGGTACTTGTCGGCGGCCGACGGCTCGAGACCGACTTGCCGCAGCAGCTCGGACACGCGATCGCGACGCTCGTTGCGGCTGGCGCAGAGCTTGTGGATCGTGAGCGGCTCGCCGACGATACCGCCGACCCGCATCCGCGGGTTGAGCGAGCCGTAGGGGTCCTGGAAGATCACCTGGAAGTGGCGGCGCATCCGGCGCAGCTCGGCACCGCGCTGGGCCAGCAGGTCGATCCCGTCGAAGCGGATCGTGCCAGCGTCCGGCTCGATCAGGCGGATCAGCAACCGCCCCAGCGTCGACTTGCCCGAGCCCGACTCGCCCACCAGGCCGACCGACTCGCCCTCGTGCACGGCGAGATCGACCCCGTCGACCGCGTGCACCGCCGGCCCCGAGCCCCCGAGCCAGCCGGCGCGCGGCGTGAAGCGCTTGACCAGCCCGCGGGCCTCGACCAGCGGTTTGGCGTTCACGCCCATTCGCGCCCCCCGCCCGCGGCCGACGGGCGGCCGGTCGCCTGCGGTCCGTGCAGGAAGCAGGCCGCGCGCCGCCCGGGCCCCAGCTTGAAATCGGGCGGCTGTTCCCCGGGGCAGGGCTCGAACGCCTCGGGGCAACGGGGATGGAACCGGCACCCGGGCGGCGGGTCGGCCGGGTCGGGGACCGCGCCCGGCAGGGTCTCGAGGCGCCGGGGCTCGACGGACGCCGCGCCGCCCGGCAGCGATCGCAGCAGCCCGCGGGTGTAGGGGTGCCGCGGCTCACGGAACAGGCCCGCCACCGGGGCCTCCTCGACCAGCCGGCCGGAGTACATGACGCCGACCCGGTCGGCGTTCTCGGCGACCACCCCGAGATCGTGGGTGATCAGCAGCACCGTCAGCTCGAGGCTGCTCCGCAGCCCGCGCAGCAACGCGAG
>JBFKMV010000194.1:0-9214 GCA_041629655.1 Candidatus Polarisedimenticolaceae bacterium
ACGTGCTACCGGCTGGCCCTCGAGGAGGGCGCCGACATCGTGATCATGGTCCACCCGGACTACCAGTACACGCCGCAGCTGATCCCGGCGATGGTCTCGATGATCGGCAACGGCCTGTACCACTGCGTGATCGGCTCGAGGATCCTGGGCGGGTACGCGCTGCGCGGCGGGATGCCGTGGTGGAAGTATGTCAGCAACCGCGTGCTGACGCTGGCCGCGAACCTGATGACCGGCGCCAAGCTGTCGGAGTACCACACCGGCTACCGGGCGTTCTCGCGCGAGCTGCTGGAGCGGCTGCCGCTGGCCGAGAACTCGGACGACTTCGTGTTCGACAACCAGATGCTGCTCCAGGTCCTGTGGCACGGCTACCAGGTCGCCGAGATCAGCTGTCCCACGAAGTACTTCCGCGAGGCCTCGTCGGTGGGGTTCTGGCGCGGGGTGCGCTACGGGCTGGGCTGCCTGCGCACCGCCACCGAGTACCGGCTGTCGCGCTGGGGCCTGTGGCGCAGCCGGCGCTTTGCCCGGGCCGCGTTGACAGCGCGGAGTCGGCAGGCGCTATAATCGCCGCTCCGGGCCGCAGCGCGCGTATGTGTCGGTGCGGTCTAGACTTACGCGGAGTGACCCGGTCGTGAGCCGAGCCGTCGAGCTGTCGTTCGTGATCCCCGTCTACAACGGGGCGCACTCCATCGGCCCCGTCGTGGAGCGGATCCACGAGCTGTACGCCGACCTCGGCTTCGAGGTCGTCCTCGTCAACGACGGCTCGCAGGACGACACCGAGGCCGCCTGCCGCACGCTCTCTGAGCGCCACCCCGACAGCGTGATCTTCGTCCACCTGGCCAAGAACTTCGGCGAGCACAACGCGGTGCTGGCCGGCCTGAACCATGCCACCGGCGCCTACGTGGCCGTCCTCGACGACGACGGCCAGAACCCGCCCGAGGAGGTGCGCCGGATGTACGACGCGATCCGGGCCGGGCGCCACGACGTGGTCTACGGCCGCTACCGCGTCAAGCACCACAGCACGTTCCGCAACCTCGGCAGCTGGTTCAACGACCGCATCGCCAACGTCATGCTCAAGAAGCCGCGCGATCTGTACCTGTCCAGCTTCAAGGTCATGAACCAGTTCCTGGTCGACGAGATCACCCGCTACCGCGGCCCGTTCCCGTACATCGACGGGCTGATCCTGCGCACGACGCGCAACATCGCGCAGCTCGACGTGGAGCACCGCGGCGAGCCCACCGGCCGCTCGAACTACACGCTGCGCAAGCTGTTTCTGCTGTGGCTGAACATGTTCCTGTCGTTCTCGATCACCCCGCTCCGCGTCGCCGCGCTGATCGGGACGCTCAGCTCGCTGGTCAGCCTGGTGCTGCTGGGCGCGATCGTGATCGACAAGCTGTACGTCAACCCGGACGTGGCGGTCGGGATCCCGACGGTGCTGGTCACGATCGTGTTCTTTTCGGGCGTCCAGCTGGTGATCCTGGGCACGATCGGCGAGTACCTCGGCCGGCTGTTCCTCGACCACACCAAGAGCCCGCAGTTCGTGGTGCGCTACGTGCTGGGGCGGGGGAGTCCCCGGTGAGCGGATCCTGGACCGGAAGACGGGTGCTGGTCACCGGCGGCGTCGGATTCATCGGCAGCAACTTGGCCGTGCGGCTGGTCGAGCTGGACGCGCGGGTCACGCTGGTCGACTCGATGCTGCCGCAGTACGGCGCGACGCTGGACAGCATCGAGCCGGTCCGCGACCGGGTGCAGGTGAACTTCTCCGACGTCCGCGACCGGCACAGCCTGCGCTACCTGGTTCGCGACCAGGACGTGATCTTCAGCCTGGCCGGCCAGGTCAGCCACAGCGAGAGCATGCACGACCCGCTGACCGATCTCGAGATCAACTGCGCCAGCCAGCTGTCGCTGCTCGAGTGCTGCCGCGAAGGGAATCCCGGGGCGCGGATCGTCTTCGCCAGCACCCGACAGCTCTACGGACGGCCGAGCTACCTGCCGGTGGACGAGGACCACCCGCGCGTGCCGGTGGACGTGAACGGGATCAACAAGCTCGCCGCCGAGATGTACTACACGCTGTACCACCAGGTGCACGGGATCGACACGGTCAGCCTGCGACTGACCAACACCTACGGACCGCGGATGGACCTGGCCAGCGACCGCAAGGGCTTCGCGGGGATCTTCATCCGGCTGGCGCTGGCTGGCGGCAAGATCCGGATCTTCGGGAGCGGGGAGCAGAAGCGGGACTTCAATTACGTCGACGACGTGGTGCAGGCACTGCTGCTGGCCGCGACGACCCCGGAGATCGCCGGCGGCGTGTTCAATCTCGGCCACCCGCGGCCGCGCAGCCTGCTCGAGTTCGTCGAGCTGCTGGGCCGGCACACCACGTTCGAGGTCGAGCGCGTCCCGTTTCCGCCCGAGGCGCAGGCGATCGACATCGGCGACTACTACGGGAGCTTCGAACGTTTCCGGCGCGCCACGGGCTGGGAGCCGCGGATCGATCTCGAGGCGGGGCTGGAGCGAACGCTGACGTTCTACCGGGACCGTTCGCGGTCCGGGCGCCCATGATCCCGTACTTCGATTACCGCCCGGAGTACCGGCGGCTGCGGACCGAGATCGACGCCGCGATCCGGCGCGTGGTGGAGTCGGGGCAGCTGGTGCTCGGCCCGGAGGTCGAGGCCTTCGAGAGCGAGTGCGCGGCGTCGCTCGGGATGCCGGGGGCGGTGGGCGTCAACTCCGGTACCGACGCGCTGATCCTGGCCCTGCGCGCACTGGGGATCGGCCCCGGCGACGAGGTGCTGACCGTGGCCAACGCCGGCGTGCCGCCCGTCGCGGCGATCCGCGCCGTGTGCGGCGTTCCGCGCTTCGTCGACGTGCGGGCCGACACGCTGCTGGTCGACCCCGAGAAGCTGATCGCCGCGCTGACTCCGCGCACCCGGGCCGTGGTCGTGGTGCACCTCTACGGGCAGCCGGTCGAGCTGGACCCGATCGTCGAGGCCTGCGAGTCGGGCGGCGTCCCGGTGGTCGAGGACTGCGCGCAGGCCCAGGGCGCGACCTACCGCGGCCGGGCCCTGGGCTCGTTCGGCACCATCGGCTGCTTCTCGTTCTACCCGACCAAGACGCTGGGCGCCTTCGGCGACGGCGGGCTGTGCGTGACCCGGGACCCGGAGCTCGAGCAGCGGCTGCGGATGCAACGCATGTACGGCTTCCGCGACGACCGGCACGCCCACTGCGAGGGCGTCAACAGCCGGCTCGACGAGCTGCAGGCGGCGATCCTGCGGGTCAAGCTGCGGCACATCGAGGACAGCGTGGCCCGGCGACGCGCGCTGGCCGAGCGCTACAGCGCGGGACTGGCCGGGTCGTCGTTCGCACTGCCGGGACGGACCCCCGGGGGGACGCACGTCCATCACCTGGCCGTCGTGAGGACCGACGACCGGCCGCGGGTGATCGAGGCGCTTCGCGCGGCGGGGATCGGCCACGGGATCCACTACGAGCAGCCGGTCTACCTGATGGAGGCCTACCGGTCGCTGGGCTACGACGAGGGCGACCTGCCGGTGACGGAGCAGGCCTGCCGCTCGGTGCTGTCGCTGCCGATCTGGCCCGGGATGGAGGACGCGCAGGTCGACCGTGTCGTCGAGGTGCTGCGGAGCTCTCGCTGAGCCGGGGAGGTGGCGGCCGGCATGAACCCCGGCGAACACGAGATCATGGCGCGGGTGGAGCAGGGCCACTGGTGGTACCGGGGCCTGCGTGACGCCGTCTGGCGCACCCTCGGCCGGCTCAGCCCGGCGCTGCCGTCGCGACCGGCGGTGCTGGATGCGGGTTGCGGCACCGGGGAGACGCTGCGCTGCGTCGGCGAGCGCCTTCGGCCCTCGTACCTCGCCGGGTTCGACGCGTCCGCGGAAGCGGTCGAGCACGCGCGGCGCAAGGCGCCCGCGGCGGACGTCTACCAGAGCGACATCTGCGCCCCGGAGATCCACCGCGAGCCGCTCGACCTGGTGCTGAGCCTGGACGTGATCTACATCCCGGGCGTCGAGCGCTCGCTGCCGGGACTGCGGCGGCTCGTCGGGGCGCTCGGCCCGGGTGGACGCCTGGTGCTCAATTTGCCGGCCTACGACTGGCTGTACAGTGAGCACGACGTGGCGATTCACACCCGCGAGCGGTACACCAGGCGCAAGGTCGCGCGGGTGCTCGAGACGCTGGGCCTAGCTCCCGAGCGGCTGACCTACCGGATGTGCCTGCTGTTTCCCGCGGTGGTGGCCGGCCGCCTGCCGGGCATGCTGCGCGCCCGGCGGGGCGGCGCGTCCGCGCGGTCGGACCTGCACGCGGTTCCGGGGCCCGCGGTCAGCGCCGTGCTGACCCGGGTGCTGGCGGCGGAGAACGCGTGGATCGCGCGCGGGCTGCGGCTGCCCTGGGGCAGCTCGGTGTTCGCGGTGGGGCGCAAGCCGTGAGCGCCGACCGTCCGCGGCGCCCGCGCTTCCTGACACCGTGGACGCTGGGGCTGCTGCTGGCCCTGAACGTCGCGCTGCGCCTGGTGCTGGCCACGCTTCCCGGCTACGTCGCCGACGTCGAGCAGTACAAGGCCTGGGCGCTGGGCACGGCGCTGGCCGGGCTGCCGGCGGCCTACGACGCGATGCCGGTCGACTACCCGCCGTTGCTGCTGTATCCGCTCTACGTCGTGGGCGAGCTGTTCCTGCTGCTGGAGCCCGACGCCGGGGCCGCGGCGGTGCGCGAGTCCGGACTGCTGACGTTCCTGGTCAAGCTCCCGCACGTGCTGTTCGATCTCGGTGTCGCGGCCCTGCTGTACGTGCTGGTGGCGCGGGGCGGACTGTGGGGCGCCTCGCGGCGCGGGGCGGGGTGGGGCGGACTGGCGGCGTTGCTGTACCTCTGGAATCCGGTCGTGCTGTGGGACTCGGGCTACTGGGGCCAGCCGGACGGGCTGCACAGCCTGCTCGCGCTGAGCGCGCTGGCGGCGCTGGGCGCGGGGCGCAGCGGCCTCTCCGGCGCGGCGCTGGCGCTCGCCGCGCTGGCCAAGCCGCTGGCGGCGCCGCTGGTCCCGCTGGTGGCGCTGGCGTCGCTGCTGCGAGGCGGCGTGCGTGGAGCGGCGCGTTGGGCGGCGGCCGCGCTCGCGGCGGCGGCGGTGGCGTTCCTGCCGTTCATCGTCACCGGCCGGCTGCCGGCCGTGGTCCGGCGGGTCTGGATCGACATCGACACCATGCCGTTGACCTCGGCCAACGCGCACAACCTGTGGTGGCTGCTGCTGCCGTGGCGCGAGGCCAACGCGGCCTGGCTCGGGCCGCTGGCGCCGCGCACGATCGCGCTGGCGCTGTTCGGTGCCGCGTACGTCCTGCTGCTGTGGCGGATCCGCGAACGCCTGGGCCGTACGGCGGACGGCGCCGCGGCGACGGCGCTGTTGCTGAGCGCGGGCGCCGCGGTCAGCGCGAGCTTCTTCTTCCTCTCGACGCACCTGCACGAGAACCACCTGTTCCTGGCGCTGGTGCTGGTGCTGCCCCTGGCGGGGCGCGACCGGCGCTTCGGCTGGCTGGCGCTGGGGTTCAGCGTGGCGGCGCTGCTGAACATGCTGCTCCACGACCTCGACCTGCCCTACCGGCTGCCCGGAATCCTCGGCGCGCCCTCGCCGGAGCTGGACCCGTACCTGAAGGTACCGTACACCTGGGCCCAGCGGGTCGGCACGCGGCTCAACGCGCTGCTCGTGGCGGGGCTCACGCTCGTCGCGTACGCCGCGGCCTGGCGCGGGATCGGAGTCGGCCGCGCCGCAGGGGACCGGTCGTGATGCCGAAAGAGCCCGCGCGCGCGCGCGTGGCGGCCTGGCTCGTGCTGCCGCTGGTCGTGCTCGTCGTGGGGCTGACGGTGTGGGGCGCGGGGACCTGGCTGCCCGGGACGCCGTTCCTGTCCGGCGGCGCCGGAGCGGAGTGGATCCTCTACCGGCACGTTCCGCGGGCCGGGGTGCGTCCGGCCGCGCCGCTGGTGACCACGTTCCGCAAGCAGTTCGCGCTGGACGGCGTGGAGGGCGCCGTGCGGCTCGAAGTCCGGGCGTTCCGCGACTGCCGGGTGCGGGTCAACGACCGCCCGGTGGCGCTCGGGCCCGTGGCCACGTGGAAGCGGACGCGCGTCGCCAGTGACCTCGCCGGAGCGCTGCGCGTGGGCGCGAACCGCATCGAGGTCGAGGTGCTCAACGACCGCGGACCGCCCGCGCTGTGGCTGCTGCTGGGCACGCCGCGGCACGTCGTGGGAAGCGACGCGACCTGGGAGGCGAGCCTGGCCGGTGCGGCCTGGCAGCCCGCACGGCCGGCGGCCGAGCCGCTCGACGCGGCCGCGCTCGACCCCGCGCTGCGCGAGATCCGTCCCATCGACGGACTGCGACGACGCGCGGGGCGGATCGTGCTGATCGCGCTGGCGGTCGTCGTCGGGCTGGCCGCCGCCGCGGTGCTGCGGAGACGTATCGCGCGGGGTCCCGCCGGTGGCGTGCTGCCCGTCGCCGAGGGCCTGTTCGCCGCCGCGCTGGCGCTGGCCTGGGCCGTGCTGTTCTGGAACAACGCTCCCTCGCTGTGGTACGCCGACGGCTTCGACGCCGAGACCCATCTGGAGTACGTGCAGTTCGTGCTCGATCAGCGCGCACTGCCCCGCGCCGATCAGGGCTGGTCGATGTTCCAGCCGCCGCTGTTCTACCTCTCGGGAAGCGCGCTCTTGGTGCTGTCCGGGATCTCTTCGGCGCTCGACCCCGTGGGCGTGCGGCTGTTGCGCCTGACGTCGTTCGCGGCCGGACTGGCCCATCTGCTGCTGCTGTGGGCCGGGCTGCGGCTGGTGTTCCCCGAGCATCCGCGGCGCCGCTGGCTCGGGCTGGGCGTCGCCGCGTTCCTGCCGATGCACCTGTACCTGTTCCAGTCGATCAGCAACGAGCCGCTGGCTGCCGCATCGACCACCGGCTCGTTGGTCCTCGGACTCTACGTGCTGCGGCCGCGCGAGGCGCCTCCGGCCGCGCTGCACGCGGCGCTGGGGTTGGCGCTGGGAGCCGCGATGCTGGCCCGGTTCTCGGCGTTCCTCGTGGTGGTGGTGCTGCTCGGGGCGCTCGCGGCGCGCAGGCTGGTGGCGCGGGACGGGCCCGGCGCCTGGTGGCGCAGCCTCGGCGTGACCGCGGGCGTCTGTGGCCTGACCTGCGGCTGGCACTACGCCGCGGTGTGGTCGCGCTTCGGCCACCCGTTCGTCGGCAACTGGGACCCGGCGGTGCTGCCGCCGTGGTGGCAGGACCCGGGCTTCGTGACCCCGGCCTTCTTCACGCGCTTCGGGCAGGCTTTCGCGCTGCCGCTCTACTCCGGGCTGGGCAGCTATCTCGACGGCATGTACGCGACGCTGTGGGGCGACGGGCTGCTCTCGGGGCGGACGCAGCTCGACTACGCACCGCCGTGGGACCTCGAGCTGATGGCGGCGGGCTACCTGCTGGCGCTCGTCCCGATGCTCGGCGTGCTGGTCGGCCTGGTCGCCGTGGCGCGCCGCCAGGCCGCGCGGCCCGAGACGACGTGGCTGGTGCTCGCCGGCGTGGCGGCCGTGACGGTCACGGCGGTCGTCGTGTGGCCGGTCAAGGTGCCGCTCTACTCGGTGATCAAGGCATTCTTCGCGATGCCGGCGGTGCTGCCGCTGATCGCGCTGGCGGCGGTGGGACTGGACCTGCTCGCGGGAAGCACGGCCTGGCGGCGCGCGCTGCTGCTGCTGGCGCTGGCGACGTGGGCGCTGGCGGGCTACTCGGCGTTCTGGATCCCGCGCGGCGCGCCGCGGGTCGAGGCCCGGCTGGGCTGGTTCGAGGCCGCGTTCGGCGACCCCGTATCGGCCGAGCGGCGGATCACCTCGGCACTGGGACGCGAGCCGGAAAACCGGGTGGCGCGCATGGCGCGGGCCGAGCTGAAGCGGCGCCTGGGCGACCTGGACGGGGCGATCGAGGAGCTGCGCCGCCTGGCCGCGGAGCGGCCCGAGGAGTTCACGGCCCGGCTCGGGCTGGCCCGGCTGCTCGAGGCCGGGGGGCGGCCGGACGAGGCGTTGCGGGAGTACCGTCGCGCCGCCGCCCGGAGGGCCGGGTCGGCCGCCGCCCAGGCCGGGGCGGGGCGGCTGCTGCTGGCCCGCGGCGCAGCGGGTGAGGCGATCACGCACCTCCGGCGCGCGCTGGCCGCTGCACCCGAGGACCCGGCCCTGCACGCGGACCTGGCGCGGGCGCTGCGCGAGACGGGGGACGACGCGGGGGCCGCGCGACACGAGAGCTGGGCCGACTCGCTCGGCGGCGCGGCGGAGTGACTACACCGGCTCGTCCGCGACCTTGCGGAACTTCAGCGGGCCGCCGGGAGGGTCCTTGGTCACGCCGTTCTCCTCGACCTGGTACGACCACAGCTCCTGGCCGCCGGGCTGCAGCTCGAGCCGGTCGAGGTAGCTGACGGGCTGCGTGGTGTCGTCCACGGGGTGGCCCGTCACCTCCACGAACAGGTGTTCCGACTCCGGACGGGTGAAGGCGCGGAAGGTCCAGCCGTAGACCTTGCGATCGCCGACGAACTCCTCGCAGTTGCCCTGCTCGTCGCAGCGCACGGTCTGCACGCCGTCGATCTTGCTCCACCAGACCTGGTAGCCGTCGTCGACTGCCCGCAGCGACAGCATCGACACGCCGCTGGGCAGCATGCGCTCCCAGGTGCCCTCGAACCCGGTGTCGGACAGGCCACCGTCGCAGGCGGCCAGCGCCACCGCGAGCACGACGACGAAACAACCCGTGATGATCCGCACGAAACTCCTCCCGCCCGTACCCTAGCACGCCCCCGGGGCGCAGGTGCCCGGCCGACGCTTCCTGTGCCATGATGGCCGGCCGATGACCGGAAGCAGCGCCAGCACAGCGCGGGGCGGCAGCATCGCGGTGGCGGTGATCGCGGTCGCGACGCTGGCCGCCGCCGCCGTCCTGTTCGTCCAGAACGCCGCGCTCCGTCCGCTGCCGTGGCTCAACCACGACGTCGCGTTTCTGACCTGGGCCGGCTTCGAGATCGACCAGGGGGCGCGGCTGTACGTGGACTTCCACGAGGTCAACCCGCCCGCGGCGACGTTCCTGCTCGCGACGTTGTTCCGCTCCGCGGCGCTCGCGGGGGTCTCGGAGATCGCCGTGATCCACCTGTTCGTGCTGCTGCTGGGCGCCGCGGGTCTCGCGGCGCTGTGGGTGGCCACCGCAGGGCGGGCGGGC
>JBFKMV010000195.1:0-9202 GCA_041629655.1 Candidatus Polarisedimenticolaceae bacterium
GGCGGCGAGCGTCGCAGCCACGCCGTGGAGCTCGGCGAGCGCCCGAGCAGCTTCGCCCTGTCCTGGGAGGGTGAGGGCGGCCCGGCGATCGTGGAGCTCGAGCAGGGGCTGGAGGGGCTGGAAGGCCTGCCGCGCCTCAAGCTGTTCCTCGACGACTGCGAGGGCGAGGGCGAGGACTGCATCGGCAATCGGCTCCACGTGCTGCCCGAGGGGCGCGGCCAGCTGCGCCACCTGATGTGGGGCTCGAGGCCCAAGCTGGGGGTCGGCCTGACCGAGGTCACGCCCGAGCTGCGCGAGCACCTGGGCGGCGGCCGGGATGCCGGCGTGCTGGTCTCGAAGGTGATGCCGGGCACGCCCGCGGCGCGCGACGGCATCCGCGTCGGCGACCTGATCACCGCCGTGGATGGCGAGCGGGTCGGCGGCCCGGGCGACCTGGTGCGCCTGCTCTCGAACAAGGACGGCCGGACGATCACCGTGGACCTGATCCGCGATCGCCGCTCGATGGCGGTCTCCGTGTCGATTCCCGAGCCGGACGAGGACGACGGCGGCACCGGCCCCAGAGCCTGATCGGATTGCTGGTACCCTCCCGGGAGCCACCCCGGGAGGGTCCGTCCGCCCATGACCACGCTGGCCGACGTCGAGACACCGGCCCTGCTGCTCGAGCGCGACGTCCTGGCGCGCAATCTCGAGCGGATGTCCGCCCGCCTGCGCGATCTCGGCGTCGCCCTGCGCCCGCACCTCAAGACCGCCAAGTCGGCGACGATCGCCGGGCTGGCCACGCGGGGGCACCCCGGCGGGATCACCGTCTCGACGTTGAACGAGGCCGCCTACTTCGCGGGCCACGGTTTTCGCGACGTCACGTACGCCGTGGGGATCACGCCGGACAAGCTGGAGCGCGTGGCGTCGCTGCTGCGTGACGGCGCAACCGTGCGCGTGCTGACCGACGACCTCGACGTGGCGCGGGCGATCGACGAGCGCGGCCGCCGGCTCGGCGTCGTGTTTCCGGCCCTGATCGAGATCGACAGCGGGGCGCACCGCGGCGGCCTCGCGCCCGAAGACCTGCTGCTGCCGGAGATCGCCCGCACGCTCGCCGCGGGGCCGGGCGCCCGGCTGGACGGGGTGCTGACCCACGCCGGCCACGCCTACGACTGCCGCGGCGCCGACGCGATCCGCGCGGTCGCGGAGCAGGAGCGCCGCGAGGTGGTGGCCGCCGCCGAGACGCTGCGCTCGGCGGGGCTCGCCTGCCCGGTGGTCAGCGCCGGGTCCACCCCGACCGCCGTCCACGCCGAGCGCCTGGACGGCGTGACCGAGATGCGGCCCGGCAACTACATGTTCTTCGACCTGTACCAGGAAGGGCTCGGCGCGTGCCGGCGCCAGGACATCGCGATCTCGGTGCTGGCCTCGGTGATCGGACGCTCGCCGCGGCACGGTCGCGTGCTGATCGACGCCGGCGCGCTGGCGCTGTCGCTGGACTGTAGCGCCGCGCGCTGGTCGGAGCGGATCGGCTACGGGGCGCTGCTCGACGCCGCGGGACGCGCGCTGCCCGGGGTCCGGCTGGCGCGCCTGCACCAGGAGCACGGCTTCGTCGAGGGAGCGGAAACGCTACCGATGGAGTCCCTGAAGGTCGGAACCCGGGTGCGGGTGCTGCCGAATCACGCCTGTGCTACCGCGGCGATGCACGCGCGATACCACGTGATCGACGACCGCGGCGAGATCGTGGACCGCTGGGAGCGGACCGGCGGCTGGTAAGCGGCCGCCCGGCGTGGGACCATGGGCGGTCCGGACGAAACCTCGCCTGACCTGCGCGCGTATCCAGAACCGAGCGCAGGCAGGCAATCCAGAGGGAGGGGTCATGACTTCGTTCACGCGTTACCGCACGCCGCTGGCCGCGGCGCTGGTCCTGCTGGCGCTGAGCGTGCCCGCCGCACGGGCGGCCGAGCTCGGCGCGAACATCGAGATTCCGTTCCAGAAGTACGTGCTCGACAACGGCTTGACCTTGATCGTCCACGAGGACCCCAAGGCGCCGATCGTCGCCGTCAACGTCTGGTACCACGTGGGCTCGAAGAACGAGCCCCAGGGCCGCAGCGGGTTCGCGCACCTGTTCGAACATTTGATGTTCAACGGCAGCGAGAACTTCGACGACGACTACTTCCAGGCGCTGGACCGGCTCGGCGCCACCGACCGCAACGGCACGACCAACGAGGACCGCACGAACTACTTCCAGAACGTGCCGACCTCGGCGCTGGACACGGTGCTGTGGCTGGAGTCGGACCGCATGGGGCACCTGCTGGGGGCGGTGACCCAGGACAAGCTCGACGAGCAGCGCGGCGTGGTGCAGAACGAGAAGCGGCAGGGCGAGAACCAGCCCTACGCGGTGAGCTGGGAGCTGATCACCAAGGGCACCTACCCGGCCGGCCACCCGTATTCGCACACCGTGATCGGCTCGATGGAGGACCTGGACGCCGCCGCGCTGGAGGACGTCCACGAGTGGTTCAAGACCTACTACGGCGCGGCCAACGCGATCCTGGTCGTGGCGGGCGACGTCAAGGCCGACGACGTCAAGCGCCGCGTCGAGCGCTACTTCGGAGACATCCCCTCCGGCCCGCCGGTGGCCAAGTTCCGCAGCTGGATCTCGAAGATGGACGGGGCGCGCCGGCAGCGCGTGCAGGACCGCGTGCCGCAGGCGCGGCTGTACAAGGTCTGGAACGTCCCCCCGCTGGGCTCGCCGGATGAAGTGCGGCTCCAGCTCGCCGCCAGCGTGCTGACGTCGGGCAAGACGTCGCGCCTCTACAAGCGGCTGGTCTACGACGACCAGACCGCCACCAACGTCAACGCGTTCATCGACGACCGCGAGATCTCGAGCCAGTTCTACATCATGGCCACGGCCAAGCCGGGCGGCGATCTCGCCGAGGTCGAGCGTGCGATCGACGAGGAGCTGGCGCGGTTCCTGGCCGGCGGGCCGACCGAGGCCGAGCTGGAGCGCGTCAAGACCGAGACGATCAGCTCGCTGATCCGCGGCATCGAGCGCATCGGCGGATTCGGCGGCAAGTCCGACATCCTGGCGATGATGGAGACCTACTACGGCGACCCGGGCTACTACAAGACGTACCTCGGGCTGCTGCGCGACGCGACGGTCCAGCAAGTGCACACGGCGGCCCGCGACTGGCTGTCGGACGGGGTGTTCAACCTCGAGGTGCATCCGTTCCCGCAGTACAAGACGATCGCCAGCGACGTGGACCGCGCCACGGTCCCCGAGCCCGGTGAGCCGCCGGCGGCGCGGTTTCCGGGATTCCAGCGGGCGACGCTGTCCAACGGACTGAAGCTCGTGCTGGCCGAGCGGCACGCCGTTCCGGTGGTCAACCTGACCCTGGTCGCGGACGCCGGCTACGCGGCCGACGCCACCGCGGCGCCCGGAACCGCCAGCCTGACGATGGACATGCTGGACGAGGGAACGCGCACGCGGGACGCGCTGCAGATCAGCGAGGAGCTGGCGCGGCTGGGCGCCCAGCTCGGCGCCGGGTCCGATATCGACACCTCGAGCGTGACGCTGTCGGCGATGAAGGCCAAGCTGGATCCGTCGCTGGCGCTGTTCGCCGACGTGATCCTCAACCCCTCGTTCCCCGAGGCCGACCTGGAACGCCTGCGCAAGCAGCGCATCGCGCAGATCCAGCGCGAGAAGACCCAGCCGATCTCGATGGCGCTGCGCGTGTTCCCGGTGCTGCTGTACGGCAAGGACCACCCGTACGGCAACCCGGCCACCGGCAGCGGCACCGAGCAGGCCGTGGCCCAGATCAAACGCGCCGACCTGGTCAAGTTCCACCAGGCCTGGTTCCGTCCGAACAACGCGACGCTGGTCGTCGTCGGCGACACCACGATGGCCGAGATGAAGCCCAAGATCGAGGCGCTGTTCAAGGGCTGGAAGCAGGGCGACGTCCCGAAGAAGGACGTGCGGCCGGTCGCGCACAAGGACAAGCCCGCGATCTGGGTCGTCGACCGGCCGGGCTCGATCCAGTCGATCATCATGGCCGGCCACGTCGCGCCGCCCAAGGCCAATCCGAACGAGATCGCGATCGAGACCCTGAACACGATCCTCGGCGGCACCTTCACCTCGCGGCTGAACATGAACCTGCGCGAGGACAAGCACTGGTCGTACGGCGCGGGCTCGTTCATGGTCGACGCCCGCGGGCAGCGGCCGTTCATCGCCTACGCTCCGGTGCAGACCGACAAGACCAAGGAGTCGATGATCGAGATGCACAAGGAGCTGGAGGCGATCGGCGGCAGCCGGCCGGTCGAGGCCGGCGAGCTGTCGAAGGCCCAGCAACAGCTGACGCTGCGGCTGCCGGGCTCGTGGGAGACCAGCGGCGAGCTGGCCTCGGCGATGGCCGAGATCGTGGCCTTCGGCCTGCCCGACGATTACTTCGCGGTCTATCCCGACAAGGTGACCGGGCTGACGCTGGCCGACATGAAGCGCACGTCCCGGGAGGTGATCCACCCGGGCAAGCTGGTCTGGATCGTGGTCGGCGACCGGGCCACGATCGCGGAGGGCATCGGCGAGCTCGGCTGGGGCGAGGTACGGTACCTGGACGCCGACGCGAACCCGGTGGAGTAACCGGACTAGATCCGCACCGTCTTGGCGGTCAGGATCTCCGGGATCTCGAGGATCCGCTTCAGCGCGTCCTGGGGCACCGGGTCGTCGATCGAGATCACCGAGACCGCGGTCTCGGAGCGGCTGATGCGGCCGAGCTGCAGGCCGGCGATGTTCACGCCGGCCTCGCCGAGGATCGTGCCGATCCGGCCGTACACGCCGGGCACGTCGCGGTTCCGGGCGAACAGCATCCGGCCCTCGAGGAACGACTCGATCGGGACGCCGTCGACCTCGACCAGGCGCGGGTGCCGCTCGGAGAACAGCGTGCCGGCGACGGTCGACTTGCCGTCGGCGGTGGTCAGGCCGAGCCGCAGCAGGCCCGAGTACGGTGTCGTCTCGCTGCTGCGGCCCTCGCTGACCGTCAGCCCGCGGCTCTGCGCCAGGTCGAGCGCGTTGACGTACGACACTGCGCCCTCGACGACGTGCGACAGGATCCCCTTGGCCGCGGCCATCGCCAGCGGGCGGATCGAGTGCTCGCCGAACTCCCCGAACGTCTGCACGTCGAGCCGGCTCATACCCGTGCCGGAGACCTGGGCCAGGAAGCTGCCCAGCCGCTCGGCGAGGTTCATCAGCGGCTGCAACGCGCCGTATTCCTCGCGGCCCAGCGCCGGGAAGTTGACCGCGTCCAGCATCACGCCGCTCCGGAAGAACTCGACGATCTTCTCGGCGATCTCGGTCCCGACGCGCTGCTGGGCCTCGATCGTGGACGCGCCGAGGTGCGGCGTCGCGACGACGGCGGGGTGCTCGACCAGGGCGCGGTCCGACGGCGGCTCCGTGGCGAACACGTCCAGACCGGCTCCGGCGAGCCGCCCGGACTGCAGCGCTTCCAGCAGCGCCGCCTCGTCGACGAGGCCGCCGCGCGCGCAGTTGATCAGACGGGCGCCGGGCTTCATCCTGGCCAGCGCGGCGGCGTCGATGGTGTTGCGGGTGTTGTCGGACAGCGGCAGGTGCAGCGTGACGAAGTCCGCGCGCGCCAGCAACTCGTCCAGCGGGCAGACCGCGACGCCGAGCCCCTTGACCGACTCCTCGTTGACGAACGGGTCGTGGCCGAGCAGCTGCATCCGCAGGCCCGCGGCGCGGCGCGCGACCTCGCGCCCGATGCGGCCGAGGCCGACGATGCCGATCGTCTTGCCGGCGATCTCGACGCCCATGTACTTCTTGCGCTCCCAGCGGCCCTGGCGCAGGTCGGCGTTGGCCTGGGCGACGTTGCGGGCCAACGCGGTCAGCAGCGAGATCGTGTGCTCGGCGGCGGCGACCGAGTTGCCGCCGGGGGTGTTCATCACCACGACGCCGGCCCGGGTCGCCGCGGGAAGGTCGATGTTGTCGACGCCGGTACCGGCGCGGCCGATCACCTTGAGCCGCCCGGCGTGCTCGAGCACCTCGGGGGTGACCTTGGTCGCCGACCGCACCACCAGCCCGTCGGCGTCCGCGATCGCCTCGGCCAGCTCGGTGGGGGACATCCCGGTCCGCACGGTCACCTCGACGCCCGGCGCGTTGCGCAGCACGTCGATGCCCTTCTCGGAGATCGCGTCGGCCACGAGAACGTTCACGGAAGGAGCAGACTCGCGTTCGGTCATCGCCGGCCCTCGTCGAAATGATAAAGAGGAGTCCCCCGGAGGGGAGGCGCGGATTTTATCGAGCGAGGCGTTTTCCCGCAAACCGAACAGCGGACCGCGAGAGGCGGGTTTGCGGTCGACTTTCGCGCGGCGCGGAGGCGGGCTCAGCCGGTGGCGGCGGGGAACGTCACGGTGAACGACGCGCCCCCGGCCTCGGCGTCCCGGTAGGCGAGCGTCGCGCCGTGCCCGCGCGCCAGCGCGTCGACCATCGCCAGCCCCAACCCGATCCCCGAGGGCATGCCGGGCTCGCCGTCGCGCACGAACGGCCGGAACATCCGCCGCCGGATTCGCCGCGGCACGCCCGGGCCGTGGTCGCGCACGGTCAGCGCCACGCCGCCGTCCTGCGCGTGCAGCTTCACCTCGATCGTGCGGTTCGCGCTGCCGCGGGTGTGCTTCTCGGCGTTGTCGAGCAGGTTTTGCACGAGCTGGGCCAGGGCGTCGCGATCGAAGCGGACGGCCGGCAGCCCCTCCTCGATCGACACGCGGAGCTCGGACCCGGAGCCTTCGAGGGCCGGCCGCGCGGCCTCGACGACCTCGACGACCGCCGCTCCCGCATCGCCGGGCTCCAACCGCAGCTCCGGGTTGCCGTGCTCCAGGCGCGCGTAGCCGAGCACGTTGCCGACGACGCGTCCCAGCCGGGCCGCCTCGTCGGCGATGCGGCGCGAGTACTCGTGACGCTTGCCCGGCTCGCCGAGATCGCCGGCGAGCATCTCGCCGTACATGCGCAGGCCGGTGAGCGGGGTCCGCAGCTCGTGCGCGGCCACGGCCGCGAAGCGCGAGCGCTCGGCGGCCAGCCGCTCGGACTGCCAGACCAGCCCGACCACCGAGACCCCGGCCAGCAGGGCCGCCAGCGCGCCGAGGGCGAAGGTCGTCCGAAAGCTCCGCCGGACGTCGCGCGCGCGTTCCGCCGCCAGGGCCAGTTCCTGCGAGGCGTCGGCGAGCACGTGCCAGCGCGCGCCCTCGATGGGTAACGCCGCGGCGGTGGCGGCCTCGGGGGGTGGGCCGTTGACGAGTCGCATCGGGTAGGCCTGCCCGGCCAGCTCGCGCTCCAGGACGTCGGACGCGACCACGAAGCCCTGCGTCAGCACCGCACCCAGTGTGTGCACTTCCCGGATCGCGACCAGCGTCGGCCGGTCCGCGAGCTCCACGGTGTGCCACGTGAACGGATCGACGAGGATCACGCCGCCCGCCTGTTCCTGCTCGGCGACGGGCTTCGCGTCGTGGTCGGGCTTGGCGTAGGAGGCGGGCAGCGTTTCTGGCGCGGCGCACTCCAGCGACTCCAGCACGTCCTGACCGCCGTCGCCGTTCGCGACCGCGGGAGTCGCGCCGTCGAGCGTGGGCAGGGTAAGCCGGCCGACCGCATCGATCTGGAAATGGGCCCGCGCCAGGGGATCCCGCAGCCCCTGGGCCAGCGGAGAGATCGGGTCGGGCGCGCAGGCGCAGGGATTCGGCGCCGTCGGCGACGATGCGCTGGCGTAATGGTCGAACGGCCGCCGCGACTCGACCTGGACCAGGTTCTCCAGGCGCGCGGTCAAACGCTCCGCCGCGCGCCCCGCCGCTGCGCGCGCCTCGTGGACCGGCTGTTCGGCCAGCCGGTCCGCCTCGCGGGCGGTCTCGCGCGAGCCCACGACGAACCACGCGCCGCACGGGACCGTCACCGCGAGCCCGGTCAGCAGCATCGCCGCTGTGGTGCGGTTGAGGCGGCTCCTCATGCCGTGCCCCAGGCGTAGCCGACGCCCTTGACCGTGACGACGATCCTGGGGTTCTTGGGATCGCGCTCGATCTTCTGGCGCAGGTTCGCGATCGTCATGTCGACGGTCCGCGTCGCGAGGTCGCCCCGTGCCCGCCAGACCCGCTCCAGCAGCTCGCCCCGGCCGACGGCGCGGTCGCGGTGCAGGTACAGCCAGCGCAGGATCGCCGACTCGCGCGCGGTCAACGCGATGGCCCCGGCGCGGCGCCGGGCCTCGGAGCGTCCGAGGTCGATGCGGCAACCGTCGATCTCGATCAGCGGCGGCGGCTCGGCGCCGTTGTCCGAGGCGCGACGGGCCAGCGCGTCGACGCGGGCCAACAGCTCGTTGACGCCGAAGGGTTTCGTCACGTAGTCGTCGGCGCCGGTGCGCAGCCCCCGCACCTTGTCCTCCTCGGAACCCCGGGCGGTGAGCATCAGGATCGGCACCGCCGGCCGGACCTCGCGGACCCGGCGGCAGACCTCGATCCCGTCCAGTCCCGGCAGCATCAGGTCCAGCACGATCATGTCGAAGGCCGGATCGACCCCGCGGTCGACCGCCGCCACCCCGTCGGCCACCCCCTCGACCGTGTGGCCCGCCGACCTGAAGAGGTCGAGCAGCCCTTCCCGGAGGGCCTCCTCGTCCTCCACCACCAGGATCTTCACCGGTTCACCCTCGCCCCTAAAGCATAGGCCCCGCTTCTGCGGCGGGGTGTCAAACGGCTGTAAAAGGGCCGAAGAATTATAAGTTTACGGCTATATATGTCTGTGGAAAGAAAAAACTATGCATTCTTACGTAGATGACTATGGATCGAATCCCTACAGGCTACGAGATTGCCGTGTGTACAGCGAAAGCAACCCGGCCAAGAGGGTCGGACAGGAGTTGGTAGCCATGAACAAGCGCTGTGGGAGAGGGTTTTCGTTGGTGCTGGCCGTCGCCGCCGCCGTGGCCCTCGCCACCGGCCCCGCGGTCCTGGCCGACGGCGGCAGCCTGGCCGTGACCGGCTACACCGTCAGCGGCAACGTCGTCCACGTAAGTGTTCATAATTCAGGTAGTTCCAGTGCGACCGGAGTCCTGGCGGTGAGCGCCGTCCTGCAGTCCGGAACCCCCGCCGCCAACGGCGGCGTGGTCACCGTGGCCGCCGGCCAGACCGTCATGGTAGCGGTCACCTTCGGAGAGACGGTTTCCGGGGTTACCCAGGTCGGGATCTCGGA
>JBFKMV010000196.1:0-9155 GCA_041629655.1 Candidatus Polarisedimenticolaceae bacterium
AACCGAAGGGAACGGGGACGTTTCCCCAACCCCGGTTTCGGAGGCAGTATGCGCGACGCTGTTTTCGCATAGCTGCCTCCTAACCCCTGGTTCGGGAAACGTCCCCCTTCGGTCCCCCGCGACGGACGCGTATCATCTGCCTGCGTCGTCGACGTGAGGAGTCACGGCAGGATGCCCATCGAAGCCGGGCAACAGCTGCTCCACTACCGCCTGATCGGCAAGATCGGCGAGGGCGGGATGGGTGTGGTCTACGAGGCCACCGACACGCGGCTCGATCGCCACGTCGCCCTCAAGGTCCTGCCGCCGGAGCTGACGCAGGACCCCGAGCGGAGCGCCCGCTTCCAGCAGGAGGCGCGGCTGGCGGCCGCGCTCAACCACCCCAACATCGCCACAGTCCACGACGTGGGCGAGCAGGACGGGGTGACCTTCATCGTCATGGAGCTGGTGCGCGGCGAGTCGTTGCGCCGCGTGGTCCGCGGTGAGCCGCTCGCCGTCGACCGCGCGCTCGACATCGCCACGGGTGTCGCCGCCGGGCTGGCCCGGGCGCATCGCGAGGGCGTGCTGCACCGCGACCTGAAGCCGGACAACGTGATGCTGACGGACGACGGCATCCCGAAGATTCTCGACTTCGGCCTGGGCAAGCTGATCGACAAGGGTGACACGCGCGAGCCGGACATGCCGCCGGCGACCGACCTGGCCACAGCCACCGCCTTGGACTCGCCCTACGTCACCCGCGCCGGGCAGGTCGTCGGCACGCTGGCCTACATGTCGCCCGAGCAGCTCCAGGGCCGGACGGTGGACGCGCGCACGGACGTCTTCGCGTTCGGGGTGCTGCTGTACGAGATGCTCACCGGGAAGCGGCCCTTCGCCGGCAAGTCGAACCTCGATACGGCGACGGCGATCCTGCGCGACGATCCGGCCCCGCTCGAGGCGCTGCGTCCCGGCGTGCCGGCGGGCCTGCAGCAGATCCTGGCGCGCTGCCTGGCCAAGGAACCCGGGGACCGCTACGAATCCGCCGAGGCGCTGCACGAAGCGCTGCTCGCCCTGAAGCGGAAGATCGATACAACCGCCACCGGGCTAGGAGCGCTGGTGCGCCGGCCGCAGGTCCTCGCGGTCGCGGCGCTGCTCGTCGTGCTGATCGGAGCCGCACTGGTCTGGACGGCCCGTCGCGGCTCACGCCTGGCGTGGGCCCGCACCGAGGCGCTCCCCGAGATCGAGCGGCTGTACGACTCGGGCGACACCGACGGCGCGATGCGCCTGCTCTACGAGGTGTCCGAGATCATCCCCGACGACCCGCACCTGCGCCAGTTCGTCTCCAGCGCCATGATCCGGCTGAGCCTGGACTCCGATCCGCCGGGTGCCACGGTCTACACCAAGGGCTACAACCACCCCGAGCGCGAGTGGATCCGGCTTGGCGAGACGCCCATCGAGAACGTCCCGCTCGCGCTGCCCGCCCGCTTCCGCGTCGAAAAGGATGGCTATATCGCCTTCGAAGGCGCACCGTTCGGGGTCCGGCAGACCTTCCGGCTGTTCCGCGAGGACGAGATCCCGCCCGGGATGGTCCACGTGCCGGCCGGGACCGCAGAGTTCGGCGCGGCGGAGCCGGTGGCGCTCGACGAGTTCTGGATCGACAAGCACGAGGTGACCAACCGCGAGTACAAGAAGTTCGTCGACGAAGGCGGATACCGCGAGGATCGGTTCTGGCCCGAGGAGCTGGACCGCGGAGCGTTCGTCGACACCACGGGGCGCCCCGGCCCGGCCGGCTGGGCGCTGGGCGGCTACCCCGAAGGCGCGGACGATTTGCCCGTCGGCGGCGTGAGCTGGTTCGAGGCCGCGGCGTATGCGGCGTGGGCCGGCAAGAGCCTGCCGACGGTGTTCCACTGGCGGCTCGCCGCGCAGCAGAGCATCTTCAGCGAGATCCTGCTGTGGAGCAACTTCGACACCAAGGGTCCGGCGCCGGTGGGCAGCTACGCCGGGCTCGGGCCGACCGGGACGTACGACATGGCGGGCAACGTCCGCGAGTGGTGCGTCAATCGCACCGGCGAGATGCGCCACATCCTGGGCGGCGCCTGGTCGGACCCCGACTACCTTTACCGCAGCACCGACGCCGCCCCGCCCCACGACCGCTCGGCGATCAACGGCTTCCGCTGCATGCGGACCTCCGCGCCGCCGTCCGACGCCGCGCTGGCCGCCATCGAGCACCCCGTCGAGGACCACCGCCAGGACACCGCGATCGACGACGACCTGTTCGCGATGGTGCGGCGCGACTTCGACTACGACGACCGGGCGCTCGACCCGCAGGTCGTCTCCACCGACGACACTCCGCCCGACTGGCGCCACGAGGTCGTGACCGTGGCGTCGGCGTACGGCGACGAGCGGTTGCCGGTCCACCTTTTCTTGCCGAAAGACGCCCAGCCCCCTTACCAGGCCGTCGTCTACTTCCCGCCCTCGAGCGCGAGGTACCTCCGGGACAGCCGCCACCCCAGCTTTCCGTTCGCGTACTTCATCCCCAAGAGCGGGCGCGCGCTGGTCTATCCGATCTACCAGGGAACCTACGAGCGGCAGATCGAGCGGCACGGCCCGAACGACTACCGCGACCACATGATCCAGATGGGCAAGGACCTGCGGAGAACCGTCGACTACCTCGAGACCCGCGAGGACATCGACAGCGGGAAGCTGGCCTACTACGGGCTGAGCTGGGGCGGCAACCTGGGCCCGCTGATGACGGCCATCGAGCCCCGCTTCGCCGCCAGCGTGCTCGTGTCGGGCGGGCTGTACCGGTTTCCCGAGGACTGGCCGCCGGGTGCGGTGCCCCAGAACTTCGCTCCGCGCTCGACCGTGCCCACGATCATGATCAACGGCCGGAACGATTTCAACGCCCCGGTCGAGACCAACATCCAGCCGATGTTCGACATGCTCGGGACGCCGGAGCCGCACAAGCGGCTGGTCCTGCTCGACGGCGGCCACGTGCCGGCCTCGGTCAACGAGGTGATCCGCGGGGTGCTCGACTGGCTCGACCGCTACCTGGGCCCGGTCCGCTAGGGCCCCTCAGGTGCTCTTCGGCCGGATCTTGCCCTCCAGGAGGTCGCGCAGGACCGCCTCGACGCCCAGCTGTCGCGCCCAGTGCTCCAGGTGGTCGCGGTCCAGCTCGGCTCCCTGCACGGCCACGATGCCGGCCGCATCCCCGAGCTGCCGCTCGGAAGGCGTGATGCGGTGCCGGAGAAGCTTGTGCAGCAGCGTGTCCTCGGCCGTGGCGATCCACGCCGGCTCTCCGAACAGGCTCGCCTCGAGGCGGCGACCGAACATCTGCTGTTCGAAAGCGTCCGTTCGAAGCGTCCAGAAGTCGACCTTGAGCGCGGAGCGGCGATCGATCGCGTTGAACATGAACGGTCGCCCGAGCGCAGCCCGTACGGAAGCCTCCTCGAGGGCGAATTCGTCATCGAACGCAGCGACGATCGCGGCGGCGCGGTCCTCTTCGAAGGCGAGCACGAAGTCGAGATCGTGCGTCGTCCGTGGTATGCCCCAGAAGTTGCTGGCCATCGAGCCGGTCAGCATGTACGGGAGACCGAGCCGATTGAGACGCCGCAGGCAGTCGACGAGCAGCTCCCGCTCGGTCATCGGCCAAGCTCGATCCGTGCGTGCAGCAGCCGCTCGACTTCCGCGTCATCGGCATCCGGGTGCCGCGCACGTATGCCCGCCCGCGCGACGTCGCACGCGAGCGCGTGCAGCTCGAGCGCGATCCCGAGACGCTGCTCACCGGTCATCCGACGGTAGCCGGCGATCTGCTCGTCGAGCGCGGTCTCGGCATCCATAGGCCCAGTGTACTACCGCGCCGCGGCCCTGGAGCCCGCCAGCGGCAGCCGGAACGCGGCCATCTCCTCGCCGTTGCGCACCAGCAGGACGTCGCCGACCAGCGCCGGGTAGTTCCAGGTCCGGCCCTGGATGGCCCCCGGAAAACGCGCCAGCTCCTGGAACCCGTCGGGCGTCGCCGCGACCAGCGCCAGGTCCCCTTGCTCGGTCACCACCAGCAGCACGCCCTGATCGCGCAACAGGATCAGCTGGCCCTCGCCGTAGCGTCCGCCCTTCCACTTGCGCTCGCCGTCCGCGGCGCCGATACAGGCGAGGATCGTGCCGTCGAAGCCGTAGGCGTGGTCCTCGTGAACGACGAAGCTGCTGAAGTGCGGCTTCAGCCCCTCGGAGCTCCAGCGTTCCTCGACGCTCCAGCCCGCCGGGCCGCGCGTCACCCCGAGCCGCAGCATGCCGCGCGGCATGAACTCGATGTTGCTGACCAGCAGGTCGCCGTCCACGGTCAGGGCCGGCTGCACGTAGCTGTAGCCCGGCCAGTCGTGCTCCCAGAGCACCGTGCCGTCGGCCGGCGCGACGCTCGTCGCCCCGCTGCCGCTCAGCAGCACGACCTGCGCGACCCCGCCAACCGTCAACGGGTGGGGCGAGCTGTAGCTGCCGCCGCGTTTCGGGGGGCCGGACCAGCGGAGATCGCCGGTGGCGGTGTCGTACGCGAAGAGCTGGCCGGAAACGGCGACGACGACCACGTCGCCGACCACCAGGGGCGAGTTCGTGAAGCCGAACTCCGGAACGTCCTTCCCGGCGTCGGACGCGGCGTTACGCGACCACACCACCGTGCCGTCGGCGGCGTCGAGCGCGTTGACGATCCCGGTCGCCCCGAGCGAGTAGACGCGACCGCCGCCGCAGGCCGGCGTCGCCCGCGGACCGGCGCCGACGTGCGAGTCCCAGAAGCGAACCGTGTCGCGGTGCCGCCACACCGGCTCGCCGGTGGTCAGGCGGTAGCCGGCGACGATCTCGTCGTCCCCGCGCTGCTCCTGGGTGTAGAGCAGGCCGCCGCCGACCGCGAACGACGAGACGCCCGGTCCGACCGGCCGCCGCCACAGCTCCACGGGCGGCGACGCCGACCAGTCGGTCGCGAACCGCACGCCGGAGACGCTGCCGTCGCGATCGGGCCCGCGAAAGCCGGGCCACTCCGCATCCATCGTTACCGTCGCCGACGCCGCGGCGAGCCCCGTCGGGTCGTCGCCGGCCTGGGCCAGGAGCCGCTGCTCGGCCGTCTCGGCCCAGCGCCAGGTGAAATCCGGAGCGCCCCCGCTGTCGAGACCGTCGTTCCGGACCAGCGCGAAGCCGCCCACCGCGAGCAGGACGGTCGCGACCATCGTCACGCGGCGGATCGGGTCGGAGAAGCTGCGGGTGAGCACCGCCCAGGCCACGAAGGCCAGGCTGAAGATACCGGGGGCGTAGATGAAGAACTGCACCCCCATGTTCCCTTCCCGCACCGACTCGTGGAGCAGATACGGGGTCGCGGCCATCGCGGCGACCAGCAGCACGATCGCGCCCACGCGCTCCCACCACGACGCCCGGCTGAAGAAGACCCACCAGATGAGGACGGCCAGCGTGGCGATCGGTCCGCTCAGCGCGACGAAGCCCCCGATGTCGGGCGCGACGACCGGCAGACCGAACCGGGCCAGCAGCTGCAGCAGCACGATGACCACGCCGGGCCATAGCCGGAGCGGCCGGTGCCGCGTCGATTCGACGGTCCGCGCGTTGGCCATGGTGGCACCCCCCTTGTCGCCTGTAGGACCTGATACGGCCACGTTAGCCCAAGGTTCGCAAAGAGGGGGTCAGGTCTCACATTTCAACATCGCAAGCCGTTGATTCCACGGCCATGTTGAAATGTGAGACCTGACCCCTTCCGGGGCTGGTAGGCTATCCCGCATGTCCCTGGAAGCACTGCTGTTCGCCGCGGTGCTCGCCACCGCGTCCGGAATCCTGCTCGCCGGCCTCGTCTCTCCCGGCCGCGGCCGCCTCGCCACCGTCCTGTTGCTGCCCGTCGGTGCCGCCGCACTGTGGTTGCTGACCGGCTACCGCCCCCCGGCCGCCGGCGAGAGCGCCGTCACCGACCGCCCCGTGCAGCTCCCCGAGCAGGGCTACGTCACCTCGGATGCCTGCTGGTCCTGCCACCCCGGCAACCACGCCACCTGGCGCGCCTCGTACCACCGCACCATGACCCAGCCCGCGCGCCGCGAGGCGATCAAGGCCGACTTCACCGACGTCACGCTGACCCTCGGCGAGTTCACCTACCGGCTCTCCCACTCCCGCCGCGACGGCAAGTACGAGGTCGAGATCGTCCCGCCCCCCGGCGGCCACGTCGCCTTCGGCGACCTCGAGCGCAAGGTCGTGATGGTCACCGGCTCGCACCACTACCAGGTCTACTGGCTCGACACGCCCAACGGCCGCGAGGTCGAGCAGTTCCCGTTCGCCTGGCTGATCGCGGACGCGAGGTGGGTGCCGCGCGCCGCGGCGCTGTTGATGCCGCCGATGAAGTTCGAGGGAATCCGCGCGGGCGGCTGGAACCGCGCCTGCATCCGCTGCCACACCACCCACGGCCGGCCCAAGCTGGGCGAGAACCGCCGCGTCGAGTCGGAGGTCAGCGAGTTCGGGATCGCCTGCGAGGCGTGCCACGGGCCCGGCGCGCAGCACGTCGCCCGCCACCGCGACCCCCTCGAGCGCTACAAGATGCGCCTCTCGGAGGAACGCGTCGACGACACCATCGTCAACCCCGCCAAGCTATCCCACGACCGCTCGACGGAAGTCTGCGGCCAGTGCCACGGCATCCTGGAGATGCGCAACGACGACCTGTTCCGCGACTGGATCGAGCGCGGCTACCAGTTCCGCCCCGGCGACGAGCTGGCCGCCACGCGCTACCCCGTCCAGTACACGCGCTACCTCGAGGCCAGCGCCCGCCTCCAGGGCGAGGACGAGCACCAGGGCGCCGCCGCGAGCTTCTTCGAAAAGCGCTACTGGCCGGACGGGATGATCCGCGTGGTCGGTCGGGAGTACAACGCCCTGCTGGACACGCCGTGCTTCACGAACGGCGACATGTCGTGCCTGTCCTGCCATCGGATGCACAGCGCCGCGGATGATTCGCGGAGCTTGAAGCAGTGGGCGGACGATCAGCTCGAGCGGGGAATGGACGGGCCAGCGGCGTGCGTCGGATGTCACGGGGAGTATGCGGACGCGGCGCGGGTCGCAGAGCACACGCATCACGCGGCGGAGTCGAGCGGTAGCGATTGCATGAACTGCCACATGCCGTACACGACGTACGGGCTGTTGAAGGCGTCGCGGAGTCACACGATCGATAGTCCGGACGTGAAGGTCGAGCTCGAGTCGGGGCGGCCGAATGCGTGCAATCTCTGTCATCTGGATCAAACGCTGGCGTGGGCGGCGGGGTGGTTGGAGCAATGGTACGGGACGGAGCCGCCGGCGTCGGAGGGGTCGGAGCCCGTGCCGACGCTGAGCGAGGATCAGCGCCAGGTCGCCGCGTCGCTGCTGTGGCTCTTGGAAGGTGACGCCGGGCAACGGGCGCTCGCGGCGTGGAGCATGGGCTGGAAGCCTGCGCAGGAGGCGTCGGGGACCTGGTGGATCGCACCGCACCTGGCGCGGGGGTTGGATGACCCCTACGACGCGGTGCGGTACATCGCGGGGCGGTCGATGGGGACGTTGCCGGGGTTCGACAGGCTCGAGTTCGACTTCGTCGCCGAAGCGGCGCTGCGCCAAGAGAACATGCGATCGGCGCTGGGCATCTGGGAGCAGCTCAGTCGTGAGCCCGGTACTGCGCCGCCGGACCGCCCGGCCACAGTCCTGCTCGCGGCGGACGGGCGGCAGGTCGAGGCCGCCACGGTTTCGCGGTTGCTCGCGCGGCGGAGCAACCGGGTGGTGTGGCTGACGGAGTAGGATTCGATCCGGCGGGGCGAGGGGGGCGTCGTCGTGGCGAGACGTAGGGGCAAGACAGGCACTGCCAAGGACGACACCGCGCAGCTCGTCGCGAGGCTGCGGGCGCGGCACCTCGCGATCGGGTGGTGGAGCTTGTTCGTGTTCGTGACCCTCGGCTTCGTGCTGGAGGCGCTGCACGGGTTCAAGGTGGATTGGTATCTGAATGTGGCCAATCAGACGCGGCGCTTGATGTGGACGCTGGCGCATGCGCACGGGACGTTGCTGGGGCTGGTGCATCTGGGCTTCGGGTTGACGGTCGAGCTGTCCGCGGCGCGACCGGGAAAGCGACTGCACGTAGTCTCCGGCTGTCTGACAGCGGCAACCGTACTCCTGCCCGCCGGCTTCTTCCTCGGCGGAATATGGATCTACGATGGCGATCCCGGCCTGGCAATCCTGTTGGTGCCCGCTGGTGGTCTGCTGCTCGTGGTAGGGCTGCTCTTGATGGCGCTGCGGATGCGGCGCGCTGCGACGTGACGCGAATCGAAAAGGGGACGTTTCCCTAACCCCGGTTTAGGAGGCAGGATAAGCGCCGCCCATCCGCCATTCCTGCCTCCAAACACCGGGTTAGGAAAACGTCCCCTCCGCACTACAATCCCCCCGATGATCGGCCGCACCCTCGCCCACTACAAGGTCACCGCCCGCCTCGGGGCCGGCGGCATGGGCGAGGTGTGGCGGGCCGACGACACGCGGCTGGGGCGCGAGGTGGCGCTGAAGCTGCTGCCGGCGGAGGTCGCCGCCGACCCCGACCGGCTGGCCCGCTTCCGCCGCGAGGCGCAGGTGCTGGCCGCGCTCGACCACCCCAACATCGCCGGGATCCACGCCCTCGAGTCGGTGGAGACCGAGGAGGACGGGGCGCAGCGCACGGTGCACCTGCTGGTGATGCAGCTCGCCGAGGGCGAGACGCTGGAAGAGCGCATCCGGCGCGGCCCGCTCCCGCTCGACGAGGCGCTGACCGTCGCGCGCAGCATCGCCCGCGCGCTGGAGGCCGCGCACGCCCAGGGCATCGTCCACCGCGACCTCAAGCCGGCCAACGTCAAGATCGACCCGGCGGGCAACATCAAGCTGCTCGACTTCGGTCTGGCCAAGGCGCTGGAACCCGCCGGGCCGGCGTCCCACTCCGACACGGCGCTGTCGCCCACGCTGACCTCGGCCGGCACCCGCGCGGGCATGATCCTGGGCACCGCGGCCTACATGTCCCCCGAGCAGGCGCGCGCCAGGGAGGCCGACGCCCGCGCCGACGTGTGGGCCTTCGGCTGCGTGCTGTACGAGATGCTGACCGGTGCGCGGACGTTCGACGGGGAGACCGTGTCCGACATCCTAGCCGCCGTGCTGCGCAAGGAGATCCGCCTCGACGC
>JBFKMV010000197.1:0-9060 GCA_041629655.1 Candidatus Polarisedimenticolaceae bacterium
GGCCGTCCGCCAAGTCGCCCATCGTGTAGATGCGGTTGCCGGCGACCGAGAGGCTCGAGTAGCCGGTGCCCAGCCCGGCGGCCCGGAAGACCAGCGGCGGACCGCCCGCGGGCCATTCGGCCAGCAATCCGGTGTCGGGGGACTTGCCGTTGCGCTGCGGTCCGCGCCACTGCGGCCAGTCGGAATCGGCGGCGGCCAGGGCCTCGAGCCCGCAGAAACCGCTTGCGCAGACGAGCAGCGTTGCCAGGATCGCGATCGAGCGAGGGTGACGTCGCATGGGGCTCTCCATCGATTGGCGCCAGGTTCCCGCCTAGCCTACCCCGTCCCGCGAATCGCCGCCAAGCACCCGGCGGCATGACTTTCCTCCCCGCTTGTGGCACCATCCCGCCAGAGGAGGACGTCATGAAGACACCGAACAGCGTGCTGCCGCTTCTGGCGCTGGCCGGCCTGCTGGCGCTGACGTTGGCGGGGTGCGGCGGAGAGGAACCGGAGACGCTCGGCGACCAGGTCCAGCAGGCCGCCGAGGAGACGGGCGAGGCGATGCAGGACGCCGCCGACGAGATGAAGGACAGCGCCGAGGATCTCGGCGAGGAAATGAAGGAGGCGGGCGAAGAGGTCAAGGAGGAGGCCGAGAAGCTCGACCCCTCCGGCGGCGGCTAGCCCAGGCGGCGCGTCGGGGGCGTCTAGTCGTTCGCCTCGCTTCCGAGGCGTTGCTTGACGATTCTCCCGACCTGCAGCGCCACGACGTTCATCGCCGCCAGCACGATCGCGATCTCCAGCCGCCCGAAAGCGACCGCGATGCCGATCGCGCCGGTGTTCCAGATGCTGGCCGCGGTGGCGGTCCCCGTGACCTCACCGCGGCTCTTGAGGATCGCTCCGCCGCCGACGAACCCGATCCCGGTGATGATGCCGTAGATCACGCGTGATTCGGCGTCCGTGGTGTCGAGCACCGACATCCCGGTCAGCATGTAGCCGCACGAGGCGATGGCGACGAGCGGAAACGTGCGCAGTCCCGCCCCGCGGTCCTGGCGTTCGCGGTTCCAGGCGATCGGCAGCGCCAGGGCGAACGCGATCAGCATGCGGACCCCGTGGTCGAGCACCCGCACCCACTCGATCTCAGGCAGGTTCATCGCTCCGCTCCTCCTCCGGGCGATCGTGCGCCCGGTCCTGTTTCACGCGATCGAGGCGCCGCGCTGCTCCAGCAGCTCCCGCATCACCGAGCGGTGGCAGCGGCGCTCGTCCGGGCAGTAGCAGCCGATCGAGAAGTCGGCCGAGTGCGAGAGCGCCGCCAGCAGGTCCCACAGCCGAACGGCCTCGGGCCGCCGCATCTCGGCCCGGTAGCGGCGCTCGAAGGCCCGCCAGCTCCGGTCGTCCGAGGCGCTCAACGCGGCCTTGAGCAGCTCCTCGCTGGGCGCGAGGTTCGGAAGCCACACGTCGTACAGGTCGCGCTTCGCGTACTCGCTCTTCGGGACGCCCCGCGGCGGCCGGCGGACGGTCCCGATGCGCAATCCCTCGCCGGGGACGCGCGGACTGCCGAGCCTGACGATTCGAACGGCCATGGCGGGGAGGCTCCTCGATCCCGGAGTCTAACCCGGGACGCGGCGGATCTACTGCGAGGAGTCGGCGCCGGACGTCCGAGCCCCCGGGCGTGACGGAGCCGCAGCCTTCCATTCCAGCAGCGAGCGGGCCCGGTCGGTGACGGGCTGCTCCATCCTGGGGTCGCACAGCCAGTCGGTGCGGCGCAGCAGCAGATCGTCCAGCCGCACCACGGCTTCCTGCTCCGCGACACGGGACAGTGCCGTCCCGGCCGTGGCATCGTCCGCGCGCAGCAGCGGCCCCGGATCGTGCAGATCCAGCGGGGGCTGCGTCGGCCGTCGTCCGCTGCCGGGTCGGCAGCCGTGGTCGTGCCAGCGACCGGCGTAGAGCTTGCGCAGCACCTGCTCGGCGACGAGGCGCGCGCGGCTGTACTTGATGCCCCAGACGCTGACGAGCCGCTCCGGTCCTCCGTTGCGGCCGTGCTCGTGGACGATCTCCTTGCCCGCGAACCGGGTGCCTCCACCACGGCTCGCCGGGATCAGGCCGGTGTAGGTTCGCAGCACCTCCTCACGCCGCAACTCGAGAGCGGGGAGGGCGAGATTCAGGTCGTCGATCATGGCGCGCAGGATCGCCTCGCTCGGTGCCGGCGCGCGGGCCTCACCGGACCACGCGGAGTGGTGTCCGCCCACGAGCAGCCGCCCGCGACACGGGCACAGGAAGTACACGTGGGAGCCGGGCCGCTCCGGCTCGACGCCCAGGGCAGCCTCGGCAAGCGGCGGGCGGTCCAGCAGCGCTTTGGTGAGAAACACCGCGTGGCCGAGGCCGGCAACGTCGCGGTCGAACTTCTTGGCCAGGCCGCCGGCCCACGGCCCGGCGCAGTTCACGACCGCGGCGCCGCGAAAGACCAGCGTCTCCCGGTTGAGCGAGTCGCGCGCGCGCACCCCGGTGACCCGCCCCGACTCGACGAGCAGCTCCTCCACCTCGAGGTAGTTCAGCGCGACGGCTCCCAGCGCGCAGGCCCAGTGCAAGACCTCGATCAGGAGACGCTGCGGACTCTCCAGCATCGCGTCGTACCACGTTCCCGCTCCCAGGAGCCCCTCGCGCCTCAGCTGCGGGAACATCCCGAGTGCCTGCCGCGGGCCGAGCATCCGGCCGCGAGGCAGCCGGCGGTCGCGGCGCAGCTTCCGGTTGTGAGGCCGCGAGAGCCGGTCGTTCAGTGCCAGACCGGCGCGCAACACGAACGGGCGCTTGAGACCGCGCCCGTACAGCGGCAGCACGAACGGCACGGGACGGACCAGGTCGGGGAAGTGACGCAGGAACCAGCTTCGCTCGCGCGCCATCGCACGGGCCGCCCGCAGATCGAGTCGCTGCAGGTAACGGATTCCGCCGTGGATGATCCGTCCGGTGTTCCAGCTGGTCGCGCCGCCGAAGTCGTCCCGCTCCAGCAGGACCGGACGCAGGCCGCGGCGCGCCGCCTCCAACGCCAGGCAGGCACCGTAGATGCCTCCCCCGATGATGATCGGGTCATAGGCCCTGCGCGCCGCCTCGCGCGGATCCCGGGTGATCATGACGTCCCTCAGGTCCTACCGGTTGCGAGACGGGCCGCGGCGCTCAGGCCATCCGGACCCAGCGCACCAGGGTGGCGAAGTTCGGCGGCTTGCCGAACATCAGCAGCCCGACCCGGAACACCTTGGCGGCGAACCACAGCGCGCCGTAGACCGAGGCGACGCCGACCAGGATCGACAGCCAGACCTGCCACAGCGGCGGCGGCGTGGTGGAGGTCATCCGCAGCAGCATCACGAACGTGTTCAGCGGCGGGACGAAGCTGATCACGGTGGCGAACACCGAGTTGGGGTCGCGGGTGATCGGCATCCACAGCATCCACGGGATCATCATCGTGACCATGATCGGCGTCATCAGGGTCTGCGCCTCGCGGACCTCGTTGACCGCCGCGCCGACCGCCGCCATCAGCGAGCCGACGATGAAGTACGCGATCAGGTAGAACAGGAACAGGTAGAACAGCAGCGACAGGTCGAGCACGCCGAGCATCGCGAACTGGACCAGCGCCACGATGCCCATCCCCGAGTACAGCGCCAGGATCAAGAACCCGACGCACATCTGGCCCACGATCTTGCCGGTCATCAGCTGCAGCGGCGAGACGGCGCTCAGCAGCAGCTCGACGACACGCGACGACTTCTCCTCGATCGTGCTGGTCATGATCTGTTGCCCGCTGGTGAACACCGAGACCAGCAGCAGCACCATGAACCCGGCCGGCAGCAGGATGTTGGCGATCTCGTTGGTCTGGCGCTCACCCTGCTCGGTCACCGTGGTCGAGCGGACCCGCTCGATGTCGGTCAGGGCGTGGATCCGTTCGGGGTCGAGACCCTCCGTGCGGATGCGCGTCTCGACGATCGCGTGGCGCAGCGCGCCCTTGAGCTCGTCCTCCAGCCGGTCGTCGAGCTTGCCGCGCACGTACAGGTCGTAGCTGCCGTACTTGCCGCCCGGCTCCCGCCGCACGGCGTCCTCGTGCACCACCGCCAGCGCCAGCCGGCCGCCCTCCTGGATCGACCCCTCGTGCAGCCGCGTCTTCTCGGCCTCGAGATCGACGGTGTCCGCGGGCAACCGCACGACGCGGATCGCGGGCAGGTCGCCGAGCAGCGACGCGGTCGCCTGCTCGGTGATCGCCGAGGAGCCGGACCGCTTCGAGAGCTGGCGCAGCGCCTCGGGGGTGGCCTCCTCGATGCGCTGCTTGAGCTCGCCGCGCCGTTCGGCGATCTTCTCCGGCGTCAGGTAGTCCTGCACCTGCGTCAGCAGCAGGCCCGTCGGATCGACCAGGGCCAGCTCGCCGTCGACCTTGGGCGGCCGCTCGTTGATCAGCAGCGGCATCACCACGATCAGCATGCCGATCAGCGCCGGCGTGATCAGCACGCCGATGATGAAGCCCTTGGTGGCCACGGTAGCCAGGAACTCGCGGAGCGCGACGCGGAAGATCTTGTTCACCGGCCCGCCTCCTCGGCCACCGCCTCGAGCGGTCCGCGCAGCGAGGCGCGCAGCCGCTCCAGGTCGTGGCCCGGCCCGGCCGCCGAGCCGGTCACGATCTCCACGAACACGTCCTCGAGCGTCGGCCGGTGCAGCTCCACGCGCGCGGGCGTGACCTGCGCGACGATGCCCCGCATCGCGCTGCGGTGGTCCGCTCCGTCACCGAGCAGCAGCTCCCAGTAGCCCGGGCCGCGCGTCACGCGCTCGACGCCCGGGATCGCCTGCAACGGTTGGACATCGGCATCGGGATCGAGCGGCTCGAGCCGGATCACGCGCGGGTCGTAACGGGCCTGGATTCCGGACAGCGAGTCGTCGAGCACCTTGACGCCGTCGTTGATCATCACCAGGTGGTCGCACAGCTCCTCGGCCTGGATCATCACGTGCGTCGAGAAGATGATCGTGGCGCCGCGCTGGTGCTGCTCGCGGATCAGGTCGCGCAGCAGCCGCATGTTGACCGGGTCGAGGCCGCTGAACGGCTCGTCCAGGATCAACAGGTCCGGCTCGTGGAGGATCGCGGTGATGAACTGGACCTTCTGCTGCATGCCCTTGGACAGCTCCTCGCAGGGCTTGCGCTCGACGTCGGCCAGGCCCACGCGCTCGAGCCAGGCGCGGACGCGCGGCTTGACCTCGGCGTCCCGCACGCCCTTGAGCAGCGCCATGTGGGTCAAGAAAGCGCCGACCTTCATCTTCTTGTAGACGCCGCGCTCCTCGGGCAGGTAGCCGATGCGGTCCTTGGCCTCCAGCGCCGAGCGGTGCCCGAGCACCGAGATCTCGCCCCGGTCGGGGAACAGGATCGACATGATCATGCGGATCGAGGTCGTCTTGCCGGCGCCGTTGGGGCCGATGAAGCCGTACAGCGAGCCGCGGGGCACCACCAGGTCCAGGTCGCGCACGGCGACTTTGGGCCCGAAGGTCTTCGTCACGCTACTGACGACGATCGCGTCCGACATGCCTGGAATCCCCCGCGGCCCCATTATGGCACTCCCGCCGACCGCGTCTCGCCGTCGCGGCGACGCGCCGGCGCGAGCGGTCGGGAAGCCGGGGCGAACGGCCGTCCGTCAGCGGGGAGTTCCCCCGACCGCCGCCCGGCCGGACCCCGCGGCGGCCGATCCCGTGTCCGGCGGTGCGGATTCGCCCGGGGCCAGCAGGTTGGCGTACGGCCGCTGGCCCGGGGTCGCCGCGACGAACGACACCGCGTAGGCCGCGAGCAGCGCCGTCAGGCCCCAGACCAGCCAGCCCGGCCGTGCCGCAGCGGCGGCCTGATCGGGATCCGGCTCCTCCGGCTCCGCTTCGACCTGCCGCACGAACCAGGCCAACTGACCGGCGAGGATGAACAGCAGCGGATACACGGGCACCAGCGCGCGCGGGCCCACCGACCGCATCGCGACCATCGAGACGGCCGACAGCAACAGCACCGGCAGCAGCAAGCACCACGTGTCGAACGAGCGCCGGCGCTGGCGGCGCGCGGCCACGCCTCCGGCCACCAGCAAGAGCAACAGCAGCAACGCGGGAGGCGTGCGCAGGACGAACGCCAGCGGAAGGTCGAACCAACGTGCTGCGCCCGTCGGCGCGAGGCGCGCCTGCGCCAGCGCGTGCGACACGCCGTAGAGGTACCCCTGCGGGAGCAGTTCGCGATCGAGCGCTCCGTAGACCGCACGCCGGAGCGGTCCCTCCGGCAGCGCGGCCGCGTCCCAGTCGAGCTGATACTCGTCGTCGGGCACGGCCTGGTAGCGGAAGCCGTAGCCGGCCCAGACCCCGCCGTAGCCGATCAGCAACGCTCCCAGCAGCACCAGCGCGACGAGCTGGCCGCGCCCGTAGCGTTCCCAGCGCTCGAGCCGCGGCACCCACAGCCACGCCAGCGCCACCAGCAGCAGCGCCGGGATCATCATCACCAGCCACAACCGGGTCAGCAGCGCGGCCGCCAGCGCCAGTCCGACGAACAACCCGCGGATCAGGTCGGGACGCTGCGTGAAGCGCCAGAAGGCCCACAGCGTTCCCGTCACCGCCACCGCCGCGGGCAGGTCGGGCGTGGCCAGCCGCGCCGCGGCCAGCATCGACGGGGACAGGCAGTACAGGAACAACGCCAGCAACGCCCCGCGCGGACCCCACAGCTCGAGCGCCCAGCCGTAGACCATCAGACCGAGCAGCAGCCCGAGCACGAGCTGCGCGCGCCGGGCCGTGATCAGCGGGCTCGTCGACTCCACCGGCCCGTTGCCGGGGAAGCCCAGCAGCTGCCGGCCGGCCTGCTCGGCGTCGGCGCCCGTCGAGAGCGTGGTGCCGGGGAGGATGCCGTGGCCGGTCCAGGCCTCGGTGTCGTAGTCGAGTCGCCGCTCCGCGCCCAGCCAGACCGGCAGCGCCGGCCACAGCTTGCCCAGCGGCGGCTGCTGCGCGTCGAGCCGCAGGTCGCCGCGCTCCAGGTACGAGACGCCCGCGGCCAGGGTCCGGGCCTCGTCGCCGTCCAGGGGCGGACCGTCGAGCGTCAGCGCGCCCGCCAGCGCGAGCACGCCCAGCAGCGACGCCGCCAAAAGCCAGGCCGGCAGGCCCATCAGGCGTGGTCTCTCGGTGGTGGTCATCGAGGGGTAACTTAGGTCCCCGCGGGCCGATTTTCCCGTCGGCCCGTCTCGGGGCCGCGGCCCGGGCGACTGGGCTATCATTCCGGCCTAGCCCATGCCCGAGCCCAAGACCCTCTACCTGGTCGACGGAACCTCCCAGCTGTTCCGCGCCTATTTCGCGATCCGCGGCCTGACCAGCGCCGACGGGCTGCCGACCAACGCCGTGTACGGCTTCACCACGATGCTGCGCAAGCTGATCAAGGACGAGCGGCCGCGACATCTCGGCGTGGCCTTCGACCTCGGCGCCGGGACGTTCCGGCACGACGAGTTCACCGACTACAAGGCCAACCGTCCCCCGACACCCGACGACCTCAAGGTCCAGGTGCCGTACGCCCGGCAGGTCTGCGAGGCCTTCCACATCCCGGTGCTCGAGCTCGAGAACCACGAGGCCGACGACCTGATCGCGACCCTGGCGCGCCAGGCCCGCTCGCAGGGCTTCGAGGTGGTGATCGTGGCCTCGGACAAGGACCTGCTGCAGCTCGTCGGTGACGGCGTGCGCGTGCTCAACCCGTCGAAGAACGAGCTGCTCGACGACGAGGGCGTGGAGCGGACCTTCGGTGTGCCCCCCGAGCGCGTGCTGGACGTGCAGGGCCTGATGGGCGACTCGGTGGACAACATCCCCGGGGTGCCGGGGGTGGGGGAGAAGACTGCCAAGGCGGCCGTCGGGACCTACGGCGGGCTGGAGCAGGTGCTCGAGCGCGCGACCCGGTTCGTCGCGGCGTACGACGCGCGGGACGCGCTGCTGGGCTCGATCACCGCGCTCGACAAGCAAGCGTCGCTCGGCGTGGAGCACGCCGGCCGCGTGTCCGACGCTGCCGCGTCGTTCGAGCAGGCGCTGGCCGCGCTGCTCGAGGTCGAGCGCGACGAGACGATGCAGGGGCGCTTCGAGGAGACGGCGGCGGCGCTCCGGGAGTCACCCGCCGCCGACCTAGCCGGTCGGGCCGGGGAGCCCGGGAAGACCGTGGGCCGGGACCTGCGCCCGCTCAAGAAGGCGCTCAAGGCGCTCGACCCCAAGAGCGGCAAGCGCATCTGGTACGCGATGCACGAGCACGCCGAGCAGGCCCGGATGAGCCGGCGGCTGGCCACGCTGCGCGAAGACGCGCCGATCGCGTTCGACCCGGAGGCGCTCACGCTCGGACCGCCCGACGTGCCGCGGGCGCAGGCGCTGTTCCGCGCGCTGGGCTTCAAGAGCCTGGAGCGCGAGCTGGCGGAGGCGGACGGATCCGACGCCGCGCCGGCGGGGGAACGAGAGCCGCCGGACCGGGAGGCCGTCGAGCCGAGCTACCGCACCATCGGCGACCTCGACGGCCTGCGCGGCCTGGCCGCCGCGTGCCGCGAGTCGGGCCGGCTCGCGCTGTGGGTCGAGGGGGATCGCGGCGACCCGATGCGCGCCGGACTGGTCGGCGTCGCGCTGTCCTGCGCCGACGACCAGGGCGCCTACGTCCCGTTGCGCGGCGAGACGCCGCAGGACGCCGCGCTGCTCCCGCTCGACGCCGTGCGGCAGCAGCTCGCGCCGCTGCTCGCCGACGGCGCGGTCGCGAAGGTCGCTCACGACACGCAGCGCTCGGCGCACCTGCTGCGCCGCCACGGCATGCCCGTCGCGGGCTGGCGGCTCGACGTGCGGGTCGGGGCGTTCCTGCTCAACTCCGAGCGCGGCAGCTACGCGCCCGAGCGGCTGGCCGAGGAGTTCCTGGGACGACGCCCGGACTCGCGCGAGGACCTCGCCGGCAAGGGCGCCCGGCAGCTCAGCTTCGACGACATCGACGTCGGCCGCGCCTCGACCTGGGCGGCCGAGCGCGCCGAGGTCACGCGCGCGCTGGCCGGAACGATCGAGCAGCGGCTGGACGACGCCGGGCTGCGCGAGCTGTACGAC
>JBFKMV010000198.1:0-9058 GCA_041629655.1 Candidatus Polarisedimenticolaceae bacterium
CCCTCGAGCGTGCGCTCGGGGTCCAGCCGCAACTCCGGCGCCTCGATCTTGATCGGTCCTGCGCTCATCGCCACGATCTTAGCCCGGATCGGTCACGGCCAGCGCACGCGGCCGCGCCGCAACACCTCGAGCGGGTAGAACGTGTCGCGCCAGCGCACGCCGCCGTGGCGCAGCGTGGTCCACATCGAGCGGAACACGACCAGCGGCAGGACCGGGAAGCCGAACGGTGCCAGCAATGCGGGCGGCCAGCCCCAGCCCGCGGCGACGGAGATCCGGCTCGCGGGCAGGGCCAGCGTCAACCACGCCAGCGCCGCCGCGAACCCGGCGGGGCGCCCGGTCAGCGGGCCCAGCACCGCGCCGCCCCACAGCACGAGATTCAGCGTGACCGCGGCCAGCGCCAGCGGCACGCTGAAGCCGAGCATCGCGAACATGTTCTTCTCCAGCGCCGCCACCAGTTCCGCGGCCGTGCGGGCCCACGCGGCCTCGAGGTCGTGGCCGGCGACGTAGGCCCGCGAGCGGCGCCCGGCGCGGCTCAGCAGCAGGCCGAGCTTGATGTCGTCGCAGATCTCCAGGCGCAGCGGCTCGTGGCCGCCCAGCGCGCGGTAGGCCTCGCTGCGAACCAGGTTGAACGCGCCGACGCCGAAGAAGGCGCGCTTGCGGTCGCGGTTCACTCCGGCCGCGTTCCCGAACAGCAGCATCGAGAACAGCAGTCCCGCCACGCGACCCGACAGCCGGACCTCGCGCTGATGCGGGAACAGGCTGACGTGGTCCGCCCGCTCGGTCTCGGCGGCGCGCACCGCGCGTGCGATCAGGTCCGGCGCCAGCCACATGTCGGCGTCGGTGAACAGGATCCAGTCGCCGCCGGCCGCCGCGCCGCCGGTCTGGAGCGCGTGACACTTGCCGATCCAGCCGTCGGGCAGCGCGTCGACGCGCAGCACCCGGAGCCGCGCGTCGTCGCGGGACAGGCGGGCCAGGATCTCGCCGGTCCCGTCGACGGAGCGGTCGTCGACGACGATCAGCTCCAGGTCGACGTCGCGCTGCCCGAGCAGCCGCTGCACGGTGGTCTCGATGCGCTCCGCCTCGTCGCGGGCCGCGACGATCACCGAGACCCGGGGCAACGGCCCCGCGGGAGGCTCGTCGAGCGCGGGCAGCAACGGGACGGCGAGCAGGTCCAGCGCCCACTTCACGCTGGTCCAGAGCCACGCCCCGGCGATCAGCCACAGCAACACGTCGAGGGCCAGGGCCACCGGCAGCGCGACCCTACATCGAGACCGGGCCGGGCACGGCAGCGCGCTCCAGCAGGCCCAGCACCTGGCCGACCAGGTACAGCGATCCGGCGACCAGGACGTAACGCTCGTTGCCGGCCAGCGTCCGCGCGCGCTCGAACGCGCCGGCCGGGTCGCGCACCAGCTCCGCTCGCGCGAACCGGCGTTCCGCGGCGGCCAGCAGCTCGTCGGCCTCGGCGGCCCGCTCAACCCCCGGCTGCGTGACGACCACCGTGTCCGTGAACGCGGCCAGCGGCGACAGGATCCCGTCGAGGTCCTTGCCGCGCATCGCCCCGAACAACAGCACCGGCCGCGCGCGCTGCGCTCCGTCGCTGCCGCGCGGCGGCGTCCAGCCCTCGAGGAACCGGGCCAGCGTCGCCGCGCCTTCGGCGTTGTGCGCGCCGTCGAGCAGCAGCGGCGGACTGCCGGGAATCCACTGCAATCGCCCGGCCCAGCGGACGGCCGCCAGCCCGCGCCGGACCGCATCGGGATCGAGACGCTCGCCGAGCGAGTCCAGGAACGTCTCCAGCGCCACGACCGCGACCGCGGCGTTGTCGAACTGGTGCACCCCGGCCAGCGACAGACGGAGGTCGCGGTACCGCGCGCCGGCCGTCCGGATCTCGAACGATCCGTCGCCGGCCGTCCGGACGCTCGCGTGCTCTCTGACGTGGAGCAACGGCGAGCCCGCGTCGCGACACACCCGCCGCAGGACGGCCAGTCCCTCGGGTTGCTCGACGCCGGTGACCAGCGGCCGCCCCGGCTTGACGATGCCGGCCTTCTCGCCCGCGATCTGCGCGAGCGTCGGCCCGAGCGTCTTGGTGTGGTCGAGTCCCAGCGTGACGATCACGGCGACGCGGCTCTCCACCGCGTTCGTCGCGTCCAGCCGGCCGCCGAGTCCGACCTCCAGCACGGCCGCCCCGACCTCGCGCTCGCGGAACGCCGTCAGCGCGGTCGCGGTGATCGTCTCGAAGAACGACGGATGCACCTCGAGCCGACCGGCGGCCAGCCCGGTCTCGATCCGTTGCCGCATCGCTTCCAGCAGCCGGTGCAGGTCCGGCGTCGCGATGTCGGCCTCGTCGATCCGGATCCGCTCGTTCGGACGCACCAGGTGCGGCGAGGTGAACAGCCCGGGACGCCGGCCGGACTCGCGCAGCATCGCCGAAAGCATCGCCGCCACCGAGCCCTTGCCGTTGGTGCCCGCCACGTGCAGGCAGGGGTAGGCCGACTCGGGGTGCTCCAGCACGTCGAGCAGGGCCCGGATGTTGTCGAGGCCCAGCTTGACGCCGAGGTGCTGGAGGTCGTACAGCCAGCCGACGGGATCCTGTCGCATCGCTTCGCTCTCTCGGGAGGGGTCCTTCCCGCGGTTCGCGGCAGCGCCTATCATAGCGCGCGGTGGAAGCGCGTATCCGCAGCGGTTTCTGGATCGTGATCGCGGCGCTGGCGGCCCTGCTGCTGGTCGGTGCGCACTCGATCCCGTTGATCGATCCCGACGAGTCGCGTTTCGCGCGAACCTCGCTGGAGATGCTGCGCAGCGGCAACCTGGTCGTGCCGACCTACGAATGGTCGCCGCGGCTGGTCAAGCCGCCGCTGCTGCACTGGATCCAGATCTTCCTGTTCCAGGTGCTCGGCGTCGGCGAGCTGGTCGCCCGGCTGCCCGCGGTGCTCGCCACGCTCGGTTCGTTGGTGATCCTCGGCTCGACCGTGCGCCGCCGCTTCGGCGAGGAGGGGGCGTTGTGGGCGGCCGCGATCCTGGGCACGATGCCGCTGGTCGTGGCGGTGGGCCGGATCGGCACGCTGGATGCGTTGCTGGCGGTCCACGTGCTGGCGGCGATCGCCCTCGACGTCGGCCGCGCCGAGGAGGTCGGCGGCTACCGCAGCGCCGCGATCGGGGCGCTGCTGGGCCTGGGGTTTCTGGCCAAGGGCCCGGTCGGCGTGCTGCTGCCGCTGCTGCTGATGCTGGCCGGCCGGACCGCGGCCGGCCGCAACCTGCTGCCGCCCCGGCGGTCGGGCCTGGTGTTCATCGGTGCGTTCTGCGCCGTGGTGCTGCCGTGGGCGGCGGCGTTCGTGATCCGGATCGGAATCGGCGAGACAGTCCAGACGCTGCGCACCGAGACGCTCGAGCGCTACTTCGCGGGCACCTCGCACGTGGAGCCGCCGTGGTACTACGCCAAGGTCGTGCTGGTCGGCTTCGTGCCCTGGCTGGCTCCGTTGCTGCTGGGGATGGTGCGGGTGCTGGGTCGGCGCCGCGATCCCGGCGCCGGGACCGCGCTGTACGCGGCCGGGAGCCTGCTGGCGGGGCTGTTGTTCTTCTCGCTCGGGCAGGGCAAGCTGCCGAACTACCTGGTGCCGCTGGCCCCGCTGGCGGCGATCCTGGTCACTTGGGAGCTGAGCCAGGAGCTCGACGACCGGGACCGCACCACCGGGCCGACGCTGCTCACCGGCACGCTGGCCGCGTTCGGCATCGTGCTGCTCGTCGCCGCGGACCGTTTCGAACCGGACTGGATCCGCGACGTGGCGATCACCGGCTCGATCGTCTACCTGGTGGGGGGCGCGCTCTCCGTGGTCGGGCTGGTGCGGCGCCGCCCCCGCTGGGTCTACGGCGTGGCCGCGCTGACCGCGTACACGTTCCTGTTCGTGGTGATCGGATGGCTGCTGCCGGCGCTGGCGGAACAACGCAGCGCGCGCGGCCTGGTCCGCGAGGTGGGCGAGCTGTCGAGCGACCGGCCCGTGGTCGTGGTCGAGATGCACGTCCCGAGCCTGGTGTTCTATCTCGACCGCGTTCCGGAGCGGGTGACGACGGCCGCGCTGGGCCGGCGCATCGCGCACGGCGACGAACCGCTGCTGGTGGTGGACCCGGACGATCTCGGCGCGATCGATCCCGAGGTGCGCCGGCGGTTGCGCGAGGTGGGACGGCACGGGAAGTACCGCGTCTACGCGGTCGTCGGCGAAAGCGAGACGAAAGAACGGCTTTCGATTCCTTGACGCTCAACCGGGGCCGGGTTAGCTTGGGTCGAAGCGTACCCCATGGCCTGGTTCAAGAAAGAGAAGACTCCGAAGCTCCCGCCGCCGGAGCGACGGCTCCACGTGCCCGAGGGGCTGTGGGTCAAGTGCCCTGCCTGCCGGGAGATCGTCTATCGCAAGGAGGTCGTCCGCTCGGCCAACGTCTGTCCGAAGTGCAACTATCACTTCAGGATCGGCTCGCGCGAGCGGCTGGACCAGTTGCTGGACGAGGGGCGCTACGAGGAATTCGACGCCGAGATCGCGCCGGAGGACCGCCTGGGCTTCGTCGACACCAAGCCCTACCGCAAGCGGCTTCTGGACTACCAGGGCCGGACCGGGATGAAGGACGCGGTGATCACGTGCACCGGCACGCTCGGCGGCCACCCGGTCGTGGTGGCGGTGATGGAATACGGCTTCATGGGCGGCTCGATGGGCAGCGTGGTCGGCGAGAAGGTCACGCGGGCGATCGAGCTGGCGCTCGAGCGACAGAGCGCCCTGATCGTCATCTCCTGTTCGGGCGGTGCCCGCATGCAGGAGGGCGCGCTGTCGCTGATGCAGATGGCCAAGATCTCGGCGGCGCTGGCGCGGCTCGACGAGGCGGGGCTGCCGTTCATCTCGCTGTTGACCGATCCCACGACCGGCGGCGTGACCGCGTCGTTCGCGATGCTCGGCGATATCAACATCGCCGAGCCGAAGGCGCTGATCGGCTTTGCCGGGCCCCGGGTGATCGAGCAGACCATCCGCCAGACGCTGCCGGAGGGGTTCCAGCGCAGCGAGTTCCTGGTCGAGCACGGCATGCTGGACTTCATCGTCGAGCGCTCCGAGGTGCGCGAGCGGCTGATCGCGTGCCTCGGGTTCATGTCCCCCGCGGAGGCCCGCAGGCGCTCGCCGCTGCGCGCCGTGCCCCAGCCGGGAGAGCCGCCGGTTGCGGTGAGTTCTCCGCGGGAAGGGCGCGACTGAAGCCTCCCGGGGCAACCAGACCCCGCTCCCGCCCGTATCACCCCACGGACAGAACGGAAACGTCAGGTCAGTGTCCGTGAGGGCGTCCCCGGAAAGCCCCCCTCCTCCTGTTCCGGGGACGCTTTCTTTTTTTCCCCGCGGCGGCGGGTTCCCGCACCCGGATTCTCCGGAAAACACCTAAACCGAGGCTTTTTCGAGCGCCGCTGGCCGTTTGGGTGTTTGACTTCCGGCCTTCGGGAACCCACGTTCCACCCTGGTATCCGCGAAGTCGAACCCACGGGGCGGAGTCAGGACGATGCAACGAGGTTTCACGCTCATCGAACTGCTGATCGTGGTGGTGATCATCGGGATCCTGGCCGCGATCGCCATCCCGCAGCTCCAGGCGGCGATGCTCAGGTCCCACGTCGCCTCCGCCGCGGCGGAGGCCAAGACGCTCTACACGGGATTCAAGCAGCACTTCGTCGACCGGAACATGTACCCCTACGCGACCTCCGCGCCGAACTTCCAGCTGGACACCTTCGAGCCCCTGGTCTCGATGGGCTACTACCGCGGCGGGCTGCCCTCCCGGCTGTCCGGCGGTCAGGCCGACGATTACGACTCGCCCGACGACCAGGGCACGAACCAGGAGTTCTGGCTCGAGATGACCCTGAAGTACGACCCCACGGTGCGGATCCTGGTCGTCGACTCCGACGACGCGCCGCTGACCGGCGGGGCCTACTTCGACGGCGTCTACGTGTACAAGGACGGAGTGCTGACGCCCGCTCATGAAGTCCGCTAGTCCAGCCACGACGACGACCCCCGCGCCCGCTGCCGGCGACCAGCCGGCGGAACCGAACCCTTCCGGCTTCTACCTCGGACGGTTCGACCAGGAGCCGGCGCGGCCCTCGCGCCCCGGCGTGGCCCGCCCGCGCAAGGCCAACAGGAGCCATCGCCGGACCGGGCTGCTGGTCGCGATGCTGGTCGTCAGCGCGGCCGCGTGGGGGATCCAGGCACTCAACACGACCCGGTACGAGCCGCCGCCGCTGCTGAGCGCCGACCGGTTCTCGCACGTCGAGGCCGTCCAGGCCGTGACGGCCAAGCCGCCCAGCCTGTACGTCCGGCTCGACACCGGCGCGTGGGTCCGGATGTCGCCGCAGCAGCGTCACGAGACGCTGGAGGAGATCGGCCGCATCGCCGGCGAGGCCGGCTACCTCGGCGTCCACGCCCGGACCGGGGACGGGACCGCCGTCGGCCAGTGGCTCGAGATCCGGGGTGTGCAGGTGTTTCCGGAGCCCGGCGGCGCGAGCTGATCGGCAAAAAAAACGGGGCGCGGCGAACCGCGCCCCGTGATGATCAGAGCATCAAAAAACTAGCGCGTCAGCGCCTCCGCGGCTGGCGGTCACCCGCGCGCCGGCCGTCGCGGCCGGGCCGTGTGATGTCGCCGCCGTCTCCCGGACCCGGGTCCACCGGGCTCACCGGATCGATCGTCTCGATCGGCGTCTCGGCGTCCTCGGCCAGGATGTCGCCACCGCCGCCGCCGACCAGCGCGTCACCCTCGTTGACGGCTCCGGCGCACGAGGCGGCCTTGTTGCAGTCGCCGTTGTGGATCAGGTCGGCGAGCTCGGTGATCAGGCTGCCCACGTCGGTCGACTCGCAGCCCTGCGCGCTCACGTCCACCTCGCAGCCGTTCTGCAGGCGACCGGAGCAACGGTTGAGGATCAGCGCCGTGAGCTGCTTGAGCGCCTTCTCGCACTTGTCGTTGGCGGGATCGGCGTTCAGGGCGTCGCAGGTCAGCTCGCCGAAGAAGCCCAGGTCCTCGAGCACCTCGTTCGAGCAGTCGTAGTACTCGGGGCAGAAGTCCGGATCGTTCGGCGCCTGCGGACCGCGGCCGTTGCGGCCGGGGTCGATGCCCGGGCACTGCGGATCGTTCGCCGCCATGCCGAGGCACTGGCGGTGCCAGTAGCCCTGCGTCCGCGGATCGGGATCCTCGGGGCAGTCGGCCTGCGGCGGGCCGAACACCGTCGGCTGCAGGCAGAAGATCGCCGAGCAGGTATCCCAGTCGGCGTCGTAGGGGAACGAGCCCGGCAGCGGGTCCCAGCTCCCGTCGGCGTTCTGGGTCCGGACCAGGAACGGCCAGTAGCCCTCGGTCAGGGCGCCCGGCGCCGTGATGTTGGTCTCCCAGTTGAACGGACCGACCGCGCCGCCATAGGTGCCGTCGTTGGTCAGCGTCGTGATGTTGTTCAGGCGCAGACCGCGGCAGCAGGCGAACATCGCGTAGTGGTTGCCGTGGTTGCCGTTGAGCCAGCTGAAACCGCTCGGGTTGACCGCCCACCAGCGGCCCAGATGGGCCAGCGCCGCGTCGCGCTTCTCGACGTAGCTGTCGAGGTTGGCGGGCGCGACCGGATTGCCGGTGCCCGGATAGGCCGGGGTACCGGCCGACTTGTTGCCCGGCAGCTCTTCCAAGGCGAGCCCCGAGAGCCCGGCGCAGGTCGTGTTGTAGGCCGGCACGTCGGACACGCCGGTCTTGCCGTAGTAGCCGAAGCGGCCGAAGCCCGGGTCGGCGAGCGTGTCCTCCTGGCGGTTGACCAGCGCGGTGTCCACGCTGTCCTTGATCGCCGGGTCGAACGTCGCCCCGAAGACCGTCTCGGCGCCCTCGAGCGCCAGGTACATCCAGCTGTTGACCGAGTGGTCGTTCTGGTCGACGCCGGCGTAGTAGTACCAGCCACCCTCGGGATCGTTGTTGCCGTACCCGCGGGCCTGGCCGTAGTTCGACCAGTCGGTGTACTCCTCGATCCACTGCTTGTAGGTCAGGCCGGCCGCGGGACCGACCCCGACGACGGCGGCCGGGGTCAGGCTGGCGATGATCGCGGCGGCCGAGATCGGGCCGGAGTAGTTCTCGTCGAAATCACCGCCGGCGGCCGGATAGTTCGGCCCGGTCGGGTTGATGCCGACGGTGCCCGCGAGGTGGCTGTGGAAGTTGCGCCCCGGCTTTCCGGCGACGCTGACGATCGTGCCCGTCGTGAACAGATAGTCCAGCGCCTGCTGCACGAACGGCGAGTAGGCCGTGTTCTGGCTCGGCGCGTGGCCGCTGTTCTCGAACGCCCAGGCGCAGAGACCGGTGTGGGACACGGTGTAGCTGCTCTGGCCGCTGAAGTTCGAGGTCCACGACCCGTTGGTCTGCTGGTTCAGGTACATGTACCGCAAACCGTCGGCGATCGAGATGTTCACGTCGACCTGCAGGTTCTCGGCCGGCGTGTCGGAGATCGGGTCGGTCGGATCGACGATGTCGATCTGCACCGTGTCGGTGGTGCCGCCGACGTCCAGCGTCGCCGTGATGATCTCGCGCGTGCTGCCGTTGATCAGCGCGAAGCTCACGACCTCCACGACGTAGCGGTCGTTGCCGACGATACCGCTGAGGTTGGCGTCGTCGGTGATGACCACGTCCGGGTTGGCCGAGAAGGACCAGGTGTAGGCCTCGCCGTTGGCGGACCCGTCACCCAACCCCCCGAAGTTTCCGGCGTTGCCCCAGACCGGCAGGTTGACCCCCGGCCGGACCTGGCGGTCGGGCATCGCCCGCACGTCGCTGGCCGCGTAGACCGTCGAGGCCACGAGACAAACCACGAGCGCTGCCACAAGAAGTCTCGTCACATGCTGCATAGAACCCCCGTCTGCCCGGCCCGCGCTCCCCGCGCGGCCCGGCGTCATTGGTTAGAAACCTGCCCCTTCCAGTCGCAAATTCGGTACCAATCGGTGGCAGCCGTCCCCCGACCGGGCAGATCTCTGCAAGTCACGGCGGCATCAGGAGTTGCCCGAGGAGCGCGTCGAGGGCCGGGACGTCCGGCTCTCCAGCCCGG
>JBFKMV010000199.1:0-8977 GCA_041629655.1 Candidatus Polarisedimenticolaceae bacterium
CAGGCGTCGCCCGCGCCGTCGCCGTCGGCGTCGGCCTGGGCGGGGTCGAAGGCTCCCGGGCAGACGTCGCAGCGATCGCCGACGCCGTCGGCGTCCTGGTCCCGTTGCACGGGATTGAAGCTCAGCGGGCAGTTGTCCACCGCGGCGCACAGCCCGTCCCCCTCGGGATCGTTGACCGTGTCGCCGGGGCAGAGGTCGCAGGCGTCCCCGATCCCGTCCGCGTCGCCGTCGGCCTGGTCGAGGTTGGAGGCGAGCGGGCAGTTGTCGGTGCAGTTTGTCACCTCGTCACCGTCGGGATCGGAGGCGTCCCCGCCGGGCTGGCCGGGGCACTGATCGCACGGGTCGCCGACGCCGTCCTGGTCGGAGTCGGCCTGATCGACATTGGGAAGGGCGGGGCAGTTGTCGCAGGCGTCCCCGACGAGGTCGCCGTCGGCGTCGTGCTGGGCGGGGTTGAAGACCAGGGCGCAGTTGTCGGGGAGGTTGGTCAGGCCGTCCTCGTCGGTGTCGACGGGACTGATCAGCCAGACCGCGGGGAGGCGGGTGTCGTGCTGCACCGCCGAGGCAGCGACGATCTCGTCCACGCCGTCGCCGTTCATGTCCGCCGTCGCCCCGCACCCCAACATGTCGGACTCGAGCGCCCCGAACACGATCAGGTCCTCCTCGCCGAGACCCGCGTCGAGATCCGCGGGGAACGGATCGCGCCCGTAGAATACGGTGATCTCGCCGGCGTCGGTCCGCGACCCGTCCGGCCCGTCGCCGCCGGTCGGGCTGCCGATCAGATCGTCCCTGCCGTCGCCGTCGATGTCCCCGATCCAGACCGCTGCGCCCATGAAGTCGCTCGGATCGGCGCCATAGACAACGGAATCGCTCTCGACCGCGAGATCGACCGTGGCGGGAAGCGTCGTTCCGGGCTCGTGCAGTCGAATCTCCCCCGTGAAATCCGCGTCGTTGTTCCGGCCGTCGGCGCTGAACGATCCGGCGGCCACCTCCGCGAGGCCGTCGCCGTCGAGGTCGCTGACCTTCAGGTCGGTGGAACCCGTGAATTGATCGCCCGCGTCGGCCCCGTAGAGCACCATGTCGGACGCTTCCACCTCGAGATCGATCACGGACGGCCACAACGCGCGGCCTTTGAATACATGGATCTCGCCGGAACCGGGTCGGGAGTCGTCCGGGCCATCACCCTGGATGGCGCTGGCGACGATCTCGTCGATCCCGTCCCCGTCCAGGTCTCCCGAGGCCAGGCCGGAGGACAACTGGTCCAGGTCCCTGCTTCCGTAGACCGTCACGTCGGCCTGCGTGAGAAAGTCAATTCCAGCCGGCCAGGACGTGCGGCCGAAGGCGACGTAGACCCTCCCGGCAGTTGTCAGTGCGCCGGTTCGATCCCTGGCGCGTGGGGAACTGGCGAGCACGTCCAACAGGCCATCCCCGTTGATGTCTCCGACCACCGGTTCGCGGGCCATGACGTCGTTGGTCTCGGCCGCGTAGAGGATGATCCCGGGCTCGATCGCCAGATCGATCACGGAGGGCAGTGATGTACCGCCGAGCACGATGTGGATCTGACCGCTGCCATCGCGAGAGTTGCCGGGACCGTCGGCCGTATGTGCCCCCAGGATCAAGTCGCCGAAGCCGTCGCCGTCGACGTCCCCGCAGGCCACGCCCCACCCCAGGCTGTCGAACATCTCCTGGCCGATGACGTTCACGTCCGCCGTGCTCCCGATCGCGATCGGGCCCGTCCACGTGCCGCGGCGTCCGTAGAGGACGTAAACCTCACCCGCCAGACCGCGGCTGTTGCCGGGTCCGTCGGCCTCGTGCGCCCCAACCAGCAGATCGTCCACGCCGTCGCCGTTGACGTCGCAGCTCGCCATGGAGATCCCGAACATGTCACCGAGATCCACGGCGTCGATCCGAACGGCGTCGGGATCACCCAGCAGGTCGACCTCGAGCGGCGGCGCCGCTCCTGCCGGCCCGTGAAGCGCCAGAAACAACAGCGGAAGCGTCGCGGTTTTGAGAAGGTGCCGCACCATGCTACGCGCGCCGCCGCGACGGTCAGGGGTTTTGCTCGCTGCCCGCCCGGAACAGGTCCGCGAAGGCCCGCTGATGGTGCGAGTCGAAGGCCCAGTTGCCTTTTATTCCGTGCAGGGGGTTCTCGAAGTCGGTCGCGGTTACCGAGCATACGTGCTCGCAGGACTCGATCCCCTGATTGACGTCGCAGGCGCCCCAGGCCGCCGTCGCGGTCACTCTGACCCCGTTCGGGTCGTCGACATCTTCGACCTCGATCCTCAGTCGCGCAATCCTCCAAGGAAGGGGGAGGCTCTTGATTCCCTTTATACGGCGCTTGCCGCACCCCGTCAATTCGAGCACCTCGTATGGGCTCAGTGGCCGGGCGGGATTCACCGAGTGCCTCTCACGGAATCCGGCGCACGAAACACTGAAGCCGGACGACCGAAGCCGGACGAGCTGCCCCGGCTGCCAGCGCTGAGAGCGTTTCCGGTCTAGCGGTTGGCGATCAAGAGCACGTCGCGGCGGCTGAGGCGGGTCCGGTCGAGGACGCGCACGCGCGCCGCGAGATCCCCGGGCAGCGACTCCAGCGCCGGCGCGTGGACCACGGCGAACACCGTGCCGTCGCTTTCGAGGTGCGCGACGAGACGCTCGGGGTCGCGGGTCTCGATCGTGTACAGCCCTTCGGTGTGGAACGCGAACGTCTCGGGCAGGTTGCTCAGGTCGTAGGCCAGCACCGGCCGTCCCGCCGCGTACGACGCGCCGGCGACCTCGCGGATGCGCTCGGCGAAGGCGCGACCCGACTTGACGGGGTTCAGCGCCGGGAGCAGCGCGCTGGCCGCGAACAGGTAGGCCGCCACGAACCCGACGCCCGGCGCCAGCACCGCGGTGCGCTTGCGCCCCCGGGCCAGTGCCACGAGCGTCACCGCTCCGGCGACGCCCAGGATCACCGCCAGCACCGGCGGGATCCACCCGGGCACCTCGTCGAAGCGGCGGGCCACGAAGGGCAGCGCGACGCCGAGCGCGACCAGCAGCGCTCCCACCACCGTTTGCCCCGCGGTCAGCCACCGCGGGTGGATCGCGGCCGTGCGCGCACGCGCCTCGTCGAACAGCTCCGTGGCGAAGCGCGCCACCAGCAGCGCGAACGCCGGGTAGGCCGGCAGCGCGTAGAGCTCGCGCTTCTCGGTCGAGATCGAGAAGAACACGACCACGAACAGCGCCGCAGTCAGCAGCAGCCGGTCGCCGGCGTCGCGCCGCCGCCAGGCCAGCAGCAGCGCGCCCGGCACCAGACCGGTCCACGGGAGCAGGTAGACGGGGAGCACCTCGAGGTAGTACCAGAAGGGCTGCTTGTGGTGCATCCCGTGGAGGCCGCGGTCCACGAAGTGCTCGCGCAGCGCGCCCCACACCGAGTACTCGGCGGGGCCGACGGTCATCGTCAGCGCGATCCAGGCCCCGGCGACGAGCGCGAAGCAGGCCGGACCGGTGAGCGGTCCGAAGCGGCGCCAGCGCCCGAGATCGCGGTCGACGGCCAGCGTGATCGCCGCGATGGCCAGCGGCAGCAGCAGCCCCACCGGCCCCTTGGCCAGCACCGCCAGCGCCATCGCCGACCAGAACAACGCCGCGGCGGGGCGACCGCGCGCGTTCCCGGCGCGGAACGACTCGAACGCGCTCAGCGCGACCCAGATCAGAAAGCACAGCGTGGAGTCGATCTGCCCCCAGCGCGCCTTCTCCCAGAACATGTACGACGTTGCCAGCACGAACCCGGCCAAGATCGCGACACGGTCGCCGGCGATCCGCCGCCCCAGGCGCATCGTCAGCGCCAGCGTCCCCAGCGCCGCCAGCACCGAGGGCAGCCGGGCCGTGAACGAGCTGACCTCGCCGCCCAGCGAGAGCGAGAACAGCGCGATCAGCCAGAAGAACACCGGCGGCTTGTCGGTCGTGACCACGCCGTTGACGTGCGGGACGACCCACTCGCCGTCGACGATCATCTCGCGCGCGCCCTCGGCGAAGTAGGGCTCGTCGGGGGCCCACACGTCGTAGCCCCAGAGGTTCCACAGGAACAGCGTCGCCGCCAGCGCGAGGACCGCGCTCCGTCCCCTCATCGACGCTCGACGGCCGCCGGGGTGACGGACGCGGCGGAGGCGAGCGGCACCGGCGCGCCCTCGCCGAACGTGCGGTCGCACCACAGGTCCAGCGCCAGCAGCGTGAACAGCGGCTTCCGATGGTCGGCCTGCTCCCCGAGGTGCTCGTCGAGCAGCCGCCCGACCCCGGCCGGGTTCAGCAGGCCCCGCGCCTCGACACGCTCGCGGTCGAAGCGCTGCCGCAGCCGCTCGCCGAGCCCGTGCAGCAGCCAGCGCGAGAACGGGATGTTGAAGCCGCGCTTGCGGCGGCGCAGCACCTCGGCCGGCAGCCGGTCGCGCGCCGCGCGCCGCAGGATCGCCTTGCCCCGCCAGCCCTTGACCTTGAGCGAGGAGGGCAGGCCGAACGCGAACTGCGCCACGTCGTGATCGAGGAACGGCGCCCGCGCCTCCAGCGAGGCCAGCATCGTCGCCCGGTCGACCTTGGTCAGCAGGTCGTCGGGCAGGTACATCGTGAAGTCGGTGTACAGCAGCTCGGAGACGCCGTCGGGCAGCGAGCGGCCGCGCAGCCGCGCGCGCGCCGAGCCGAACGGGTCGTCGTCGCGCAGCGCCTCGAGCACGGGCGCCGCCAGCAGCTCGGCGTGCCGTTCCGGCGGGATGCTGCCGAACCAGCGGTGGTGCCGCTCCACGCGCTCCAGCTCGGCCCCGCCCAGAAACCGGCCGACCAGGTAATCGAGGCCGACGTTGCTCATCTTGACCGGGGTCAGCCGTCGCAGCGCGGCGCCGGCCGCGCGGCGCACGAAGCGCGGCAAGCGTCGCCAGGTCTCGGCCACGCGGTCGCCGGCGTAGGTCGGGTAGCCGCCGAACAGCTCGTCCGCCCCCTCGCCCGACAGCACGACCTTGACGTGCCGGCGGGCCAGACGCGCCAGCAGGTGCGTGGGGATCGTCGAGGCGTCGCCCAGCGGCTCGTCCAGCCCCGCGCCGACGAGGCGCAAGCCCTCCTCCAGGTCGCTCTCGGCCAGCGTCAGCCGGTGGAACTCGGCGCCGAAGTGCCGCGCCGTCTGCTCGGCGAACCCGGCCTCGTCGAACGAGCCGTCGGCGTGACCGATCGCGAAGACCGGAACGCCGCGGCCCGCCTGCTCGGTCATGTGCGCCAGCACCAGCGACGAGTCGAGCCCGCCCGACAGGAACAGGCCCACCGGAACGTCGCTGCGCCGCCGCCGCGCGACGGCGGTCGAGATGCGCTCGTCGAGCTCCGCGACCAGGTCGTCGAGCTTGCGGCGCCGGCTCTGCTCGTCGCCGAAGAACTCCGCGGGGTCCCAGTACTGCCACACCCGGACCTTGCCGTCGCGGACCTCCAGCGAGTGCCCGGCCTCGAGCTTCTCGATGCCGGCCAGCGGGGTGAGCGGGGTCGGGAAGTAGTCGTGGACGAGGTAGCGGCGCAACGCCACCGGGTCGACGGCACGGGCGACGCGCGGATGGGCCAGCAGCGCGCGCAGCTCCGAGGCGAAGGCGAACTCGCCGTCGCCCTGCCAGTAGAACAGCGGCTTCTCGCCGGCACGGTCGCGGGTCAGCAGCAATCGCCGCCGCGTCTCGTCCCAGACGGCGAAGGTGAACATGCCGTTGAGCCGGTCGGCGAGATGCGTTCCGTAGTCCTCGTAGAGATGCGGGATGACCTCGGTGTCGACCCGGGTCCCGAAGCGGTGTCCCCGGGACTCCAGCTCCGCCCGCACCTCGCGGCTGTTGTAGATCTGGCCGTTGCAGACGCTCCAGACGTCGCCGTCCTCGTTGAAGAACGGCGGCGCGGGGGCGTTGACGTCCATGATCGCCAGCCGCCGGAAACCGAGCGTGCACTCGCCGCGGGAGACGAATCCCTCGCCGTCGGGACCGCGGTGGGTCAGGGTCTCCTGCATCCGCCGCACGATCTCCGATCGCTCGGGAGCGGAGTCACCGCCCAGGACGCCTGCCAGACCGCACACCGATCGCACCTCCGACGCCGCGCACGTTACCACATCGCCGAATCGCCTCGTCGCGCGGGCTCGAGGCCTTGCGGTCTGTTAGAATCGCCTCGTTTTGGGGACACGGATCCGCACCCTCCTCGCCAATCTGAGTCTCGTCGGCGCGGCGATCCTTCTGGTGCTGTTGCTCGGCGAGGCGGCCACCCGGTTGTTCGGCAACACCGGGCCGTCGCTCCAGGTCCAGGATCCCGAGATCGGCAAGCGCTACCGGGCGGACTACCACGAGACGGTCTACGTGCCCGAGTCGGACCGCCGCGTCGAGCTGCGCTTCAACGCGCAGGGCTTCCGGGACCCCGACCGCCCGTTCGCCAAGCCCGCCGACGTGCGGCGGATCGCCGTGCTCGGCGACTCGATGATCGTCGCCGTGGCCACCGACGAGGAGCAGACCCTGGTCCGGAAGCTCGAGACGCTGCTGAACCGTTCCGAGCCCGGGGCGCTGCGCTGGGAGGCGTTGAACTTCGGCGTCTCCAGCTCCAGCACCGGGCAACAGCTCGCGCTGTTCCGGCACCTCGTCTCGCGCTACTCCCCCGACGTCGTCGTCTGCGCGTTCAACGTCGGCAACGACCTCGCCGACAACAGCCGCCGGCTGACCTCGGCGCGGCGGATCTACTTCGACCTGGACGAGACGGGCGAGCTGGTCCGGCTTCCGTTCGCGGCGCGTTCGCGACCCCTGAGCAACTGGGCCAATCAATACAGCCGCTTCTACATCTGGCTGAAGGGCAGGATGGCGATCCTGCGCGGCAGCGCCCGCGAGCTGGCCGGGGTGCCGAACGAGAAGCGGATCTTCTCGACGCGGCCGGACGACGACCTCGCGCACGCCTGGACGTTGACGGGCCGCCTGCTGGAGGCGCTGCGCGACGAGGTCCGCGCGGGCGGCGGCGAGCTGGTCGTGCTGACGATCCCCTCGTCGGAGCAGGTCTACGACGACCGCTGGCAGACCGTGCTGGACCTCGCGGGGACGGAAGCCGGCGACTACGACGCGGACTTCCCCGACCGGCAGCTGGCGCGGATCACCGGTCAGCTCGGCGTACCGCTGCTGACGATGACGGAGGAGTTCCGCGCGCGCGCGCCGCGGCGGTCGTCGGCGGTGCCGGAGGAGCTCCTGTTCTGGAACGGCACCGGCCACATCAACGTGGCCGGCCAGGAGCTGGCCGCGGTGCTGCTCCACGACTTCCTGCGCTCGCGAATGCCGGGCGCGCCGGCGGAACGATCAGGAGCAGGCGCCGACCGACTGCGGTAGGCACTGGCCGCCCCCCGTGCCGCGCTCGAGGCCGTCGCTGCCGGTGCCGTAGGAGCCCTCGTTGGCCGCGTTCCGCGGCACGACCAGGTAATAGGTGTCGCCTCCGGCGGGCGTCAGGCTGAACGACGTCGCGCCGCCCGTCGTGCAGACCCGCGCGGCGTGGCTGGTGAAGGTCCCACCGATCGTGCCCTCGTAGATCTCGTAGTCGTTGTCGGTTCCCAGGCACGAGCTGCTCCAGGCCAGCGTGAGATCGCCGCCGCCGACCTTGGTCACGGTCAGCGGGACGCCCGGCACGTCGTCGCCGTCGGGAACCCGGCCCGCCGCGGTGCCGCCGCCGCCGGGTGTGAACTCGACCACCAGCTCGGGATGGACCGCCGGCAGCAAGTTATCCTTGGAGTCGAAGCGCTTGGCCGTGCTGATGCCGGCCTCGTTGCCGATCAGGATCCAGCCGAAGTTGCTCGCCGGGTTGTCCAGCCAGCCCTGGACGTCGGCCACCATCTCCGCCGTGGAGCCCCAGCTGTAGGCGCCGGGATTGCCGACGACGGCGCTGGCGCTGGTGACCGCGGAAAAGTCGCCGCCGGCGGTGGTCCAGAACGCGTTGTTAAAGAAGGTGTGGATCCAGGTCGCGTCGCCGGCGGTCGAGCCGGCGCCACCGCCCTCGCCCATCATGCCGACCGAGGTGCCCTCGCCCCAGTTCGAGGTCAGCCGGCGCAGCCGGATCGTCTCCGGCCCCGAGGTGAAGTGGGTGCGCGACATGTTGAGCTTCAGCGTGGCGCTCGTGATCGTCGACCCGGCGGGAATCGCGCCCGCGACGTCGAACGCGATCACCCCGCGACGCACCGCGCCGGTGCCCGTCGCGCCGGCGAAGAAGTGCTGGCCGGCGCCGTTGCTGAGCAGTCCCATCATGTTGAAGATCAGCGTGTTGTCCTTGCTCGCGGGAATCGACGCGGTGTCGGCCAGCGCGGCGGTCGCCAACAGCGGTAACAGCGCAGCGACACGGCAGATCGCGCGTCCCATGAGTGCCTCCGTTCGAACGGGGAAGGTCCGTCGACGCGGTTCTTCTACGCCGTTGCCGGACCGCGGTCAACGCCGCGCGCGCGCAGCGGGGGACGGTGTGAGCGGGCCGCGGATCACCGTACCATTGGCGAACGTGCGCGCGTTCGGACCGGAAGCGCTCCCAGATAGGTCGCCGCCCCGCCGGGCTCCATCCGGAACGCCGCGGCGCGCAGCAGCACTCCGGACTCGCGCGCCGAGGCCAGGGCCTCGGCGAACGCGGGATCGATCCCGCGATGCGGCCGCACGCTCCGCGCGTCGCCGCGCTGCACCACGAACAGCACCATCGCGCGCTCGCCGCCCCGCGCGATCCCGGCCAGCTCGTCCACGTGACGGCGCCCGCGCACGGTCGGGGCGTCGGGGAACAGGGCCACGCGGCGTTCGACCAGCGTGACCGACTTGACCTCGACCCACAGCTTGCCTTGTGGCCGCTCGACGACGAAGTCGAAGCGGCTTCCGCCGCGGCGGACCTCGCGACGGAGCTCCAGCAACCGGCCCGCGCCGTGAACGCGCCCGCTCGCCAGCAGCTCCGCGGCCAGCCGGTTGGCCCGCGTGGTTTCCACCGAGACCCAGGCGCGAGGCGGATCGGA